>JAGASY010000051.1 GCA_017621515.1 Bacteroidaceae bacterium
GAAAAGGAAAGCTTCGCTCTGCTCCCACGGCATACGAGCCTTAATCCAGCTTTGTGCTGCTGTTGCAAATGCAGCATCTGACGGATTCTTTGTGAAAGCCACGATGTCATTATAAAGATTTTCGTTTGCCACCTTCAAATCCTCGTATGTCGGAAGAATGACAACATCTACATATTCTTCTACAATCGGCTGCAAATCTGCCTCGTCACAATTCTGTACGAAATTTCTCAGTTCTTTGTTAAGTATGCTTTCAAGACTTGCACAAGCGTCCATTGCAGTGACAGTCTCTGAAGAGGCAATATTATTGCGGAACGGCTGCGGGATAAGCTGAATTGAGTTTGCTGCATGTTCGATAGCATCTTTAATTCTTGCATCCAAAGTCGGGTTCGACTTTTTCACCAATGCAGAAAGAGAATTGCTTGCTATTGTTTCGTTGCGAGAACCATAATAGGAATTCCTGATAGAATAGATATTATTGGTATAGTCATCACGTGAGTGCCAGCTGTACCATGACTCCACTGCGAATACAGCCTGCTCATACTGCTTGCTCTTCCAGAAGTCGTATGGCTCACCGATTTTTGTCTGACCCACTTCACTGGCAATATCACAACATCCGTCAATTATCTGCTCTATACATCCCAAGAAGCTGGTTGTACCAGAAGCCTCAGAATGTTTTTTGAAAGCCTCAGCAAAACTTTCGCCTCCGTCATAGCTGACCTTCCATGAATCATAAAGTGTAGCTGCATCAGTCTTAAGAAGCGATGCCACATTTATCATATAGTTGTGCCAACTCAAAGCATTCTCAGACGAATAGTCAATATTATGTGTATCCACCACATGTATAGGTGGTTCACCACCATTGTTGTTGTCATCATCGTCACTACATGACGTAACAGTCATTGTCAAGCCCATAGCAAACAGGGCTGCGTAAAAGAAATGTTTTTTCATATTGCTTTTATTTTTTGTTTATTTAAGTTTTGCAAATACTGATTTTCCGAGATAGAAGAATTGCTCGTTTTTATTTTGTAAGATTAATTGTAAAGAAGGCATACTGCATATACACACAATGCTTTGAAAACATAGTGCGTGTGTAGGAAGAAATTGAAAACTGCGCACAGAAATCTCAAATCCACACTGTTGTTTTTATAATCCACACAGTGGTTTACAAAATCCACAGTGTGGTTTTTATAATCCACAGTGTGGATTTGAGTTTTCAGTGTACTGTTTTCCATTCCTTAGTACAGGTATTTTCATTTTATTCAAGTCTCGCAGGTAGAACTTACAGAACTCGAATTGTTTATATTCTACTTCTTGAAAAACCATCCGGTATAGGCCACCCCGATGGCAAATTCGTTTTCGCTGTTATATTTTCCTGTACCGAACACCTTGCCTGTACCCACTTGCCTTGTGGTATAGTCGGCCTTGACAATAAGATTAGGAAGAGCGCGCCAATTCAAACCAGCAGTCCACATGCTTATCTGATTGCGCTTTTCCATCACTTGCATTTTTTCTCCCTTCTCTTGCGGATTGTAGTATTCATAGCGCGCAAAAGGATATATTACAGGCACACGGTCGTCATTGAAAATACCTTGAAGATTCAACCCCACTTCCGCACCATAGCTTACCGCCTTCTTGGCAATAGGAGTCGTGCGGCTGTAAGGAGATTTATTGTTGAGACGTCCGTTGGCATCGCTCAGTTCCCTTGAATTACCGAGATTTCCGACAAGGATATTTCCTCTTGCTGTCACATACTTGTTTATGAACTGTGCATCAGCCGAATAAATTCTGACCGGCACTGTAAAATCACCATAAGTCTGCGGTTTGTCGGAGTTTGCCGAGGCATCCTTGCAGAAGTAATATGAAAGTCCCACACGCAATCCGGGAACACCGCGCCAGTCAAGACGGAAGGCATATCCCGGAGAAGTGAAATTGTCTTCCTCAAAATAGCCCTGCTTACCGGATGCAACCCATGTGTTGCGGTCGAATCCGTTGGCATTCAGTCCGGCTACAACCATTGCCTGATAGTCGAAAGTGGCATAGCCTTTGCCAAATGTACCGAAAAACTCCAGACCTGTCTCATGCCATGTGGAAGGCAGAATGGTTGTCTCTCCTTCCGGACGCGAAGTACCGAAGAAGAGATTCGGTTCGTGATTGGAGTTGGTAAGACCCACCGGAACAATAATATGTCCGGCACGGATATTGAACTGAGGAACAATGAGACGCGTAATGTGGAACTGTTCCAATGCCACCTCACCTCCTTTTTCTACTTCCTGTTCATACTCTCCGTTCTCCTTATTCTCAAGTTCGTAGGCAGCTCCTGTACCACCGCTTTCAAACTCTATTTCGGCTCCGAGAATCCACTTGGAATTGAACTTATAGTCGAATGCAAGCACAAAACGCGGAATACTGATTGTATTTCTATCTATTTTCGAATTTCCTCCGCTACTACCGTAAAAGCGATTAATGCCATAGTCCTTGAATTTCGCCACCATTTCCCCATATCCGCCTACACGAAAACGGTTCCATCCTCCGTATTCAAGAGAGTCCTTTGTTTCCTGTGCATTGCCCATGCTTGCAGCAAACATTGCAACTGTAAGCGTTGCACCATTTAGAAATTTACCAATCTTCATTCTTTTTAGCCTTTTAATTTTTGTGCAAAGTTAAGGCTTGTTCACAATGGCGGCAATACTCTAATTTTGTGAAACTTTATCTTGATTTTGTAAATGAAAGGTAATGTTTTACTTAATTTTGAGTCTTCAATACTCACTCCCAAACATGAGATACTCACTTTTCAGTATTCACCCGTCTATTTCCCACACTCACCAATCCAATAACAGAAGAAACCGGATTCACATCATCAAAAAAGCCTGTCAGGATACATTCTCCCGACAGGCTTTATATTCACAGAAGCACATCATACACGTGCTCAATTTGTTATTTCTCAGAACATGACTGCTTATTGCCACATCCTTCACATCCTCCTTTGCCGCAATGGCAGCCTCCTCCCTTACCACGAATCTGCCTATAAACATATCTGATAATAACGGCGGCAACCGCAGCAATTATTATCGTAACAATAACTTCTTGCATAAACCAAGTCTTTTATAGATTATAGAATTTAATTAAACAAACTTCCTATTTGGAACACCAGCGTAGAACATATCCATGCAAGAGATGTGGTATATACGACAGTGAACAAAGCCCATCTCCAATGCCCTGATTCGTTTTTGATACCGATACATGCAGGAATACACGGCATGTATAGCAAAACGAATATAAGGAACGAGAATGCAGCCAAAGGAGTAAGTCCGCTGTTAGCAATGACACGTGACAACCGCGCATTTTCCGCATCCTCATCTTCCAAAGCCTCTTCACCATTGTTGCTATAGAGTACTCCCATGGTGGAAGCCACGATTTCCTTCGCGCCGATACCGGTAATGATGCTGACACCTTCCTTCCATTCGAATCCACATGGTCGTATGACAGGCTCCACAGCCTTCCCTATCCTACCAATATAACTTTGCTCCATCTGTTCCTCTTGCGACAATGATTCATTGTGAGGATAGTATGACAGTGCCCAAACGGCAATGGAAGCCACAAGTATGGTTGTACCCATCTTCTTCAGATATTGTCTGCCCTTCTCCCAAGTATGCCTACCAACCGATTTGGCAGAAGGTAACCGATAAGGCGGAAGCTCCATGACAAACGGACTGCTCTCTCCTTTCACAACAAAACGGCTGAAAAGTTTTGCCATCACAATGCTCATCAAGATGCCAAATGTATAAAGCGACAGCAGGATAAGTGCCGAATTGTGAGGGAAGAATGCACCTATAATAATAATATATACAGGAAGACGAGCCGAACACGACATCAACGGTATTATCAGCATGGTGATGAGCCGCGACTTTCTATCCTCGATAGTACGCGTCGCCATGATTGCCGGAATGTTGCATCCGAAACCCATAATCATGGGGATGAACGACTTCCCGTGCAGCCCCATCTTGTGCATAATCTTATCCATGATGAAAGCCGCTCTTGCCATATAGCCGGAATCTTCCATCCACGATATGAACGCATACAGAATCATGATGTTGGGCAGAAAGACTATCACTCCTCCGACTCCACCAATGATACCATCCACAATCAAATCCTTGAGGGGACCTTCCGCCATGCTCTCTCCAATTGTTTCGCTCAACCACCCGACGAATGTGTCAATCCAATCCATCGGATACTGTCCGATGTTGAAAGTGCAGAAGAACATAAGATACATCAGTAGCAGAAAAATAGGATAGCCCCATACATGATGAGTCACCACAGAGTCGATACGTCTTGTGAGCTGCCGTTTGTATTTGCGCACTCTGCCAAAGCATTCTCTTAACGCTCCTTGCACAAATCCATACTTCGCATCCGTCATTGCCGATTCGCTGTCTTCTCCAATTTCCCGCTTGATATCCGCCTGACACCTGTTGCGCATAGATATGATGTCACCAGAGTTCTGCAATGTGCTTATGATACCCTCCACCTGACGGTCGTTCTCCAGCAACTTTATAGCAAGAAACCTGCCGGAATAATTATGATGGGGTTCCGGATTGAGACGGATAAGCTTTTCAATCTTCTCAATGTTACTTTCCAGCAGAGAACCGTGATTGACATGTATATGGCGGAATGTCTTCTGTCTTCCTTCCTCAATTTCTATGATGGTATGGAAAAGTTCTTTGACTCCTTCACCCGTGCGCCCAACGGTAGGCACAATAGGTACACCAAGCAACATCCCAAGCTGATTAATATCCAGACGGTTTCCGCTTTCCCGAAGTTCATCGTACATGTTAAGTGCCATAATCATAGGCACATCCATGTCTATCAGCTGTGTTGTAAGATACAAGTTGCGTTCAAGATTCGAGGCATCCACCACATTGACTATAAGGTCAGGAGTCTTTTCTATGATATACTTCCTGACATACAATTCCTCCGGAGTATATGCCGAAAGAGAGTAAGTGCCAGGCAGGTCTATTATATGGAAATTATATCCCTCAAGTGAGAATTTGCCTTCTTTGGCATCTACTGTAACTCCTGAATAGTTGCCCACACGCTCATGCGCACCGCTGGCGATGTTGAACAATGAGGTCTTTCCACAATTCGGGTTTCCCACAAAAACCACATTAAGTTCCTTCACCTTGATGTCGGCAATCTTGCGTATCTGCTCCTCTTTGTCAACAGGAATACCTTTTAGGTCGGGGTGCTGTGCCACCCATTCTTTGGCTTCTTCTTCGCTTATGACCTCGACAAGTTCCGCCTCTGCCCGTCGGAGACTCACCTCATAGTCCATTATTTTATATTTGACAGGATCTTTCAAAGGGGCATTCAGTACCACTTCCACAGTCTTCCCCTTGATGAATCCCATTTCGACAATACGTTTGCGGAATCCTCCGTGTCCATGAACCTTCACAATCACTCCGCTTTCATTTGTCTTTAGTTCTGATAATTTCATATTGTCCTATATCCTTGTTTTTTATTTTTCTGCAAAGTTACATCTTTTGCCTTATTCGACAAATACCCATAATATGGTACTGACGCGCCAAAATTCATGTCTAAAAAGAGCCTATTCAGATTAAAACACGTCAAAATACTTATTAATGGTGATTTGTCGGGAGTTCGGAAAGTCGTAACTTTGCATCGTTTATAAAGTTAATGGAATATTTAAGAATATGGCTGTACAATATAAACCTACGGATAAACTGAGTTTTGTAATTGCCAACGACTATCGTCTTCTGCAAGTCATGAGTCGTTTCGGCATATCTTTCGGATTCGGCGAAAAGACAATTCAAGATGTATGCAGACAATGCGGAGTAGATACGGACACCTTCCTCACGGTAATCAATTATGTGAAGGATGGTGCCGAAGACCGTCTGCAAAAAGTGGAACATGTCAGCGTGAAGTCCCTGCTCGGGTACCTGCGCAAGACTCATGTCTATTTTCTGGAATATCAGTTACCTACCATGAGACGCCATCTGCTTAGTTCCATCGATTGTTCCGTAAAGAACGAAATCGCATTTATCGTACTCAAGTTTTTCGATGAGTATGTCGATGAGGTGCGCAAACACATGGAATATGAGGAGAACAAAGTCTTTACGTATGTGGAAAAGCTGCTTGAAGGAGGAGCCATGTCCATCGAAGGAATGCACACACTCAGCTATCACCATGAATCTGTAGATGGAAAACTGAACGAACTGAAGAATCTATTCATGCAATATTATCCTCAGAAGGAAAACAACAATGAACTTAATTCTGTAGTCATCGATATATACCAAACCGCAGAAGACCTCAGCATTCACTGTCTGGTAGAGGACAATATTTTCATCCCTGCCGTGAAGAAGCTGGAACATCTGAACAGACAGCGTCGTGCCGTGGATGAAATCAGCGGTAATGAGACAGAACCGATGGCTGGCGATGAGCAGCTTTCTGAGCGCGAGAAAGAAATTGTAATATGCGTGGCAAAGGGCATGGCAAATAAGGAAATTGCCGAAGCACTCTGTCTGAGCGTCAATACCGTCACCACCCACCGACGTAACATAGCGCGCAAACTGCAAATCCATTCTTCTGCAGGTATCACCATCTATGCAATTGTCAACAAACTCGTCACTCTCGACGAGGTTAATGTCTGACGACACCACTTATTTTGATTTTCTTTTGCTGCACGGCATGAATGTGCGCAAAACTTTAATGCCTGTTTTTTAATTTACTTGTCATAACTATATGGTTGTCTCCGGCAAATGTTTCTGCCAGAGGCAACCATATATGTTGTTTAGTACTTCCTGAAAATATAAAACCATAAAATCCAAGTATAATTTTTTAGCAAACCAGAGCCTCCATAAGAAAATTTTTGAAATCGTTTTTTGGAAGGGTAATTCATTTTGACAAAATGATAGCATACAAGTGTATTTGATTACATCTTGCTTATTTATAACAAAATTACTATCTTTTTGATTTTGTCAAATGTTAAAATTTCAAGCCATCTGGAACGCTTCAAAATGAGGCGCACCGAACTTTTCTCGAAGAACGGGGATTTTACGCGCATATTCTGAAGGCTCTGCGAATTGTGAAATAGTGTTTCATTTTGGAGCGGATATTTTACATTTATTTATATCCTGCGAAGAGTTCTTTTGAAAAAACTACTAAGTTTTCAAATTTCCAGCGCACTGTCGTCACTTTTTCAGCGCACTGTAATTTTATTTGCAGTGCGCTACAGTTTTAAAAACTTAGTAGATTGGAGAAATTTTCAGCGTGGAGTTTTTGAAAAAGCAATGGGAAGCGGAAATAAAGACAGCGAAGTTCTGCCAAAATGTTAAGAAGTGTATAAATTGCAGCTTGGAAGAGTGCCTGAACAAAAAGAGAAAAATGAATGGATTTGAAGTGGTATTTGAGAGTGGGAACGATGATTCCTATCGTAACGCATTAATAATCAAAAGATTATCAGAATACGCAAAATACTCGAAAAATTGCGTCCGACACGTTTTTTTTGACAATTTTGAAAATTTTTATATTTCACTGATTGTCAATTAGTTATCCTCGAACTAAAAATTTCACATTTTCGACATCATCAAAAAATCGCTTCAAGTGTTAAATTTTCATTTTGGGCGAAAATATCATTTTGTCAAATTGAAAAAGTAGGTTTTAGTATGTTTTTTGTTGTTAGAAAGCATAAATCCATATTACCGGGACAGCCACGAATGAAAATTAAAACAGTTACTGAACTTAAATCACAAAGATTCATCCGATTTTGTCAAAAGTGTGTAACTTTGCACATTATATTAATATGGAAGAGATTATCCTCATCCTCAAAATAAGATTTTATGCAGGTTAAGGAATCATGGAAAGAAAAAGGTTACGTTGATGAACCTATAGACGACAACCTTGATTTAAGTGCAGAGATACGTCGTTTATGTAAAGAAAAGAATGCTGTCGTTCTCGCCCATTACTATACAGAAGGTGCAGTGCAGGATGTGGCGGATTTTGTCGGCGATTCTCTGGCTCTTGCCCAATGGGCTGCAAAGACAGATGCAGACATCATCGTAATGTGCGGAGTGCATTTCATGGGAGAGACAAACAAAATTCTGTGTCCGGGAAAGAAAGTGCTTGTGTGCGACCTCAATGCCGGATGTTCTCTCGCCGACAGCTGTAATGCCGACGACTTGAAAAAATTCATTGATGAACATCCCGGACACAAGGTTGTGTCGTATGTCAACACGACCGCTGCCGTGAAAGCTCTCACCGATGTGGTGGTGACAAGTTCAAACGCGAAACTGATTGTTGACAGTTTCCCGAAAGACGAGAAGCTCATATTCGGTCCGGACAAGAATCTGGGCAACTATATCAATTCTGTCACAGGCAGACAGATGCTTCTATGGAACGGCGGATGTCATGTACACGGACAATTCTCGCTTGCAGGTATCTTGCAGATAAAGAAAGAGCATCCGGAGGCAAAGATTCTTGTACATCCTGAGTGTCCTTCACCTATACAGGCTGTGGCAGACGTGATAGGCTCTACTGCCGCTCTTCTGAACTTCGCCATAAAGGATGAGTCAAATGTATTTATCGTGGCAACGGAAAGCGGTATTCTTCACGAAATGACCAAGCGTTGTCCCGAGAAGACTTTCATCCCTGCCCCTCCGGAAGCAAGCGAAAGCATCGGGTGTTCATGCAACGAATGCAGTTTCATGCGTCTGAATACATTGAAGAAGCTATATAACACCCTCAAATATGAATGGCCGGAGATTGAGGTGGATGCCGAAATAGCAGAGAAAGCCATCAAGCCTATTGAAAAGATGCTTGAAATAAGCAAGAGACTGAAATAAAATCCGATTTGGACATACTTTTTTTACCTCGAATATTGGTTAGATGAAGACAATTGCAGCCCTCGTCAGTGGAGGTGTGGATAGTGCCGTAAGCATTCATCTGTTGAAGGAACAAGGATATGAACCGCATTTGTTCTACATAAAAATCGGTCCGGAAAAGGATACGGAATGGAACTGTACCTCTGAAGAGGATGTGGAGATTTGTAACTGGCTCGCGAGAAAGTACGGGCTGAAACTTGACATCATTGATTTGCACAAGGAATATTGGGAGAATGTGGTGGGATATACAATGGAAAAAGCCCGCCTCGGACTGACTCCCAATCCGGATGTGATGTGCAACAAACTAATCAAGTTCGGATGTTTTGAAGAGAAAGTGGGACACGAGTTCGACCTTACAGCGACCGGACATTATGCCACAACCACAGTCAAAGACGGCAAAGTATGGCTATCGACAAGTCCGGACCCGGTAAAAGACCAGACTGATTTTCTCTGCCAGATAAATTCCCTGCAAGTTTCAAAGCTGGTATTCCCCATCGGCGGACTATGGAAGCATGAAGTCAGAGACATTGCCGCAGCTGCAAATTTGTTGAATGCACGGCGCAAGGATAGTCAAGGGATATGCTTCCTCGGCAACATCGACTTTCGCGAATACATCAAGCGAAACTTGGGCGAAAACCCGGGAGACGTGCGTGAAATAGAGACAGGAAAGAAAATCGGTACACATAACGGACTGTGGTTCTACACGATAGGACAACGCAAAGGGCTTGGCTTCGGCGGCGGTCCGTGGTTTGTAGTCAAGAAGAACCTGAAACGCAACATACTGTTTGTCAGTCACGGGTATGACCCGGAACGTGTATATAAGCAGCACATTGAAATGACGGACTTTCATTTCATTACGGAGAACCCGTGGCTCAGGTTGCCGGACACAAACGGAAAGGACGCTACGGATAAGATGTGCGAATCTCACAGAGTGACATTCAAGATACGGCACACACCGGAATATCTTACCGGTACAATAAGCCGTAAGCCTGATGGCGACTGGTGTCTCGATGCAGATGAAAAAGTTCATGGTGTTGCTCCCGGACAATTTTGTGTGGTTTACGACGAAGACCATCATCTTTGTTACGGAAGCGGAGAGATAATCTAAAATCCGTTTTTGCTGACATAATTGCATTTATTTTGTCATAATGTTTAGATTTTCACATTAAAATCGTACTTTTGCAGTCAAATTAGTAAAAAGGTAAAAATTTCATTCGTAATATATTTTATGGCATATAACAGATTCAAGGGTTTGGGAGTAGCACTGGTCACTCCGTTTACGAAAAATGGAGATGTTGATTATGTTGCACTCAGACGTCTGCTTGATTATCAGTTGTCAAACGGTGTGGACTTTTTGTGTATTTTGGCTACTACGGGCGAAACACCTTGTCTGACTTCCGAAGAGAAAAGCAAGATAAAGGAACTTGTTGTGGAAAAGGTGAACGGACGCATTCCGGTGCTCATGGGATGCGGAGGATATAATACAGCCGCAGTGGTAGAAGTTCTCCGCACAGAAGACTTTACCGGAATCGACGGTATTCTGAGCGTTTGCCCTTACTACAACAAACCTTCTCAGGAAGGGCTTTATCAGCATTTCAAAGCCATTGCCGAGGCTTCTCCTGTGCCTGTGGTGCTTTACAATGTGCCCGGACGTGTCGGAGTTAACATGACAGCTGAAACCACTTTGCGTCTTGCAAATGACTGCCACAACATTGTAGGAATAAAAGAAGCCAGCGGCAACTTCACCCAGATTGATGACATAATAAAGAACAAACCTTCTCATTTTGATGTTATCTCCGGCGACGACGGCATCACATTCCCTCTCATCACGCTCGGCGCCGTGGGTGTCATCAGTGTGATCGGTAATGCGCTGCCAAAAGAGTTCAGCCGCATGGTGCGTCTTGCCCTTAACGGCGATTACCCTAATGCCCGCCAGATTCATCACAAGTTCACAGAACTGTTCAAACTCTTGTTTGTCGATGGAAACCCAGCAGGTGTGAAGGCAATGCTCAACAGCATGGGACTGATTGAAAACGAACTGCGTCTGCCTCTTGTCCCTACACGAATCACAACAATGGAGAAAATCAGTGCCATTGTCAAGGAACTGAACATAAAATGCTGACATTCGTTTGTGCAAAGTAATTCTTAGAGGCTATACGAATAGACTTAACACAATACGCATAAACAACAATGATTTCATAAAAATCGCGCCCTGAAAGCCGGATAAACTTTCAGGGCGCGATTCATTTATATTTTCTTTCAACTTATATTTCTTCCTACTTTATATTTCCTGCAATTCATACCGTATATCCTTCAATCCGTAATCTTCAGAGTCTTTCTCTTCTCATTCGTTCACGTTCTCCCCTCATGTCGGCACGTGCCTGTTTGTTTCCGAACATATTGAGACGATAGATGAAATGAAGCATCGCATAACTGTGAATGGCATTGGTCTCGCTGTCCGACCGGCTTGTCGCACTGATTGAGCGGCTGATATTACTCATCGTATGCAGAAGATCGTATGCCTGAAGACTTATGGTTGCCTGTTTGTTCTTAAGAAAACGATATGAAGCCTGCGCATTCCATACAAGCTCATTCGTATTCATCTCGTTGCTGCTGTACCCTCTTCTGCTGCTCATTCCGATATTAGTAGAAAAGGCGATGCCGTTATTGAGGTTCGCATTGCCCGAGATTCCGTAAAAGAAATCGTATGTGTCCCGATTGTTAGTTGTAATGAGATTGCTTCTCGAATGGTTATAACTTATGGAACCGTTGAGCACAACGTCGAAGAATTCCTCCCTCCACGTCAGGCTAAGACGCTCTCCAAGACGCATATTCTTGACCGTATTCTTCAGCGTCTGCTGATTCTGGTAGATGAATCCGACATTGTTGTTGAATGAGCCGGAAGTGGATGTATTCACAATGAGTTTCTCTGTGAATACCGGAGTATTGAATCCGATATTGGCATTGGCACTCCAGTTGCCGTTGATATTTTCCGGACGAGTAATTCTTCCACCGGTTTCATCATTGTATGCAGTACGGTTGCTAATACTGTTAAGTGTGTTGCTGAAGCTGAGATTCGCCATCACACTTCTTCTGCTCTCCTGTATGTAATTGTTGTAGCTTACATTTACGTTGTTGGTGAACGAAGGCTTCAATCCCGGATTACCCATACGGATATTCAACGGATTGCTATTGTCTGTCATACTGAACATGTCTGTAATCTCCGGCTGTTGAGTATTTCCCCTGTAACGAACCTGAAGCTGATGCTGCTTTGAGAAACGATAGCGGAAGTTCAGTGTCGGCGATATACGGAAAAAGTTGCGCGATGCCACCGTGTCCAGCCCTTGATAGTTGTAATCAACCTTCTGAGTCTGCGGGTTGACAGCCACACCCACATTCAGCAAATATTTTGTTCTCGTCACTTTCAACGACAAGTCTATATTATGGATATAGTTCTCGTTGTCCGTATATTTACTCAAGTCCATATCCAGATAATCCTGATAATTGAAAGGCAGAAATCCGGTGCCGTACATATAAAGGCTGTCCCTCATACCGACAATGTCACCAAGGTCGAATGTCTTTCCGTCACTGTGTCTCATGCTGTACTGGAAGCGATAGTTGAGTTGCAGATACGTCTTGTCCGCAATAGGTTCGGAATAAGTGAAACCCGCATTCAGGTTCTTGCTTGTGTTCGGAGTGCTCCGATGACGATAGGTCAACGACGTGGAGTCATTCCGCTGATAATATATCACATCGGACATCGAATAGCTTTTACTCTTATTGGAAGTATAGCCACCACTCATTGTCACAGATAAATTTCTCCCTTTGGTATTCAGCTTCCGGTTGTACAGCAACGAAGCATTAAAACTCCAGTTGTCTTGTTCAGACAGCGATGCAGAACTGTTGCGGTTGATTCTGATAGCTTTGTCAATTTCTTCAATTTGCGACAAAGGTTCCTTAATGCCATCAGTGTATGGGTCGTCATTGAATGTAGCAGATATGCCACTGCTTTCCGAATCGGAATTTCCAATGGAGAAGTTCGGACGGAACAACACTCTCGACATACTGTCCGGCTTCCATTCTATCTTGAAGTTTCCATTCAGATTGCCGCTGTGGTTGAGACTGTTCCGCTTACTGTTGGAAAAAGACGCATTTGTCGTCACAAAGTTCTGAGAACTGGTATAAGTCTTTGAATCACTCTTTGTATTCACATATCGGACATTGCCGCCCACTTCTATATCTTTGCGTTCAAGTGCAATGTTCAGCCCTCCCATTCCGCTGGTCGTGATTCCGCTACCGCCTCGTCCTCTGCCTCCTCCACCCGGAAAGCCTCTGTCATTCACATTGTTGTAGCTTCCAATCAGCGAAATCTGCGTGTTGTCCTTAAAACGGTTTACATTGAGCTTCTCCGAAAACCGCTCCTCCGTTCCGTATGCAGCATCCACATTGCCGAACCACCCTTGCTTCATTCCTTTCTTGATGGACAAGTCGAGCACAGTCTCCTCTTCCCCATCGTCTATTCCCGTTATACGCGCCAAGTCACTCTGCTTGTCGTATGCTTTTACTTTATCCACAATCTCCGTCGGAATATTCTTCATCGCCATGCTTGTCTGACTGGAGAAAAACTCTTTTCCCTCCACAAGTATCTTCTTCACAGTCTTCCCGTTAATCTTTATCGTTCCGTCGTCCGCCACTTCCGCTCCCGGCATCTTGCGTATCAGTTCCTCAAGCACAGAACCTTCCGGCACTTTGAATGCGGCCGCATTGAAGATGAGCGTGTCCTCCTTCACCTCCACTTGCGCAGCCTGCCCCTTGACAACCGCCGTTTCGAGCATAACAGAAGACGGAGTGAGAAGCACGGTTCCAACTGCAACGGTGTTCGCGCTATCCGTCACATGAAAAGGTCTGTAAAAGTTATGATAACCGATATATGATATTTTGACAAGATATTCTCCCGGCTTCACATCCTTGATTATGAATCTGCCATTTGTTCCGGTAGTACCTCCAGCAAGCATAGACGTTGTGTCCGGTTTCATTATCATCACACTACCTCCGGCAAGAGGTTCACCGTTTTCTGCATCCATCACTCTTCCCGACACAGACCGTAGCTTTTCAACAGATTGTGCAGATACATGACAGACGATACCTGCAAACAGTATTGTAAATATAAGAAGTGTTTTATACATTTTATAAATTTATTTTTGCTTGTTTTGACAGTGGCAAACACAAAAGGTTTAAGAAACTGCTTTATTTTTTTATTTGTTATGATTGTGGTGTACCTAACTATTTCTAAGTGTATGTGTATTCACAGACTCTACATAAATATATAATGAATAATTTCAAGCGCAGACAGACCGGATTTCTGTGAAAACCATTTTTGCACAGTCGTCAAACATGCCCTCCTGCCATTTACTGAAATCTGACACTTTGATTTTCGCCCTTCGGCAAAAATTAACATTTGAAACATTTGTTTACATTTGGAGAAAACATGCCAAATTCATTAATTCGCTATAAATCAACCAAATAACGATTCGTAAAAAAGCATCAGTTTTACCTTAAAAATCAGTACTTTCGATTAAAACAGTAAACATCTGATTTACTGTGTGTTATCTTTTCAAACACTTGATTCATATCAATTTTTATTTTCATTACTCATTTTTGTACGGATTTTCAGGCAAACAGAGAAATTCACATCCATTAACAGAAAATTTCGTGTTCAGTGTTTTTAATTCCAATCCCAAGAGTTTTTTCAGCAACAGTGCGCTGAAAATTTCTCCAAACTACTAAGTTTTTAAAACTGTAGCGCACTGTAAATAAAATTACAGTGCGCCGTGGCGAAAAAAACAGTGCGCTGAAAATTTGAAAACTTAGTACATTTTTCTAATAGCTCTTCGCCGGGAATAAATAAATGTAAAAGAATTGTCCCAAAATGAAACACTATTTCACATTTGAGAGCGGCTTTCAGAGATTTCAAAAATAAGCGCATTTTTCAACGAAACCTCCTCTCGCTCGAAAAAAGCCCGAAAAATCGCGTTTTTTCGCAAATAGAATGTTAAAATTTTAAAGTAGCAAAAAGATAGTTAAATAGGATATTCTATTTCCATTTGCTACTATTTCACACGTTTTAATTACAGACAAATAAATATAGAAACAGTAGAAATATATATTTTTTGAGTCTGTTGAGGACAACCATTTAATACACTCACAGGAATATGAAGAGGCGATGAATATACCCACATAAATAGCAGGAGAAGCCCATCAAGATAACACACAAAATCAGAAAAACAATGAGAAAACTTACGGCACATGCACTTCAACCTCTTTCACAGCCACAGCATATTCGTCTGGCACAATCTTTCCTCCAAGCTCATTCGCCCATGCTTTTGTGAACTCTGCACCTGTATATATTATAATTGCAGAGTAATATATCCATGTAATGAATATTGCCATGAAAGCCGCTGCACCATAGACATTTCCTACATCTGCCACTCCGATATAAAACGATATGCCCCATTGCCCGACCATCAACAGAATCGTGGTGACAAATGCACCGATACAGACATCTTTCACCTTTATCCGGGCATCCGGAAGCACCTTAAATATCAGAGTAAACACTGCGGCTGTCACGATTATGTTCATCGTCATTCCTACAACCATGACCACCCATTTCGCCACAGACGGATTGTTTTCTGTAAAAATATGGCTCAATTTCGTGATGAGATTCGTCACACTGAACGTGACCAACATGATAAATGCAAAGACAAGAATGATGGAAAAAGACAGCAACCTGTTCTTCAGAAACTTGAGCCATCCTTTTTTAGGCACAGCCTTTATGCCCCATATCAGGTTGAGCGACCCTTGTATTTCCGCAAACACAGTGGTTGCACCGAATATGGATACGCAAATGCTCACTATCGCGGTGAGCGACCACCCTTGCGTATGCTTGGCATTCTCGATGACCGCCTGAAAAGCATAGATAACTTCTTTGCTGACCACAGGCTCCAGATACACATAAAGCTGGCTCGTAAGATCCACATCAAACCATGCACCAATGGTGACAAGCAATGAAAAGAACGGTATGATGGAGAACAGTGTGGCAAATGCCAATGACGCACTCAGCCTTGTCACATTATCTTCAATAACACCGTCAATCGTATCTTTGGCAATCTTGTAAGGAACTGCCCACTTCTTGCATATATAGGAAAAGAATCTCATAACACATCATACTATCATTTTTTTCAAAACATACCATCCGCATCACATGTTCGCACAAGGACCACATTATTTTATCGTACAACTCCCATAATCTCATCGTTTTTGTGTACTTTTGCAGACAATAAACCAAAACGAAAGAACTAAAGATGCCGTTAACATTACCTGACAGACTTCCGGCAATAGAATTGCTGAAGAAAGAGAACATATTTGTAATGGACACGACACGTGCCAACACACAAGACATACGTCCGCTACGGATTGCCATTCTCAATCTTATGCCAATAAAAATAACCACTGAGACAGACTTCATCCGTATCTTGTCGAACACTCCTTTACAGATTGAGATTGAGTTCATGAAGATAAAAAGCCATACTTCAAAAAACACTCCGATTGAACACATGATGGCTTTTTACCGTGATTTCGAGCAGATGAGAAAGGAGAAATATGACGGACTCATTGTCACCGGTGCTCCGCTTGAACAGATGGACTACGAGGAGGTAACCTATTGGAATGAACTCAAGGAAGTATTTGAATGGGCACACCATAATGTTACTTCAACCATCTATATATGCTGGGCGGCACAGGCTGCGCTCTACCATTTCTATGGTGTTCCCAAATATTCAACCAACGAGAAAATATTCGGAATCTTCCGCCATCGCGCCCTGCAACCCCAGCTGCCCATATTCCGCGGATTCGACGATGAATTTTTTGCACCGCACAGCAGACACAGCGAGGTGCGCCGCGCCGACATCGAGAAAGTGCCGGCATTACAGATTATCTCCGAATCGAAAGAGGCGGGAGTACACATTGTCATGGCACGCGGAGGAAGGGAGTTTTTCATCACAGGACATTCGGAATATGCACCCTATACACTTGACGGAGAATACAAGCGTGACTTGGCAAAACGTATGCCGATAAAAATGCCCGTAAACTATTATGACAACGACAATCCGGCAAATCCGCCTGTAGTACGCTGGAGGGCACATGCCAATCTGCTGTTCTCCAACTGGCTGAACTATTATGTTTATCAGGAGACTCCATTCAACATCAACGACATAAAGGAATAAGAAGACATGCGTACTATAGAACTGCTCGCTCCTGCCAAGAACGCAGAATGCGGAATTGAGGCCATACGTCACGGAGCCGATGCCGTATATATAGGTGCAGGACGGTTCGGTGCGCGGGCTGCAGCCGGAAACAGTGTGTCAGATATCGCGAGACTCGTGGAATATGCTCACCTGTTCAAAGCCAAGGTGTATGTGACGGTCAACACCATACTCAGCGACAGCGAACTGCCGGAAGCGGAACGTCTGATATATGAGCTTTATGAAGCGGGAGTAGATGCACTCATCATTCAGGACATGGGACTGATGAAGCTGAATCTGCCTCCTATAGAACTTCATGCAAGTACTCAGATGGACAACTGCACAGCCGAGAAAGTCCGCTTCCTTCACGAAGCAGGTTTCAGGCAAGTGGTTCTTGCACGCGAACTTTCGCTTGACGAAATAAAGAAAATCCACAACGAATGTCCCGACACAAAACTTGAAGTTTTTGTTCACGGGGCACTGTGTGTCAGCTACAGCGGACGTTGCTACATCAGCGAATCCTGCTTCAGACGCAGTGCCAACCGAGGAGAATGTGCACAGGTGTGCCGAATGGAGTTCGACCTCGAAGATGCCGATGGAAAGAAAATTATCCGCCACAAGCATCTCCTGTCCCTCAAAGACCTGTGTCAGATAGATTCTCTCGAAGATTTGTTGGAGGCAGGAGCATCTTCGTTCAAGATAGAAGGAAGGCTCAAGGACATTGGTTATGTCAAGAATGTAACAGCCGCCTACAGTCGCGCCATCAATGCCATCATTGCCCGCCATCCCGACAAGTATGCCCGCGCATCATCAGGATGCGTAAAACTGGCATTCACTCCGGATGTGGCAAAAAGTTTCAACCGAGGATTCACTCATTACTTTCTCTATGGACGCAACGAAGACATCTTCTCATTTGACACACCGAAAGCGATGGGAGAATTTGTCGGCAAGGTGAAGGAGGTATATGACAGATATTTCACTGTGGCGGGAACGGCTTCGTTCGCAAATGGAGACGGACTTTGTTTCATCGATGAGAACGGACACAAGCTGTACGGTTTCCGTGTGAACAAAACAGAAAACGGCAGGCTCTATCCTCTCGAAATGCCGCGTATGCTTAAATCAGGCACAAGACTCTACCGCAATTTCGACCAGCGTTTCGATAAGATACTGTCCCAGAACAGTGCCGAAAGGTTCATTCCTATAGACATAACTATCAGCGAAACAGAGAATGGGTTTCATATCTCCATGTCTGATGACGACGGATGCACAGCTGTGCTCGAAGCGAAAGGAGTAACAAAGGAGTTGGCACGTACTCACCAGAAAGAAAATATAGAATGTCAGTTCTCCAAACTTGGAGGCACTCCCTTCAAGCTGCGTTCATTAAATATACAATATTCGAAGAATTGGTTCCTCCCTTCATCACTTCTCGGTGAATGGAGGAGACAACTTGTGCAACGCATGACAGAAGAGCGTATGCGCTTTCATCCTCTCAACCATAGACAACAAGCATCGACGCTCCACAAGTTCCCGGCTGAAAAGTCTCACATCACCTACCTTGGGAATGTCATGAACAGTCTTGCAAAAGCGTTCTATGTCGAACATGGAATGGAGACGATAGACCCGGCTTTTGAACTTGAACATCCTTCCGATGTGCCGGTCATGTTTTGTCGCCACTGCCTGCGCTACAGCATGGGCTGGTGTCCTTCACGTCAGCATCACTCCGCTCCATATCAGGAACCTCTCTACCTAAGTATTGCCAACGGAAAGCGTTTCAGACTTGACTTCGACTGCAAGAAATGTATCATGAAACTGATACCAGAGCGGTAAAAAAAACAGTCTCTTATTTCACACCCGAACAAGATATGAAATCCGTCAATCTCATCATCCTGCTGCTCACACTGATATTTGTCGCATGTACCTCAGACCAACTCCATGAGGACAAGCATGTGCCTGAAGCGGCAGACAGTCTTTCCGTTTCAGAAGCCGACACCACAGTCACAGAGCTGACACGTCAACAAATCGACTCGTTGCGCTTCAGACTGACCCACCACTATGATGAGAATTTCAACTTTTGCGTAAAAGCAGACTCTCTCATTCTTATACCCAAAGAAGGAGATATGATTACGGATACCTGCATGGTATATCGCGGAGACTTGCTCGTGGTGGCGGACATAAAACCTATCTCAAGCGACAGCACCGACACGATATGGGTGAAAGTGGCTCACGACCAAATGACAATGGGATGGATTGTAGAAAGCGACCTACTGAAAGGCGCAGTTCCGGACGACCCTATCTCCCTGCTTCTCGACTCTATGACCGGAAGCCGCAGCATTTGGATGTCAGCAATCGTGGGCATTGGCATCGTATGTTTTCTTTTCAGACGCGCAAGTCACAAGAAACTACAGATTATCCGCTTCGGAGATATGGACAGTTTCTATCCACCGTTATTTCTTATGCTGGTGGCGACAACCGCTTCATTATATGCCACAGTACAGAATTTTCTACCGGAGTTTTGGCAAGAATATTATTTCCACCCCACCCTCAATCCTTTTGAGCTGCCAGCAATCATGTCGGCTCTTGTCATCAGTGTTTGGCTGACAACCATCACCCTCATCGCTGTAATTGAAGAGGTATATCGCAACTTCCGCCCCCTTTCCGGCATAACTTACCTGCTCGAAATTATCGGAGTAGCCATGATTGTATATCTTTTCATAAGCTGGACGACGCTGTACCTCATCGGCTATCTCTTCCTGCCTATATTTTTATTTTTTACCCTGCTCATCTATTTCAAATTTATTCGGCAACCTTATATCTGCGGAAACTGTGAGCACACTCTGCACAAAAAAGGCACATGCCCATACTGCGGAGCTGAAAACAAATAGTCTCTTCTTTCTACCGGAACGGCACACCACCGATATGTCCGCACTGAAAGAAGCCTGATTCCATACGGGCACAAAAAATCCCGGATGCTGTGTCAACCACAAACATCCGGGATATTTTTCAACCGCTCACCACGAGCGATTTTTATATTTTAGCACTGAGCAAGTTTGCCGTCAGAACCAAGTACGTTCACAATCTTGTGGATGTACATCTTCTTCATGTTCTCACGAGCAGGTTTGAGATACTGACGTGGGTCGAAGTGAGATGGGTTCTCAGCCATGTACTGACGGATAGCAGCAGTCATTGCAAGACGTGAGTCAGAGTCGATGTTAATCTTGCATACAGCAGACTTAGATGCCTGACGGAGCTGATCTTCTGGAATACCGATTGCAGCTTCGAGCTTACCGCCGAACTTGTTGATAGTGTTAACCTCTTCCATAGGAACTGAAGAAGAACCGTGGAGAACGATAGGGAATCCAGGAAGCTTCTTCTCAATCTCAGCGAGGATGTCGAATGCCAATGGTGGCGGAACGAGAACACCGTTCACGAGAGTACACTGCTCAGGAGTGAACTTGTGAGCACCATGAGAAGTACCTATTGAGATAGCGAGAGAGTCGCAACCTGTACGAGTAGCGAAGTCGATAACCTCTTCTGGCTTTGTGTAGTGTGACTCAGCAGCAGAAACCTCATCCTCAACACCTGCAAGCACACCAAGTTCAGCCTCAACAGTTACGTCATACTGGTGAGCGTAGTCAACAACCTTCTTAGCGAGAGCAACGTTCTCCTCATATGGGAGGTGAGAACCGTCAATCATCACTGAAGAGAAGCCCATGTCGATACAGTCCTTGCAGAGTTCGAAGCTGTCTCCGTGGTCAAGGTGAAGAACAATTTCAGGATGCTCGCAGCCGAGTTCCTTAGCGTATGCCACAGCACCTTCTGCCATGAAGCGAAGGATAGTAGCGTTAGCATAGTTTCTTGCTCCCTTTGACACCTGCATGATGACAGGAGATTTTGTCTCTACAGCAGCCATCACAATTGCCTGCATCTGCTCCATTGTGTTGAAGTTGAATGCAGGTATAGCATAACCTCCCTTGATAGCTCTTGCAAACATATCTCTTGTGTTCACAAGACCCAAATCTTTGTAATTTACCATAATCGTTTAATTAATTTAATAAACAAATATTATCGTCGTTTCTACTTTAACACCCACAAAGTTAAATCATTTTTTCTTAAAATTCCCTCTCCCAAAAACAAAATTACATTTTATAGTATAAAATCCTATTTTTTTCGTTTATTTGCAACAAAACTTTATAATTATGAAAAGGGGACATTCTATTTTCACCATCATGTTATTCATATCACTAATATTAAGCGGATGTGAAAAGCTGGTGGTACCTGAGTATGGGGGAAACGATACGGAAAAGACGGATTCAGACAAAGGCAATAACTCCGGAACTGAAGACGAAGAAGACAACAACGGTTCTTCCACTACACCAGACGACAACGGCAAAGAAGATGACAATCCCGGAACGGGAGACAACAATCCAGAAGACAATCCGAATAAAGACGACAATGAAGAGGAGGAAGACATTTTACATAATGGCTATGAAACTTCCCCTTATCTGGCATCAGACTTGGCAACGGGGTATGTCGGCAAATATATAATAGAAAAAGGTGCAGCCATCAGCAACAGCTGGGTTGTCGGATATATCGTCGGCTACGTGAATGGCACAAAGCTCACTGAGAAAAGTGCGGTATTCGCTGCCGGAAACAAAGAGACAAACATACTTATAGCAGACACACCATTGGAAACGGACTACACCAATTGTGCCCCCGTACAACTCTCCTCCGGCACATCCTATAAAGCGGCGAGAGAGGCCCTGAACCTCAAAATACACCCGGAGAATATCGGAAGAAAAGTCAAATTATTAGGAATTGCAGAGAAATATATGGGGTGTGCAGGAATAAAAAATACACGCGAATATAAGTTCATAGAGTAAAAAGTATAGACTTTTCTTTGGCAATCAACAATAAAAGTCGTAATTTTGCAGCGAAATAGCGTGCCGTAAACAAAACCATTGCACAGAAAAAATATAAAAAAAAAGCAATAATAGTAAAATGAAAAAAGGTATTCATCCAGAGAACTATCGTCCGGTAATCTTCAAAGATATGTCAAACGGCGATATGTTTCTTTCTCGTTCTTGTTGCAAGGCAACAGAAACTGAAATTTTCGAGGGTCAGGAGTATCCGGTTGTAAAGATTGAAATTTCAAGCACTTCTCACCCATTCTACACAGGAAAGGCTAAGTTGGTAGATACAGCAGGTCGTGTAGATAAGTTCATGAACCGTTATGCTGCAATGAAGAAGAAATAAATCTTCTCATCAAGAACGGAACTTATTTTTCCCAAATAGAAAAATGGCATCAACATGGTATAGTGTTGGTGCCATTAATCTTTTTAAATGCGCACGCGTACCGCACTGTTTTTATTATATTATACTGATCAATATTTTTGCCCTGTTTTGTCGGAATGATTACAAAACAAGCACAGGTTCTGAGAATCTTGTTCACCATAGAATTGAAGCCCCATAAGAAAATTTTTGACATCGTTTTTTTGAGGTGTATTTGATTTTGACAAAAAGGCGGTATATTTCAACAACAAGAATCATATTTCACTGAATTACGCACAAATACTTTCTTTTTGATTTTGTCAAATGTTAAAATTCCAAGCCCTCTGGAACGCTTCAAAATGAAGCACACCGAACTTTTCTCGAAGAACGGGGATTTTACGCGCATTTCATGAAGCTTCCGCGAATTGTGAAATAGTGTTTCATTTTGAAGCGATTCTTTTACATTTGTTTATTTCCGGCGAAGAGTTTTTTTGAAAAAAGTACTAAGTTTTCAAAATTCCAGCGCACTGTCGTCACATTTCCAGCGCACTGTTTTTTTAACCACAGTGCGCTGCTTTTTTATTTACTGTGCGCTGAAATTTTGACGACAGCGCGCTGAAAATAAAAAGACACAGGGAAGTAGAGAAAAAAGCAGTTTACATCGGTCGGAATGTTAAGAAGTGTATAATTTGCCTTTTTAGAAAATCGTCTAAATAAAAACTTAAAAGTGAGTGGTTCTAAGGTAGTGTTTGGGGATGGAGATAGTGAATTCGAATATAATATATTAATAATCAACAAATTATCAAGCCACTCAAAATATTCGAAAAATTGCGTCCGACACATTTTTTGAGCATTTTGACAAATTCTATATTTTATTGATTGTCAATCAGTTATCTTCTAGTAAAAAATTTTGTATCTTTACCATCGACAGAAAATCGTTTCAAGTGTTAAATTTACATTTTGAGCGAAAATATCATTTTGTCAAATCGGGAAATGCAGTTTTAGCGTGTTTCTTTCGCTGTTTTAAGCAGGTGTATTCAAATTTTGTTTAGTCAAGGAGTCTGTGAATACCTTTACAATAAAAAAAATAAAATTTAGCCAAAAATTAACGAACAATTGTTATACAAAAACAAAATAAATCAATTACATTTGCAATCGCTACTTAAAGTTTCAGATTTTCAGTAAGAAGTCTTTTACAAGGTTGCCATCCTGATATGAAATTATAAACAAGCTATGAAAGAGAGGGCAAGTTTCACAACAGGTGTAAATTTCTATTGAATGTAAAACAAGGCGGCATAAGACCGTATAATTATTAACTATTAAAAAAGCAAAGAAATGAAAAAAGTATTTCTATCTATCTTTCTTGTAGGCATAACATTCTCGTCATGCACTACTATCACTAAAACAGCCAGCACGCTTGATGTGAATGACCAATTGACCTCCACTTCAACCGCAGACTTGGAAATTTCTTCTGAGAAAATCACTCACACTCACAAAACCACAGCCAAAGAGAGAAGAGGCGGCAGAAAAAACATTATCAGCTCCACTATCCAAGAAGCTCTGCAAGCTAACGGAGGCGGTGATGTGCTCGTGGCACCACAATATGTCACCGTAAAAAAGACAGGACTTTTCGGTTCCAAAATAAAGACTGTCACAGTCAGCGGCTACCCTGCCAAATACAAAAACTTCAAGCACAACAAATAAACAGTAAAGAAGTGAGTTATGAATAAATTAGCATTATCAGCTCTGTCAGGTGCATTACTCTTGGTTACTTCATGTACAACAATAAACAAGACAGCCACCACAGCAGACATCAGCAACAACATAAAAAGTTATCCGGAGGTGGTGGATCTCGATGTCCAAGCCAAAACGGCACTTAGCATGACATGGACTTTCAAACCGTTCCATATAGGAGAACCTAAACTCTCTACGGCAAAAGGCAACCTTATTGCAGAGGCATTAAGTGCAACCAAGGCAGATGTACTGCTTGAACCGCAGTTCATATACACAAAGACATCTTACGGCGAGAGAGTTCTGTCTGTAACTGGTTATCCTGCCACATACAAGAACTTCCGAAAAGCTACTCCGGAAGACATAGAAGCAATAAAGGCATGTAATAATGCAAATGAGAAAATACACCATAACAGTGGCGGCAACGGACTATTCGGAATATTCAGTAAATAAATTGCACTTGTGTAAATCCTAAACAAGTGTTTACAAAATACACAAGGTTGTGACGCAAAACCTTCATCATGTCACAACCTTGTGTGTTTTTCTTTAGCAGATTATTTCCTTTCCAGCTCTTGAAGACTGTCCATGCGTTTTGTTTCAAGGAATTCATAGATTCCGCAAAGATGCTCACGCACTTTCTGATGTCCAAACTCATAGACCTTGGTCACAAGTCCATCAAGGAAATCACGGTCGTGACTGACAACAATCAATGTCCCGTCAAAATCCTGCAATGCCTGTTTCAGCACATCCTTGGTCTTCAAATCAAGATGGTTCGTAGGCTCATCGAGAATCAACAAGTTGACAGGCTCAAGCAACAATTTCAGAATAGCCAGACGAGTCCGTTCTCCTCCTGACAAGACTTTCACTTTCTTGGTGCTTTCTTCACCTCCAAACATGAACGCTCCGAGAAGATCACGTATCTTGTTCCTGATGTCTCCCTTTGCCACATCGTCTATGGTCTGGAAAACTGTCAACTCATCATCCAGCAATGCCGCCTGATTCTGCGCAAAATAGCCAATCTGCACATTATGTCCGAGCACAAGAGAACCTTCATAGTCCAGTTCTCCCATGATACATTTGACCATTGTAGATTTACCTTCACCGTTGCGTCCGACAAATGCCACCTTTTCGCCACGCTCTATAGTGAAAGTAGCATTGCGGAACACCGTATGCCCGTTTTCTTCCTTGGCTTCCCCTGATGCCGCATCGTCGTAGAAGGTCTTTCCCACCCCATCAGCCTGCACCGGATAGGAACCACTGCGCGGAGAAGGCGGAAATTTGAGACGGAGAGCAGACGTATCCTCCTCATCCACTTCTATCAGTTGCAATTTCTCCAGCATCTTCACACGGCTCTGCACCTGAAATGTCTTTGAGTACGTACCCTTGAACCTCTCAATGAAATCCTTTGTCTCGGCAATCATCTTCTGCTGTTCTTCATACTGTTTCTGCTGCTGTTCCCGTCTCTCCTTGCGCAATTCAAGATAATGACTGTAAGTAGCCTTATAGTCATAAATACGTCCCATCGTCACCTCTATGGTACGAGTGGTTATGGAATCAACAAACTTGCGGTCATGACTTATCACCACGACGGCCTTGGCAGAAGTCTTTATGAAATCTTCAAGCCACTGGATACTCTCAATGTCAAGATGATTGGTAGGCTCATCAAGCAAAAGAACATCCGGATTCTTCAACAACAGCTTTGCCAACTCGATTCTCATTCTCCAGCCTCCGGAGAAATCACTTGTCTGCCGGGAAAAGTCGCTACGTTCAAAGCCTAATCCAAGCAATGTCTTCTCCACATCCTCCTCGAAATGAGTCATGTCGATGGCATAAAACTTCTCGCTCAGAGCTGTAACTTTCTCAATAAGCTCCATGTATGAATCGCTTTCGTAGTCCGTGCGCCGGGCAAGTTCTTCATTCAAAAGCTCTATTTCCTTCTCAGCCTCTTTGAGATGAGCAAAAGCCTGTGAAGCCTCCTCAAAGACAGTGCGTCCGTCTTCGGTCATCAAGTGCTGAGGCAGATAAGTGACAACACAATCCTTTGGCGCCGACACCGTACCTCGGGTGGGCTGCCTTACCCCTGCAAGAATCTTCAGAAGGGTACTTTTGCCCGCCCCGTTTTTTCCCATAAGAGCAATACGATCCTTTTCATTAATTTGAAAAGATATATCTTTAAAAAGCGTAGTACCGCCAAACTCGACAGTAAGTCCGTCAACTGAAATCATATAAATAGGATTTAATGTTTTGAGCTGCAAAGATAAGCAGATTTTCCGACACAGCAATATCAAAAAAACGGATGTCTTGACGGCATGAAGAACAAGCACAGGATTTCTCATCGGTGAGAACGACTTCAGGAAACGAAACTTATCTGAACAGAACTATTTAAAACGAAAAAAGAGGTATTCTCACGAACGCCTCTTCTTGTTCTCAATAAGTATTAATTTTTTTAAGGTAAAAAGATTGTTTTTAGGATGCTGCAAAGGTAGTCATTCGCAACTTAACTATATACTAAATAAGTATGTTTCAAAACATGTGTTTCCGAGCACATAACACAAAAAGCGCAAAAGTCGCCATTTTTATTAGATTTTCATGTGTTATCAGAGTCTCTCAATAGCTCAAATTCTCTTCCGTAATACATTCCAATACCTCGTTGAGATATTTTTTCGCTTCCCAACGTGCCATAGGAAGATTCATCAGCAAATAATTTCCGCAATCCCGAGGGGAAGCTCCGGGCACATTGCCTTCGAACTCCGCTATAAAACGGAATGTCTCCTGCATTAAAGGAAGTACATCCACAGAAGTAAGGTCACCTTTCACAATCAGATAATTGCCAGTAAGACACCCCATAGGGCCCCAATAAACGATTTTGTCCGCCCAAACCGGATGGTTGCGCAGAAACGTAGCGGCAAGGTGTTCGATTGTGTGCAGAGCACTCGGACTCAAAGCCGGCTCTCTGTTCGGCTCCTTCATGCGTACATCAAACGTGGTGACAACCGCACCACCGACTTCATCTTTCCGTGAAACATATATTCCACGTTTCAAGACCAGATGATTAACCGTAAAACTTGGTATTTTCTTCATTTCCATAGACTCTTTCTTTTATATGGTATCCGGAATGGCAGCAAGAAACTTTCTTGTCACATCAAAAGAACGGTCTGCCATTTCCGTCCAGAAATTATCATACTGTTGCTGGTGTCCATCCGCTCCCGGAGTGTCACTTATTATGCGGAAACTGACAAACGGAACACCGTATATATGGCATGTATGGGCGATAGCAGCTGATTCCATATCGACAGCAAGTCCTTCCGGAAAAACGGACTTGATGCAATCAAGCTCCGAGCGGCTTGTGATAAACTGATCACCGGTACATATCAGTCCGGCATGAATGCGTTGCGTTCCGTCAGCCACATTCACAGCACACTCCACAAGTGTCTTGCAAGCATCAAAGAAAACGGGCATTCCCTGTATCTGCCCTTTTTCGCAGCCCATACCGCACCACACATCATGATAGACCACACGGTTGCTGACAACTACATCCATCACCCCAAGGCAAGGGTCAATACCGCCTGCCACACCCGTACTAATCATGCAGTCGGGAGAAAATGTGCGTATGAGTTCGGCTGTACCCACAGCAGCATTCACCTTACCGATTCCACACTGCCGAAGTATGATTTCATTGCCGTTAAGCAATCCTTTCTTATAAGTGAAATGCCCGAAGGTACAGTCTGTCAAACCTTCAAGCAAAGACGCAATACGGTCATGCTCCGACGTCATCGCTACAAGAATACCTATTTTCATTATATTATGTTTTTGAGAGAACAAAATTAATGATAAAATCTCAAGTAACCGCCGTGAGCCAACAAGAAAATGCAAAAGGAAGCGGAACAGACGCAATCTTTTTGCAAGCAAACTTCCATACAGCAACACTTCGTTAAGTTTATAGTAAAACCACCGAAAGCAAACGAATTAATCAACAAAGTTCAGCCCTCTACTCAGGTCAAGCCAAAGAAATAAACAAGAAGCAACAACGGAAGTGTCACATGTTGACTGTACATTTTAATTATGATATACCCTCTAAAATAAAAATATCGGTGCAGTGAGGAATAAAAAGTGGTGTGCAAAATTCTCAAATCAACACTGTGGATTTGAGATTTCCGCGCACTGTTTTCGATTCTTTTCCGCACATACAATATGTGATGTTCAGTCCCTTTTGCGGTTCGTCATACTTGCGACCGCCAAGGTCATAATAGCCAATGACGACAGGATTGGAAGCATCAGTTTCCACGTAGTCTATGCCGGTGGATACGTCTGTGGTAAATGTCTGCACTTCACCGTATGTAGTTCCGGAAGCTGTCTTCACAAACGTGCGGAAGCAGTAGGTGCTGCCCGGCTGCAAGCCTGTAAGCGTGGCGGTCATCACCTGTCCCGTAGCTAAAACAGTAGTCACATTATTCTCTGCCGTAACCATCACACGCATGGCCTTGCTTTCGGAGGTGCCTGTAAGCCAATATTCAAACCCTTGTTCAATAATGTCATCCGTTCCGGGAAGCACATAGCCTTTCACCTTTACACTGTTGCTGCCAATATTGGTAGTCATGTATGTGTGGACAGTCGGCTCGGAGTAGCTGAAGTCACTCGGGTCGAAGGTCACCCAGTCGCCGTAATAGTACGTGCCGTCTCCCGATTTGTAGAATACACGCACGTCATAGTAAGAAGTGGATTGCAAATTGCGGATGTAGCCCTCCCATTGCCAGTAGTAGATGGCAGCATAGCCTTCGTCCGGAGCAAGTGAGGCGAGAGCATCGTTTTTCTTCCATTGGAAGCCCACATTCGCCTCGGCATCGCGGATGTTGGTTGTAGCAGCTACGATGGCGCAAGTGCTCGACACGCAACGCGGCTGAAGTGTGGTGAGTACAAGGTCGGAAGTGGTGAAGGTCTCGCTGACAATCTCGTTGCTTCCTTCTTCCGTCTTGACGTAATAGTTCACGGTGTAGTATGTGTTCGGATTGAGACCGGTCAGGGTCAAAGTGTCGCCGGTCTCCTGTCCGCTAAAGCCGGTTTCCGACACGTGGGCATCTTCGACTGTGTAATATCCTTCGACAGATATGCTGGTCGGTCCTGCTTTCAGCAGGACGATGCCCGGATTCAGGGATTTTGTCTTTATAGAAATATTGTTACCGCTAATTCGCGTTGCGCCGTATTCGGCAAACGGGTAAACCCTATAGGTCGTATTGGGCATGAGTCCGGTAACTACCACCCTGCCGTCCGTACATTCGTATTCCTTATCATCGATGACAACTCCTTCCTTGTCTGCCGAACATGTCTTGTCGAAACTTGCGCTTGTCGGGATTGTCATTGTTGTTTGTGTAGAATAACGTCTGGTTCCGAATCTAACCCTCGGTTGTAAGGTCTTTACCGTTTTCGTCATGGCGGTTGTTTCTCCGTCTGCGGTTTCAAAGGTCGCCACAATGTCGTATGATGTATCGAATTCCAAGTTGGTCACCACATACATGCCGTTCTCGTTGGGCGCAACCTCAGTTTCTCCCAATTTGACGCTTTGCAGTGTAGCCGGCACGTATTCATTGGCGACAACGTTGAACTCCACACCTTTCAAATAGGTTTCGTCTATGGAAATGGAGTAAGGAGTCTCTATGTCTTCGATTTGACCGTACCAGTATTCAGAGATGGCTTCTATTTCCGAACCATACGCAAAAATTATAGAAGAATTAAGTTCGGAGAAACATCCTTGATAGGAAAATAATTTGCAAAATAAATAAAGAGATTTCAGAGTACAGCCATAGAACGCAGAGTTTCCAATGCTTGTCACGGACGAGGGGATGGCGATGGAAGTCAGACCGCTGCAGTACGCGAACGCAAGGTCTCCGATGCTTGTCACGGACGAAGGGATGGTGACGGAAGTCAGACCGCTACAACCGTAGAACGCATAGGGTCCGAGACGTGTCACGGACGAAGGGATACTGACGGAACCGGTTTTACCCCGGGATACGTTATTAGGGTTGTCGTCTCTTTGTTATACAATATACCGTCAATAGAGCTATATACAGTATTGTTCGATGAAACATTTATTGCAGTCAGACCGCTGCAACCGTAGAACGCATCGTTTCCGATGCTTGTCACGGAGTATTCTTTTCCATTATATGTTATTAACTTAGGAATAACAACTTCACCTGTATATTCATTGCTGTAAGAAGAGTAAGAAGTTCCTTTAAATGTCACACTGGCGGTCAGGTCTTCCGTATTCAAATTGTAATAGATCCCATCTATTTCCACGTCATGCGCATAGACGTTACCTACGAAGAGGACTGCCACGACGAATAGCAGAAGTTTTTGTATTTGTTGCTTCATGTTAGTTTTGGGTAAGAAAAAGGCGTGTAACCATTTCTCCGCTTGCCTTCATATCTGGTTACCGCCAAGTGACCTTGTCCACAACAAGCACAGAATGGTTCACGCCCCATGAGCGTGAACCTCCAGTCTGCTTGTTCTCGTGGATGAATATTGGCGGTATTCGAGATTAGAGAACAAGAGCTAAAAGCTCAATATCTATTTTATATGTTCATTTCAAGTATTCGGAATGGGAACGCGCTTTCGGTTATTGTTTATGCCGCACGTCTCAGCACGGCGGATTTTTAGTCTGACTGTGGGATGACGCTCTTCCGAATGTCTGTTCCCTATTTGCGTTCCTTTCGTTTTCTGTCTGTTTCTGACCTCCTTTTTTAATTATTCATACTGCCCCGGAAATGTCTTGCAAGACACCTTCGAGGATCCCATCTTTATTGATTACACTTATTTACAAACGTAACTGACATGACCGATGCCGTCTGCGGATAGTATCTCACTGTTTGACCAATCTGACTATTCTTCGCCCGGACTACGAACCTTGTCATATCCCATGTTTTTAATTAGGTATAATAACGCACAAAGATAATCTTTTCACCCTAAAATATAGCTTTGTTTATCAGGAAAAAGAAATTCCACCTCGCTTTTTCTTGTTTTTCTTAGGTCAAGCCTAAGAAATAAACAGGGGTAACAATGGGAGTGTGACATGATAGTTGGTTAAGTGGATGTGTTTGGCGGACTCTTCCATTTGATTTGGTGGATGTATTGATTGTCAATGTAGGGATGCACCCCGGTGCATCCGCTTCTCCGCTTCTCCATTTCCTTGCAAAAAACATGTCATAGAGACGGATGCACCGGGGTGCATCCCTACAAGTGGTTCATGGACATTCAATTCGGACTAGTAAGTACTTACAACATGAAGTAAACACGCTAAAATGCCATTTTTCGATTTGACAAAATGATATTTTCGGTCAAAATGAAAATTTAACACTTGGAGCGATTTTTTGCCGATAACGAAGAGACGAAATTTTTAATCCAAAGATAAATAATTGATAATCAATTAAATACAAAATTTTCAAAAATGCTTAAAAAATCGCGCCGGACGCAATTTTTTGAAAAATCTGAATATATTAGTAATCTATTGATTATTAATATATTATAATCAACTTCACCGTTTTCGTCCTCAAACACCGCCCAAAATCCATTCACTTTTAAGCTTCTGTTCAGACACTCTTCCAAGATAGGAATTTATACATTTCTTAACATTTCAGCCGAAGTTAACCGTCTTTTTTCCCTTTTCACAGTGCGATTTCAAAAAATCTACACTGAAAATTCCTCCAATCTACTAAGCGCGCAAATTTGTAGCGCACCGCAGAGAAATTTACAGTGCGCTGAAAAAGTGACGACAGTGCGCTGGAAATATCAAAACTTAGTAGATTGGAGAAAAGAACTCTTCGCCAAAGATAAATGAATGTAAAAGAACCGTCAAAAACGAAACACTATTTCACATTTCAATGAGGTGTCAGAAAATGCACGTAGAATCCCCGTTCTCCGAGAAAAGTTCGGCGAGGACGATTTTGACGCGTGCCAGAGGGCTTGGAATTTTAACATTTAACAAAATCAAAAAGAAAGTATTTATACACAAATTACAGCAATATGATTTTATTCATTCACAAACATTGTCATTTTATCAAAACCATAAAATCCTTCTAAGAACGATGTCAAAATTTTTTTTATGGGCATCAATTCTATATCAAAAAGGCTCTCTGTGACTGTGCTTGTTCTGAAACAAATCCGACAAAATTTAACGAAGTATTGTTAAAACTAACGCAAGTGCAGATGTCCCAATCCAGGAATCCACCCCTGCCATATCAAAACTTCACACTGACATCAAGACCCACCTGCAACGGGCGGCATGTCTGTGCAAATCCCTTCGACATGCTCTCAAAATAAAACGGTACATATTTGGTCTGTGTAAGATTCTTTCCCCACAGATTCACCGTCACCAAGCCTAAATCGGCTGTAAGGTGCGCACCAAGCAACATATAGAAAGGCTGGGAAATATCATTTTTCTCTGTCCAATAGATACGTCCGGTACCTGTCATGTTCGCGCCCAAGCTCAAAGTTTTCACCATTCCGCCACTGCAAGGACAAATCAAGTCCGCCGCCACAGCACAAGTATGGAGAGGTGCAAAAGGAACATAATTTCCATCATAAACCAAAAGTTCATCCTGATATGTTCCACCATCATAGTCACGGAATGTGGCATGAGTATATCCGTATGCCCCTTGAAGATGCAAACAGTTCTTTCCAAGGTTTATCAACGAAGTAAGACTAATATCTACACCATAGCTGCGACTGCGTCCGGCATTCACCATCTGCCTGCCAAGTCCACTCTCCGCATAGCGTGCTATCTGCTGATTACGTGTATCGACAAGAAAAGCCGCCGCATCCACAGAAAAAGTACCGTCAAAAAACGACAAGTGTGCACCAAGCTCATAATTCCAGCTTACCTCTGGCTTAAACACTGTGGTAGAATCGGCAGAAGGATTGTCCGCAATACGGATGAAGTTATTCATCATCGGTATCTTTTCCGAGAGTGTACGCATCATATCATTCTGCAAAGACTCCTGTATCAAATCGCTGAACATTTGAATATTATATCCTCCGGAACGGAATCCTTTGGACACTGTGGCATATACAAGGTTATTGTCATCAACCCGATATGTAAGTGCCACCTTAGGCAGAAACTGCGTGTAATCCTTTCGTATGTTCCCAAGATAACGGGATTCTGTGGTCAGCTGATAGTTGTACAGAGGCATCCCGCCACGTGTCATCAGAAAAGTGAATGCCGTACCGGCACCCGAATCATAGTCCAACTTGGTATGTTCATAGTCAAGGCGCACCCCAGCCGTCAAGTCAAGCCCTCTTACACATAAATCTTTAAGCGTGAACTGTCCGAATATGGCTGAATTGAACACAGGGGTAGAAAATGTACCATCCACCATCATGTCCTTATTATCCACATTCAAGGACAAAGCCATGCCCATAGGATTCATAGCGGCATTGGCAGCAGCAAAGCCACGGTCTATATTGTCTTGTATGAGAGACTGAATGCCATCGGCTCCAAAACGAACCGGAGCAGATGTATGAAGCGACTGGTATGATACATACATACCGGAGGTCCAATCCATGCGCTTCGAATGGCGACTTTTGAAAACCAATTCCTCAGCAGCATTATGACTGCGCTGACGCTGTTCCAAAGTAAATATGGAAAGAGGAGAAAAATCCTGATCCATAAACATACGGTCAGAAAGGAACTGATAACTCGTTACAGAAGTCAAGACAAAATGAGGCTGTACCACCTCCACTTTAAGAGCCGAATTAAGCAGATTACGATAATAGCCTCCCTGTTCACCTTCTGCAATCTTACCGACATACGGCAAATAAGCCTCATCATCCCCTTTGCCAATGTAGTAATAATCATATCCATCTTCGTCGCTATACTCAAAGCTCGTATGAAAATCAACTTTCAATCCCGGATTTGAAACTGGATTGTACATCCATCTGAACATTCCTCCCCCACTCTCACTGCCATTGGAACGTCGATTCAGGAAGATGTTACGATTATATCCATCATTCGCATCATAGAATCCACCAATGCTAAAACTGGCATTCTCATCTACGGCATTGGAAGTAAGGAACTGCACATAACGATGTGCATCTTTTGTCGCTCCACCCACCTTAATTTCCGTTCCGCCCAGACGCGGATCTTTGGTATAGACTTTTATCAGACCTCCCATCGCATTGCGACCATACAAAGTGGATTGCGGACCACGCAACACTTCCACCTTATCCACTCCAAGAAAAGAGAAATCAAAGGCAGACTTATCAGCACATGCCACATCGTTCACATACAGTCCGACAGCAGGAGTATTAATACGAGAACCGACTCCTCTCACATAAATCGCACTGGTAAGACGCGAACCATAGTCAGGCATAAACAAATTAGGCACAAAGACTGCCGCATCTTTCAACGAGCGCACACCCAAACGTTCCATCTGGGCATTTCCCATACCTGTATAACTCACCGGCTGCTCGTCAAGCCCGGCTGCGGTTTTCGGGTCACCGCTCACCACTATCTCATTTATAAGAAAATTTCTTACGGAATCCGCCTCTGAAAAGAATGATTCATCAGTCCACACTCCATCCTTCAAATCTTCCACCCACATGGTTCCACAACCAAACAACGGAACATAATGCAAAAGGAATAAACATGACGCACAGACCAACTTTCCCTTATTCCTTATATTATTCATTCTTATCATGACTGACTAAAAGTTACAGATTTCAAAAAAAATAGAGACAAAAAGTACATGTCTCGTTTCCGGGTGCAAAGTAACCGCAAAAACAAATGCCAATCAATCCTTATTTATTATGATTTCAAGAACCGACACTTATACGAAGTCATCCATAATCCTATATACACAAAACACGTTTCACCCAGTAACGGATGAAACGTGTTCCGATATATTACAATTGACTACCGGCTTCTACCGGTCAGCACCCGGTCATTGCTGTTGTATTTCATCAAGCTCAATAGAAGCAGTCTCCCATTCTTCTACCACAGCATCCAATTGTTTTTTCAGTTCAGCATAATGTGATATCAACTTCATGTCAGCAGCACCCTCAGGAGTCGCCATCATCGTCTCGGCATCTGCAATGTCTTTCTCCAGTTTCTCAATGCGCTGCTCACATTCCTTGACAGCTTTCTCCGCCTTGCGCACACGACGTGCCAGTTCTTTCTGCTCTTCATACGACAGACGTCCGGCAGAAACGGCACTGTCCGACACCGCATTCATTTTCTCAGATGGCTTACCGGACACGGAGTTCTCAGTCTGCACCCTGTGATTTGTATCACCGCCAAGCCCCGTCATACCTTCATTCTCTCCACGCTTCTTCTCCAGAAAATCGTAGATGCCACCGATATATTCACGGACTTTTCCTCCGCCGAACTCATAAACACGCGACACCAGTCCGTCAAGAAAATCACGGTCATGGCTGACAACTATCACCGTTCCGTCAAAATCACGCACCGCATTCTTCAACACATCTTTTGAGCGCATATCCAGATGGTTCGTAGGCTCGTCGAGAATCAACAGGTTCACAGGTTCAAGCAACAGACGTATCATGGCAAGCCTGCTTCGTTCTCCTCCGGACAACACCTTGACATATTTGTCAGAAGCTTCTCCTCCAAACATAAAGGCTCCAAGCAGGTCACGAATCTTCAAACGCATATCACCCTTTGCTACCCGGTCTATCGTGTCAAAAACCGTGATATTGCCATCAAGCAACTGCGCCTGGTTCTGGGCAAAATATCCTATCTGCACATTGTGTCCTATCTTCAGCGTTCCATCAAAAGGTATCTCTCCCATGATACATTTGACCAATGTAGATTTTCCTTCTCCATTGTTTCCGACAAACGCCACTTTCTCTCCGCGTTTTATGGTCAGATTCACCCCGGAAAACACATTGTGAGTGCCGTATGTCTTCTTCACCTCATCGCAGATAACAGGGTAGTCCCCACTCCTCAGACACGGAGGGAATTTCAAACGGAGCATCGATGTATCCACTTCGTCAATCTCAATCGGCACAATCTTCTCCAACTGCTTGACACGGCTCTGTACCTGATTCGACTTTGAAGGTTTGTAACGGAAACGGTCAATGAAAGCCTGCGTTTCAGCTATCTCTTTCTGCTGATTCTCGTATGCACGCAACTGCTGCTCACGTCTTTCTTCACGCAACTTTACATATTCATCGTATTTCACTTTGTAGTCATTGACACGACCGCATGAAATCTCAATTGTACGATTAGTCACATTATTAATGAATGTACGGTCATGGCTCACAAGCACCACTGCATTCGCCCGCGTAGCCAAGAATGTTTCAAGCCATTGTATAGAACCAATGTCAAGATGGTTCGTTGGCTCATCGAGCAGCAGCAAATCGGGCTTCTGCAAAAGTAACTTGGCAAGCTCTATTCTCATTCTCCAGCCACCCGAGAACTCACTCGTCGGACGCGTGAAGTCCTCACGACGGAATCCCAGACCAGTCAATGTACGCTCCAGTTCCGCATGGTAATTCTGTCCGCCCATCATCGTGAAACGCTCATTCTCACGGGTGAATGTCTCCACCAGCTGCATATATTCCTCCGACTCATAGTCGGTTCTCTTTGCCAACTCATCGTTCATGCGCTGAATGTTCGCCTGCATTTCACTGACATGCGAGAAAGCTGTCTCAGCCTCCTCTATCACAGTACGCTCATCACTCAGCACCATCACCTGCGGAAGATAACCTATTGTCACATCCTTCTGCTTCGACACACAGCCCTCTGTAGGCATCTGTTGTCCCGATATAATCTTCAGCATAGTGGATTTTCCTGCTCCGTTCTTTCCGACAAGCGCGATTCTGTCTTTCGGATTAATGACAAAACTGACATCAGAAAAGAGCGGCACCACACCGAATTCCACTTTTAAATTATTAATAGATACCACAACCGATATTTTATTTGTTTTTATTCAACATTCGCATTGAACCCCTACAGTCAATGGAAGTACAAGTCAAAAAAACGTCCCGCCATCAAAAACAGCAGGACGTCAATATGTAAAAGAAAAAAATGAACGTTGTATCAAATCCGCCAGTCTGAAGTTCAAGAACACTTCAGCACCAATCCCTTATGAATAATCGTCTTGGGAGTGATGTTATTGAGGCGGCACAGCTTATCCACTGTTATACCGTGACGACGAGCTATAGTATAAAGATTATCACCGTTCTTTACCCGGTATGTCACCTTTCTCGCTGCAGACTTCGTTGTTTTACCGGTCTTAACAGCTACAACTTCAGCCAACTCATTATTAACAACCTGATTCTCCGCTGCCGCAACGACCTCTCCATCAGCTACGTTCTCAGCATTCTCAGCCTCCATTGCCATGATATTGGCATTTGTTCTTGCCACAGCACCATCGCCCTTGATAGTTCTTCCGGCACGAACAGAATAGAAATCACCCGTCACGTCCTGATTGGCAAAATCAAACATTCTTGCCGGATCGATTGGCTTGCCAAGCAAACGAGTCTCAAAATGCAGATGTGAACCTTTTGAACGCCCCGTATTTCCTCCAAGACCGATAGGGTCTCCGGCTTTCACAATCTGATTCTCTTTCACAATCTGCTTGCTCATGTGTCCATAAAGCGTCTCCAATCCATTAGGATGCCTTATCACCACATAATAACCATAACCTCCGCGATTGTATTTTACAATTCGCACCTTTCCGTCGAAAGCCGCACGAATGGTATCGCCTATATATACCTTTATGTCAAGTCCTTCGTGTCTCCGTCCCCATCGCGGTCCGAATTTAGAAGTAACCTTGCGACTCGGAGTCGGCATATAGAACCCTCGCAAATCAATATTGTAATCTGAAGGAACACGTCCGGCAACCTTTGAAATTCCGCTGTTGTCCCAGTCGGTATATATATCAGCCGCGGGATTTTGAAGATCCACCGGAGCAATGGTGTTTATCAGGGTTACATTCTTGATTTCTTTCAATTTCTTGTCGGATGGAGCCTGACGTGCAATAAGGTCCTGAGCTACTGCGCTTACGGACACCATTGAAATCAATGCCACACCGAGTGTTTTTGTTAGTACTTTTAGAATCATTGGTTTTCTACGTTTTTATTTTTTTGCTCTATTTTTATTTTTTAGTTGAACAATCAGTTAATAAAGCAGCATCCTCACTCTTCACTTTGAATGCAGACCTGCCACTACCTTCTATAAATATGTTCCGATTGAAACATGACATGCATCAAACAATTTCTTGTCGAAAAATCCGACAAAAGATATTGTTCATTTAATATTCGTCATTAGCGTAAAGGAACTGGAATGCAGCCTGCTTGTAGTCGAAGATTTCTTCCGGCTTGAAGAATCTTTCAAGCTCTATCACGGCATTTTCCGGAGAATCGGATGTATGTATGATATTCTCCTGAAAACTCATGCCGAAGTCACCTCGAATAGTTCCCGGAGCAGCTTTTCTTCCGTTTGTACTACCGGTCATACTCCTGACAGTCTCTACAGCATCCACTCCTTCATAACAACAACAAATAACCGGAGCCGCCATCATTGAGTCCTTTATGCGCTGAAAGAACGGTTTGCTTGCCAAATGTGCATAGTGTTCGTTAAGCAAATCGTCCGTAAGCTGCATCATCTTCATTCCTGCCAACCGCAAGCCTTTACGTTCAAACCGTGCAGTCACCTCACCGACTATCGCACGCTGAACAGCGCACGGCTTAAGTATAACAAGTGTTTTTTCCATCATTTTATATTAAATAATAGCATAATGCCACGTATTTATTATCACTTTTGCAAAGTTACAGAAATTATTCCGTAAAGACAACTATCGCCAAAAACTTTTAGGATTTATTCACACCGAAAGTAAAAAAGCAGCATGACAAACAACCTATAAATAAAGTCACCAATCAAGAAGTTGCTTTTCTTTTTGCGAAGCACCCAAACACACCCTACAAAAAAGATGCCAATAGCAAAAAACAGGAACAGGCAGAAAACGATCATGTCACAATAAATACCAAAATCAAACACAAACAGGCAGCAAATCATCATATTTACTATCACATTGATTTCCCCAATTGTTAAAATCCCAAGCCCTCTGGCACGCGTCAAAATGAGGTGCGCCGAACTTTTCCCGGAGATCGGGGCTTCTACGCGCATTTTCTGAAGCCACCGGAAATTGTAAAATAGTGTTTCATTTTAGAGCAGTTCTTTTACATTTATTTATTATCGGTGAAGAGTTCTTGTAAAAAAAGTACTAAGTTTTCAAATTTCCAGCACACAGTTTTTTTCTTCACAGCGCACTGCAATTTTATTTGCAGCGCAGTAGAAATTCTCCCACTGTGCGCTGAAAATTTGACGACAGCGCGCTGAAAATAAAAAAACAGCAGGAAGTGGAAAAGAAGGCAGTTTGCTCAGGAGAGAAACGTTAAGAAGTGTATAAATTTGACATTAGAGAAGTGTCTGAACAGAAAGTTAAAAACAAATGGAGTTTTGAGGATATCTGAGGGCAAAAATGGCGGTTCTGAATATAAAACATTAATAATCAATATATTACCAAAACACTCAAAACGCTCAAAAAATTACGTCCGGCGCGTTTTTTTGAGCGTTTTGAAAAATTTTGTATCCCTTTGATTTTCAATCAGTTATCCACGCAATAGAATTTTCCTCTTTTCGCCCTCATCCAAAAATCACTCGAAGTGTTAAATTTTCATTTTGGGCGAAAATATCATTTTGTCAAAAAGGAAGATAAAACATGGACAGTGCAGGATTCAACCGATACAGTTCTGTTTATTGTATTATCAATACCATTTTATATGACAACTCAAAATCGCATAATTGAATCAAAGTGCCTCTGTAGCAATTCTCCCCTACTCTCCCGGTTTCTTCTTAGGCTTGACATTCAACCGATAGATAAGATGCGCCATCACATAACGCGGAATCACATTCTGATAAGTTTCCTTCTGCCCTTGTCCGTTAATGGAGAAGGATGTGCCTGAAAGCTGCTGCAGAATATCAAATCCGTCAACAATAAGCGTCAGACGGTTCTTCCACAAACGTTTGGAGAGACGTGCGTTCCACACCAGATCATTGGTGTTCATGTCCCTGCTGTTATATCCCCGGCGGCTGTACATGGTAATGTCATTGGACAACTGAATGTCCAGCGGCAGTTCAAGCTGTGCAGTCATGCCGTAGCGGAAATTGCAGGCACTGATGTTCTCAAAATTCTCACGACTGCCAGATGCCAGATGCCAGTCTCCAGCAGCAAAAAAGCGGAGATTATGTTTTCCTATTTTCCATCTTAATGTAAGAATTTCTCCTAACAGATTCGTCTTCACCACGCTGCGTTGAGGCATGGTCGAAACAAAAGCACGGTTTTCACCGTATTCTTCACCGATGAAATCCACATTGTGATAAAAGTCATAGCCGGTATTTGAACTTAAAATGAGTTTTTTTGCCTTGTCGAGCGGGAATGTATAGTTCACATTCAGTTCTGTTGAATAATTTCCGTTGACATTCTCCATGCGGTAGGTGCGCACACCGGTGGTACGGTTGTATATGTATGCGTATGCCATCTGGTTCCGTGCCACCGAATATTTGCCGTTGACATTGAAAAAGCGGTTCTTGTTGGAATGGTTGTTTGAGAACAGGAAAGAAAGGGTATGTGCATAGCTGTCTTTCAGATTGTTACCGCCCAAAGTCACATCAAGAGGATCTTCATCGGAACGATAATTCACAAAATTCGTCATCGGCGCAAAACTGCCGTTGGTCTCATATTTCAGTTTTGCCTCCTTGCGCCAATTGTCCCATCGGTATCGGATTTCCACTTTCGGCTCAACAAAAGCGGATGTATGCCGGAACACCGTGTCAGAAGCAGCCCTGAAGTAATCGAGCTTATGCGTCGTCAGTCTTAATGGCAATGAACCGCTCAGATTCATATAACCTTTCCCGACACTTCCTTCCCACTGGAAGTCAATGCTCCCCGTATGCTCCGACTCCCATTTCTTCGACTCATAACTGTTTCCGCGATCCATCGTCCTAATATACTCCGTTACGGACGGAAGCATGCCCAAAGGAGAGTCGGCTCCCCACTGCGGAAGAGAATCGAGACGGTAGGTGGAATAGTCCTGATGCTGTCTGGCTCCCCAGTAACGGTATGACGGAATAATGGCAAGATTGGTCGGAAACCATATCCAATATCGTGCCTTAGCATAATAGCTGCTGTAGTTGTCCGGATGCTGATGGCTGTAACGATTGCGGAAATCTCCGGTAATTCCGAAAGCATCAGCATTCTTGTATTCGTAAAGATAATGGCTGAAACGATTGGTCTTACTGTCACTGTGAGTCATAGAGGCATTGACCTGCAAGATATCATCGTTGTTCTTGAACTTCTGATTATACGAAAGAGCGAGAGAGCCGCCTGTCTGTCTGCCGTCATTCATTGATTCGGAAACAGAACGGTTCAGCATATAGTTCCATAGTGAAGAGGAAACAACGCTCTGCATCAGGCTGTCAAGCAGCTCCTTCCTGTCAAACAGGTTCTGCGCCAGTTCCACATCGGCATACCGGTTGCGGTTCTTCCATTCCTTATAGTTCAGACTCGGCTGTATCCGGACCTGCGTCCTGTCCCACTTGAACAAGAACGAGTGGCTGGTACTCAGACTCGTATTGCAGTCCGACTGTATGCGAAGTGTTTTTCTGTAAGCATCCCCGCCCGGAAGAAAGCTGGTCGATGCCGTGTGGGTGATGCCTTCATGGTCTTGATGGGTGAAAGACGCGCTGCCGTTCACTTCCCAGCGTTTGAGGCGGTCTTTCACTAAATAATCCATACCGAAGCTCTTCGTGGCATCCTGTCCGTTGGTTATATTTGAAGGCGACCATTCCCCGTTGTTGCCCGGTTTGCGCGTCTCGTTCACATTGTTGATGTTCCCATACAGGGAAATGCGCGACTGGGGTGTAAAGCGCAAGGCGAACAGACGCGCAAGATAACGATCTTCGCTGCCGTAGCCGCCCTCCACATTGCCTATCCAACCTATGCTATATTGTTTTTTCAATCGGACATCCATCACATACTCCTTGTCGTCCATACTGCGCCCGGCAAACTCACTCAGCTTTCCGTCTTTTTCATACACCTTCACCTGATTGACCATATAACTCGGCAGATTGTCGAGAAGCACATTGTTGTTGCCCTTGAAGAAGTCCTCACCATTGAGCAGCAGACTCTCCACATACTTTCCATTGACGAAAATCCGTCCGTCATCCTTCAGCTCCACACCCGGCATTTGCTTCACCAATGCGTCAAGCATGGAACCTTCCGCCAACTGGAATGCGTCAGCATTATAAATAATAGTGTCTTTCTTGGTATGAATCATCACACGGGTGGCGCGCACGACAACCTCATCCAGCAGATGTTCTCTCTCACGCTTCATCTTGACCGACGGATATTCATAGAGTGTTTTTCTTCCGTTAGGACGGTATTTTATGGCAATCTCCTTTTCTTCATATCCATTCTGAGAGAAAGAGACCAGAAAGTCAGCATCCTCTTTCTTTAGACGGAACATCCAAGCCTTCTTTGTATCCCCCACCTGCCCCATCGTGCCTGTGTACATGGTATCAATCGGCGCACCTTGCGCATCTTTGAGGACGACCTGTACATCGACCATCACCGCATCGGTTACAAAGTCTCTTACGTCTCCATATATGATATTCCTCTGGGCATGGGAGACATTGGGAGACAAAATTGAGAATAGCGCAAAGAGCAAGCAGCTCAGACAGGTGTTAAAGGGGAACTTTCTATATTCCATCATTTTGTATTGTTGTTTTATTAACTACTGTTATTTATATTGTTGTAAACTGATACCCAATGACAATGCAATTCCATCAGCTATATGCTGTCATCATCGCCAATGGATATCAGCTCTTTAATAATTCTTTGTTCTAATTTGTTTCATTTGAATAATGGAACAAAATTAGAACACAAAAGAAAATCCAAACATAGGCATTCCTAATAATTACCTTTCAATAATAAATTAAGAGTGTAATCATATTCCTTCATCACGGGCTTAAAGTTTTCATCATTGAGAGGAATGAATGCCCCACCTGTAGCACTCACGTCCGGATGACTTTCCATATATTCATACTGATAAGCCAATCTATCAGGCATCATTATGTCGTCAGCATCCATTCTTGCTATATATTTTCCTCGGGCTTCACTTAAAAGCAGATTACAAGAAGCTATATAATCATGCTTGTTTCTAACCAAACATATACGAGCATCATTATATGACTCTATTATTTCACAAGTGTTATCTGTAGAACCGTCATCTACAATCAATAGTTCAAAATCCCTGAATGTCTGGGACAGAATACTGTCCAAACACACTCTCAAATGTTCTGCACCGTTGTACACCGGCATAACTACAGAAATTGGTATTTCTTTCATTGTTTATTTAAGGTTTTACAATTCACAGTCAAAATGTTTTCTCACTTATAGATAATACAACTTGTAAAACATTCACCTAACATAAAATAGTGGCTATTTCCATAAAAGCCGGATGACGGATATATCTAATTATCCAATGTCCCGAACTAAATAAATACAGTCAAACTTTAGCTTAGATTTGTGTTTCCACACTGTATATAAACCTACTTTCAACCCACACAATTTATTTATTGTATCATCTTCATTGTGCCGCAAAGTTAAGGAAATAAGAATATATTGCAAATAATTACAAAAAATATTTAGAGTTATCTTATGCATTGTTCGCCCGAGTATTTACAGATTCTGATAGATATAAAATAATCTGGTGCTGTTTGTGTCACAAGATAAGGAAAAGGAGGCGACAAATGTTTTTCATGTCTGTTTTTTTGCCTGAAGTTGTTTCTACTAATTGATGAAAGTTAAATATGATGTAAAAAAATTAAAATACAGCGCATTCCGCAAAGGATGCACTATATTATGGTCGCCAAACTGTAATATATTGAACCGATGCCAGAATACGCCGTACTCGACA
>JAGASY010000052.1 GCA_017621515.1 Bacteroidaceae bacterium
ATACTGTCTTTTTTTCCCTTGCCTCCCTTACGGCATTGATTTCTGCATTGATTTCCTCAAGAGTCAGCTCAGGTCTATTTTTCGCATCTTCCCTGATTTCCTGTATTGCCTTAATCGCCTTAGCTCTCAAATCGTCTTCCTTTTCGGGAGCTGCAATCACAAAAGGTATGCGGCGGCAGCGGATTACCTGACGCACAAAGATATTGATTGCTGTGTTGGCACTCATGCCAAACTGTTCGCAAAGCTGATCAAACATTACTTTTTGCTGGTTGTCCAAACGGACTGTCATTGCTGTCTGTGCCATAATAGTATAAATGTAAATTAATTGTTTATTGATGTTATTTGATTGCAAATACACATCATAATGACGTAAATAATAAATATAAAGGCAAGATATCATTCATCTTTACAGATATTTAACCAAATCAAAGCAGACAAAAAATTATTATAACCATCAATCTACATCAAATAAAACAACAAAGGCTTTATTCGGAGTAGAATAATAACTACCATCAGAAGACTAAGAATGAAAGAAATAGAAATATCAAAATCAATTGACCTCCTTTCCTCTGGAAATATGTTAAAGAAAATAAAAATGGGGGGGGGTAAAAAGCAGCATCAGAATGACGCGGTAAAGAAAGAGCGGTACAATTCATTAGACGTACTGCGCACATTGGCTTGTATAGGTATAGTGCTTATGCACATAAGGAGTAATATTGCTGTCAAACCCACAGGAAGTTTCCTAACGGAAAACATCATCGCTTTTACCGGAAATTTCGTATTGTTATTTATGATGATAAGTGTATTCTCCATGTGTTGCGGATATTATCAGCGTTTCCGTGAAGGCACAATCACACCACATCAATTTTATTCCAAGAGATATGTGAGAGTTTGGCCGTTTTTTGCTTTATTGGTATTGATTGATATTATCATGACATTTTTGGGTGAACGCTCATTGACAGAGAATATGATACAAGAACTGGCAGACGGATTTGCCGATTTGACATTGGTCTTCGGACTGCTTCCCAATGCCGACATAAAAGTTATAGGTGTAGGATGGTTCTTGGGACTAATATTTGTGTTCTACATGCTATTTCCATTCTTTGTATATCTACTTGACACAAAACGCAGAGCATGGATGATATTACTCATATCAATCGTCCTATTCTTCTTGTCCGATAAATATCTTGGCGGGATAAACTCAAAGAACATTATATTCTGTGCTCCCTACTTCATTTCCGGAGGTATCGTTTATCTATACAGACGTTCAATAGTGAAAGTTATGCAAAACCGTTTGGCATATTACGGGTACATTGCAATAGTATCACTCTACACTATATTGTTTTTCTCTTTTGTGGATTTACGTTTTCCATTAGTGTCTAACCTATTGCTATATATACTATGGCTGATATTGGCTATAGGAACAGACAACCATAACTCCTTTTTTCAGAAAGTCGTATCTTTCTTCAGCGGCATTTCTATGGAGATATATTTATGTCACATGGTGATTTTTCGTGCGATAGAAAAGCTTCATTTGGAAAATAAGATTTCCAATAATGACTTGAATTATTGGCTCACATGCCTTCTTGTCTTGTCCGGTGCCGTATGCTTCGCATCCGTATGGAAACGATATGAGAAAAAGATAACTACCGTTGTCTTTTCCCGCAGATAATCATCCACAAAGCAGCAAACAGTGACAACAGCAGGATTCCGACATATTGGAATGCCTCTTTGATTATGATATAATATTTCTTCATATTCATGTTTCCCATACAAAGGAAATGCTTTTTTTGAATATACAGGGCATATTTCTCCAAAAATCGCATTGAGAAGCAGCGGTTATTCACACACTACTCACAAGGCATATTCAAAGCCCCATAAAAAAATTTTTGAATTCGTTTTTTGGAGGGGTGTTTCATTTTGACAAAATAACACAATATTACAACAAAAGCAATCATGTTTTATCGATTTTCATTATTATGCTGTCTTTTTGATTTTGTCAAATGTTAAAATCCTAAGCCCTGTAGCACGCGCCAAAATGAAGCGCACTAAACATTCATCAGAAATCGAGGATTCTACGCACATTTTCTAAAAGCTTCGAAATTGTAAAATAGTGTTTCGTTTTAGAGCGATTCTTTTACATTTTTTTATCCCCGGCGAAGAGTTTTTCAGAAAAAAGCACTAAGTTTTGAAATTTTCAGCGCACTGTTTTTTTCTTCACAGCGCACTGCAATTTTATTTTCAGCGCGCTGAAAATTTAAAAACAGTGCGCTGAAAATAAAAAAACACTGGGAAACGAAGAAAAAGACGGTTTGTTTCGGTCGGAATGTTAAGAAGTGTATAATTCGCAGTTTGGAAAGTGTGTCTGAACAAAAATTAGAAAGTGGATGGATTTTGAGTGGCATTTTGAGACAGAAACGGCAAATTTGTCTATAATACACTCATAATCAACATATTACTAAAATTCAAAAAACATTCGAAAAATTGCGTCCAGCACGTTTTTTTGAACATTTTGAGTGAATTTATATTCTATTGATTATCAACAATTTATCTTTAAGACAAAAATTTCGTCGTTTCGCCATTGGCAAAAAATCACTTCAAGTGTTAAATTTTCATTTTGGGCGAAAATATCATTTTGTCATTTTAGAAATTGGAATTTTAGTGTGTTTTTTTGCTGTTTATGTGGATGTACTCAACAGACTCATTAATCATAAGAAAATAAATAAAGCAATCATCAGATTTCTACAAATATATCAAGATTTATGAAAATAGCAGTAACCGGCATCCGCGGCATCCCCGGCATCATGGGCGGTGTGGAGACACACTGTGAGGAACTTTTCCCGAGGATAGCAGCAAAAGGGTATGACATAACGGTGATGCGCCGCAGCAGTTACGTGAAAGATTCGCTGACCGAATGGCGGGGTGTGAAGCTCATGGATGTGGACTCGCCGAAAAGGAAGTCCTTCGAGGCAATCATACACACTTTCCGCGCCATAAACGCGGCAAAGCGGCTCGGTGCGGACGTGCTGCATGTCCATGCCGTCGGCCCCGCCCTGCTCGTGCCATACGCAAGGATGCTCGGGATGAAGGTGGTGTTCACCCACCACGGCCCCGACTACGACCGCGACAAATGGGGCTTCATGGCAAAGACCATGCTGAAGCTCGGGGAGCGCATGGGCTGCATGTTCGCTGATGAGGTTATAGTCATATCCGATGTAATAAAGGAGCTGATAGCCCGACGCTGCGGACGCACAGAGAATGTGCATCTCATCTACAACGGAGTGCCCGCACCCGAGTTCTGCCATGAGCCAGAATATTTCCACTCCCTCGGCATCGAGGAGGGCAAATACATACTCGGCATGTGCCGTTTCGTCCCGGAGAAGCGTCTGCACGACCTTGTAGCCGCATACATAAGACTACGGAGTGAGCACAGAATCGCCGGAGACATACGGCTCGTCCTTGCAGGCGACACGGACTTTGAGGACGGCTACTCGCTCAGGCTGAAACAGACCGCCCGCGAGAACGGTGTCATCCTCACGGGCTTCGTCAAGGGGCGCAGACTCCATTCCCTGCTGACCAATGCTCTCTACTACTCCCTACCCTCCTCCCACGAAGGGCTTCCCATCTCACTGCTTGAGGCCATGAGCTACCGGCTTCCCGTGGCGGTGAGCGATATCCCCGCCAACATGGAGGTTGGACTTCCCGGAGAGTGCTATTTCCCCTGCGGCAATGTCGGGAAACTGGCGGAGCGCATCGAACAGGTGGCAAGCATGCCGCTGCAGCGCATGAACTATGACATGGCGAAGTATGATTGGGACAGAATCGCCGAACAAGTGGCGGCAGTATATGAATCGGCGATGCGAAATTGACCCCATCATCATGTATTAAATGAGCGTATGAGCGGAATCATCCGTCTTCATGACTACCAAATCGACGTCATCCGTTAATCTCCAACAAACCGAATCATAGTGCTCTGAATACCACAGACTCCTCTATTTTCAATATAGCAGTCCGAACATCCAAAGAGGGATAATATTGCCGTATCCTGTTTCTATGTCATCTTTCACAACATAGCCATTCTCAATATTCTGTAACTGTCGCTGTTTCTTTTTACGTCCCCCTACTTCGAATGTGTACCTGTCATCTATAGTAAAATCAGAAATCTGTGACGAAGCGACTGTACCCAACATTCTTGTCTGGTTGAAGAAAAAAGTTTCACGCACGGTGCCAGTTTCTACGTTTGGCTCACCAAGTACATAGATAAGAGACGGATTATCCAAATATATCTTTTCCACCTTGCCAAGTCCTTGTATTCCATGAGTTGATATGCGCAACTGCCCTATCAACCCTGACTTTTCGAGAAGGGCACAAAGATCTGCAATGTTGTTCCTTGACACCTCAAGTTGTCCTGCAATTTGGGTCATATTAGGCTTAAATGGTGCACTCTGTGCTATGATGGCAAGCAGACGTTTAAGTTTTCTTGCCGTAGCAACGGTCAGTTCGGCATACTGAGGTATGTCCGTCTCAATGGTGGCATTCACCACCTGCAAGATATATTTATCAATATTGCCGTCGATTCCAAAAGGATAGTAGCCGCATTTCAAGTAGTCGGCAAAATGCTGTAACGGAAGAAAGCCATCTGGTATCTCCACCTCATGTTTCAAAAGCTGTTCGAGACTATAGACTGGCAAATGCGTGTGATGAAACAGCTGAAGATATTCACGGTATGACAGTCCCTGCATCTCATAGGTCAATGCACGGCGACTGAGATCAAAGGCACCCTTAGCGATATCGAGTACAGAGGAACCTGTAAATACCACATGCAATTCGCTATGATAGTCATAGATGAGTTTCAATTCACGTGACCAGTCTTTGTATTTGTGTATTTCATCTATAAACAAATATTTTCCGCCCATGCGTGCAAACTCATCGGCAAGGTCAATCAGGCGATGAGATGCAAAATAGAAATCTTCAGCCTGCACATAAAGTGATACAGTTCTCGGAAGCTGTTCCTTTATGTATTGCAGAATCAAAGTCGTCTTTCCAATCCCTCGGGGACCCATAAGCCCAATCATACGTGCGTTCCAATTGATGCGACCATAGATATACCGATGGAATGTTGAAGTCGTCTCTCTTAAAAGTTTATCAAATGTTGCCTGTAGTTTTTGCATAATATATATGTTGTTATAGAACCTATTTGTGTGCAAATATACAAATGGCAGCTTGAAATTGCACTATACTCAGTGCAAATTTCTACATATTTTGCACTAAAGCCAGTGCGATTCTTGCATATTTGCTATCGTTCTTTAGTATTTCCGTGTGGAGATAGATACAAGTACACGGAATCTCTCCATTATCCAAAATCAACAGATTGAGTGTATGAGCGGAATCATCCGTCTTCATGACTACCAGATCGACATCATCCGCCGCCTTCACGAGGAGTGGCGGAGCAGCCGCAGCGTGATGGTGCAGATGCCCACGGGCACGGGGAAGACGCACGTGCTGGCGGCCGTGGTGAGGGAGTTCCTCGACGGCG
>JAGASY010000005.1 GCA_017621515.1 Bacteroidaceae bacterium
TAGAGTCATTTCAGATTTTAGTTCCAAAGCAGGAAGGGACTCATGTTCGTGCCGAACGTCCCTACAAGGTTATCGGTATTTCCACGGAAGAATTATACATAATAAAGAATGCCGCATCCAACGATTATGGAACCGGAGGCGTAGACATTCAATAAAAAAGCTGGATGTCCGACTTGCTGTCATATTCGAAAATACGCTCGGCGTTCCCCCCGTCGAGACAATGGAGATACAGCAATGCCCCTGACGGCGCCTTCATCGTCAGCATGTCGGAAGAAGCCTTTGCTGTTCCGAGAGAGCCCCATCCTTCGTCTTTTTGATAATAGAAGAGTTCGTAATTATAGCCTATATGAATGAAATTATCACGATTTCTCGGAGTATAGACTATTTTTCTTACCTGCACTCTTCTGCCGGCATCGATACCTGTCCAGCCGCCGTTAGGCTTCGGATAATCCATCGATGTATATGGATCACCGTCCCACGCCGACGTATATCTATGCTTGTCATCGTAAGACTCAGGAGTGCCGATTATTCTACCATTCAGTGGGACGGTATCTGTCTCATTCTCATAAAGTGCAATTTCCGCCACATTGCAGAATGTTTTTTCTGCTCCAACATATCTTATGAAGCGGCGAGGAATCCCGACGTCAGAGCTGACACTGACAGCAGTAAAAAGTCGTTTAGGGCTCTCGTTTATCACATAAATGGTATCGGGAGATATAAAAGAAGGATTGTCTGCTGTCTCGAAAACACCCCCTTTCATCCTTTGAGCATAATCCCCGACCTGAACCGAGCACTTACTATAAAGATTCACATCCTGCATGCCGCCCGGAATAAAAAATCTCACACCATTTCCGCCCTCGCGTATAAAGGGATATCCGCAAGGACGGAAAGTCCCGTTTTGAAGAGTTCCGACCACACACACCGTACCGGCTCCCACATATCCCAGATCCACACTGTCGCGTCTAACTACGCCAAAACCTACAGGTACCCAAAGTTTTCTTGAGGCAGAAGCAAGATACACAGTGTCACCATTCGTCACCCCGGCAAGCATCTGAACAGGAATCTTCAATTCGGATCTCATTTCCGGCTTTAGATAATACATTGTCATATCTTTCACGAAAGGTTTCCGGAGTGCAGTCGGAGCGTATGGAGAGTTGGTAAATGTCCTGAGGGTCTCTTCATTGATAGAGAATGTCTCGCACTGCACCTTTGCCGCCGGCACCTTGAAAAGGGCAGCCGAGTCTGAATGCTGCTCCGGAATATATGGGTATCCGTTGCGGTCATACACCACACCCCATGAATGGGTATCGTTGAGGTCTCCTCTGACAGGAGCGAGATGAAGAGACGCCGGAAGTCCGGCAGTACGCAGGAGATAAGTCATTCCATCGGCTCTCTCACGACAAGCACCTGTTTTCCAATCAGTAATATTCACTCCAAGGCGTGGCCCACCGGGAAGCTGTGAAGTCCATTTGAATTTCTTTCTCCTTATCCAGCCCACATAAAGCGCATCGGCGGCAAAAAGGGGGTCCTCGCTTCCTTTAAGCGACGCGACACTGTCAATCAGGTCTTCATACTCTTCAAGAATAATCTCCCGCCAAAGAGAAAGAGGCTCGTCACCCACACGATATGGCAAAACGAATTCCAAGAAATCCTCCCATCTCACATTCTTTCCCCATGGCCATTTCTCTCTTGCCTCAAAAGCCTTATCAATGTGCGCTACAAGGAATGCCGAATCGACAGTTGCAATATCCGCCACACATAATGCTTTCGTAACGTCAGGTCTGCCCTGCACACTGTCGATGGAATCAACCAAAAGCCTTATGTCTTTCGACTGATCTGACGCAATTCGGAAATACTCACGGTATCGCTCAACCTCAGGTCCGGTTGATGTGTAATGCATGGGCATATTCATCACGAGCCATCTGGCTGCTTCCAGACGGTCCGGATTATTGGAATAGTGGTCAAGCACTTTCTCCAGTTGCTGTCTGTTGTTGCCTGCGACATCAAGAGCACGTTCGAGCCTCTTGTCTTCGGAAAGTGACGAACAAGAAACAAAGCATACCAAAACTGCAGACAAAGCAACCGAGACTCTCGCCATCCGGCTTAATAAAGAAATATTCATAAGAAAACATATATTGAAGTTGTTTAAACTCGTTGAAGTTGTCTATTGTCTGTTTTCTTTACAAGGCAATGTCGCAATTGAATCCAGCAATTGTATGTATTGTCGTCACTTGACTGGGGAAATTCCAATTTTCCATCTTCCTTGCAAAGTTAATAAAAAAATCTTAAAATATACGTAAAAAATTTCTTTATTCAATTCAACTAACATAAGAAGTTGTCTAAAAAATGCAAATACTATATTCCGGGTGCATAAGAAATAACCAAATGTAAAAAAATAGTACTATAGTAATTTCAATCTCGCATTCATGAATCGTGTCAAAAGCCGACTCAGTAGTGGAACACACAATCACTAAAATAATTCAGGGACTCAGCATAAAAAAAACACAAACTAAAACCTCTTATATCCCTTTTATAAAAAACATTAAAGTCAATTTCCGTACTCTATCACTACAAAATCCGTACTACTCAAAATTAGTGCCCAGGTACGGATTTCACATTTAAATTCATTTCCGTACTGATAATTTTTGCCACTAAACAAACATTTCTTAATTTTGCGGTCAAAACAAAATCATCAAAAACCGAAATGAACAGAATATTAATTTCACTGATTCTGGCTTTGGCA
>JAGASY010000053.1 GCA_017621515.1 Bacteroidaceae bacterium
GTTCTCAATCAGCTTCCGCTGGTTGGTAACGCTGTCGCTCTCGCTGGAGCGATCATCTGTGTAAGACAGACGAATGTAAGCTGTTGCCTGATATTTTGGCATGAAAAAGCACTCCTTTCCTCCCGGAAGCTCCCGCAAGAAAAGAGTGGATTTCGAGGTTTTCAGTTTTCATCCTTTTCCATACACATCGTAGCACGCTTTTATAAAAAGAGCGAGGATGTCGATTACCTTAAAATCCCTTGCAGGCACTCCTCCAATGTGACCCCGTTGCTGGCAAATGCGGCGTTTACTACAAAATCACCGCAGCGAAAGCGATAGGGATTTTTTATTTGGTGAAGAAAGGCCGCGATTCGTTCCTCTTTGGGAAGGTCTTTATCTACCGCAACTTCACGGATGTCAACCAATTCATCGGTTGCTGATTGTGGACAGGTTTGTGTCAACTGGTTCATAAGGGTTCTCCTTTCTTTGAAGTCGGTTTCAAAATCACATGAATGAGCTGGCAACCAGAGCTGCCAGCTCATGGTATCTGACTTTGAAAAGAAAGGACTGCACCCAAATGATGCCTTGTTGTTGCTAACAGCAAATGGACGCAGCCTTTCAGATAATATCCGTTACTTTCGTCACATTTGCCACGCGCCCCTGACGATAGGGACATTCCTGGTCTCCGCTGGCGCGGCTGTCATAACTCCGCAGCGTCGTTTTGCTCGTGCGCCGCAGGGTTCCCCCCAAGTCTTTAGGAGGCCGTGAGGAAGTATCTTTAAGCCCCCATGCAGTCACCGCGACCCGAAGTGCCACCTCCGGGTTTCAGGCTTGCGTTGATCGCTCAGGACAGCCGGTTCATCACCTCCTTGGCTTGTCCTTCTTGGCGGCGCGCCTGATTCGCTCGTACATGGGCTATGTACCAGAAATGCCGTCTATTCGGTTGTCAATGTACCAATGAAGGTGAAAAGTTGTCCTTCTAATAACACTGACAAAAATGGCATTATTCGGACGCTTGAGAAAAAACTTTTTCCAGTTTTTTTAAGCCAAGATGGATACTGTCACGCACACGGCGCGGGTCAACGCCTTCGACTTGGGCAATCTCCTTCACGCTCATATCCAAGTAGAACCGAGCATAGATCCGTTTGGCCTGCTTGCCCGGCAGTTCCATCACCGCAGTGTAGATCTGATCGCGCAACTGTTTGTCCTCCAGGGCTTCTTCCGGAGTCGGAGAACGATGTACAACAGCGTCCTCAATACCATTGTCGCAATCCAGAGAGTATTGTGCCTTGTAGCGATACATCTGACGCTCATGTGCGGCTTCCGCTCGTTTATCGGACAGGAACACCGCCTGTACCTCATCTGTCACTTCCAAAAATGTGTCCGTCTTATACATATCGGGATACAGCTCCCGAAGATTGATTTTGTGCATTATGTACCTCCATTTCGATTCACAGGTTCGGTTGACAGGTGAACCGAATGAAGGCGGTGCGCGGCACCGTGGGAAAATATCAAATTCAAGAAGTTTTAGAGTGCCTAAAAGAAAAACAAAAGCGCCTGTGTGACAAACTGACACACAGGCGCAATGGATATTGATTGCTGCTATTTTACAACATTTTTCGCAATAATTTGCAAACTGTAAAGGTGGTATTAGTTGGCTTTTTTTAATAACTCAATGAGTTCTTTATGTATCCTAATCATAAATTCCCCCATTTCCCCGACAATTAGCCTTATATTCCTTAAAACACTATAATTTCTTCTAATTTCATAGTATCACAACAATAAGAACGATTACTGTCAAATTATGTTGCTACTTATAGAAAAGTGGTACAAACGATATTCCTGCGGGAAAAGAGGCAAGCAATGCCCCTGGATAGCCATTCGGCTTCCGGCGCTGCTTGTTGAGGGAATCCCCCAAGCCCCCATGAACGCAGAATTTCATTCTGCGGCTGTGCGTTCTGTGAACGCTTTTGTCATACACAACAATAAGGAAAAATCAAACGGCTAAATTGCCGCCCGGTTCGTATGTAAACTTTGACGAAGAAAGTATACTGATGACAGCATACTTTCTTTCACTGCCAACATAGTCCTCTAATCAGTTAATATCTATCGTTGATCTTTTGTCAGATATGGACGAGGACATAGCAACGCTCACTCAATAGACCGCCGACAATCTGGACGCTAGCCTTGCCGGTGCGGCCAGCACCGGAGAGTTGCCTGAGAAGCGATGATACAGGAAGCTTTTACTACTTCCTCGCCGTTACTTCGGAAGTCAAGCGTATGCTTCTAGTTGCAACATTATTTCTGAATGCAAGATCATGTTCTACAAAAATCATGATGGGAGAAAACTTCTTTATCAGATTTTCAATTTGCATTCGAGAATAAATGTCAACATAGTTGAGAGGTTCGTCCCATACATACAGATGCGCTTGCTCGCAAAGGCTTTTTGCTATCAACACTTTTTTCTTTTGTCCCGCTGAAAAATCTTCCATTTTCTTTTCAAATGTCTCTGTCCGAGATAAGTATTGGTGCGTATAGCTGACCTTATTATTCATCTTCTATGAACGCCTATTGGAAAAAGAATAGGAGCAAGGTGTATTTCAATCTTGCTCCTTTCGGGAAATATATACTATACAGTTCAAAAAATGCACAATTTAGTTGATTGGCGGGGTAGAGGGATTACTTACCTTATAATAGTTGCTATCAATGATAATGTATGCTTCACTACCTCTATCTTCATAGGTAAAAGCATCTTTTCCGGCGACCTTAAATGTATAACTTTCTGCTCCCTCTACTGCCTCCGGTTCATCACAAGCAGTCAATTCCAAGTCATAAAACCAACTTATAAAATCATTTGGACCGTAGTTCTCCGAGCCAATCTCAAATGTAGTTTCTTTTCCTTGGGAATAGAAAGAACCAGTAATTAAAATTGTGGGTTCAGGAAATAAATACACTTCGGAAGCACTAATTGTCTTTTGACACGAAGCACTTGTCTTTTGACATCCCGCTAAACTCAACACACAAATCAATGCTAAAACTAATGCGATTAACTTCTTCATACAATCACGCTCCTTTGTTAATTTCAAGTTTGTCTAACTGTTTTATCATTTATATCGACGAAAAACCCAGCAAAAAGTTCCGAACTATGGATACATCATAGTATACTTCAGTCTGTTTGTTTCACGCCAGAAATGAAAATTCACACTTTTATCTTCCTGATATACCTTTCAAGTCAAAGGAAATAGGCTTATCCTTTGAATTTGGCAAGCGGTATCTTGTTAGACTGATTAAATGTGTTAGCCAACTGTCCACAAGCCGCTTTAATCTCTCTACCATGAGAAACTCTCATGGTAACTTCAAGTCCTACTTGCTCTAATTGATGTTTGAATGCA
>JAGASY010000054.1 GCA_017621515.1 Bacteroidaceae bacterium
CTTACTTTACCATAAAAAGGAGAATGAGGAGAATCTACTATAGTGTCCGGAGTTTCTATCCATACACGATAACCCTTCTTCAGTGCTTCCTCACACGAATGTATATCTACATCTATTGCATTGCTGAAAAAGATTTGTCCTTGCGAATCCAGCATAAATGAAATAGTATCATCTTTTATCTTCAAATCTTTCATTTGTAACACGGTAGCTCCAGGACGATAGCCTTCCCTGCCGCTATCAAACTCGTCACTTGTCCCCCAGAAGTACCCGTCCACTAACTTTCCTTCGTCATACCTCAGTTCTATGATGTTGTCTTCAAAGCTGATATTATTATTAGTCCGATAATAATATTCGGATTTACAACCTACGTCCTCACGAGTCTTGCTTACGCATGAAAACAAAATAAAAGGGATGTATGCAAATACTGCAAAAAACAAAAGATTTATGAAAGTGTCCTTCCTCATGATGTTCCTATTTAATGGCTTTTAACTTTGCCCCAATTTTTATTATTTGTTATCAAATGTACAGTTAAAAAATAAAAAGAGGATATTTTATCAAAGAAAACAAATAAAATAAATTATCAGTTCTTCTATTTTTAGAAATAAGAACAAAAGATATAAACTTATAGAACAATTTGTTAGGTGTACAATCCTGTTGAAATACATCAAACTGGACACCATAACAAATTGTTCGTTATTATATTCATATTTTAATCTTGTTTTTCTACTTTTGTGTCTTATATTAAAAAGTGAAATAAAGATTCAAAATCATGAAAGTTTAAATACGTTTAAAAGCACTACGGTTGAGGTATTTCAATATGAACACAATTATTGTTTTTCTCATCGATATACTTACTAATTACACCTTTTTGCTTTTCTATTTCCAGAGCATTTAAAAACGCATCTGCATTTGCCAAATTAGACCTTGATACATCTATTACATTTAGAACTGACGTATCAGCACAATGATGGGAAACATTCGAAGGTCCCACTTCTATAATTTTTGCAGTCATTGCTGCAATATTTTGCGCATCTGTTAAATTGGAATTGTAAACTCTAACAACACTTTGCCCTGGTTCTCTATATAAATTCAATTGCGACTGGACTCCATTTTTCTTTATATTGTTCAACATCGCTCTTGCCTGCTCTTCCGGGGTTCTAGCTATAGATGTAATATATATTGTCCCTTTATAACCTTTTAGATTAAGCAAAATATTACGCGAGTATTGGGATATTTTAGTATATTTTCCTGCAAGCTTGATATTTGAAGAGTTATTCGAATTTCCAGTTCCTCCAGAAGTTCCCGGTCTTCCAGTTCCTCCAGTGTTACCACCACCGCCTCCGCCGGGGTTGTTTCCATTAGGATTGCTTCCGTCAGAAGCCCACGGATTGGAAGAGAGGCTTCCCCAAGGGTCAGAAGGGTCACTTCCCGATGAGTATGGGTCGGAAGAACTACTTCTCGAACCATTAATATTAACTTGCGGAATTACATAACCCATACCTTCCACCCATCCTCCAGGCCATGTACCGTCCTCAAAACTTTCGAACTCCTCCTGTGTATATGGATTGTTTATACTTCCTTTTAGTGAATTGTTATTACTCTGTGTACTTGCAGGATATGCTGCTGTTTTTGCACTATAATATCTTTTTATCGTCTTCATAATTTTTTTGTTTTTAGGGGCGGGCGACATCGGCAAAGCTGCCGATTGCCCGCCCAAGTTTTATACTCTGTTTCTATACTTCTTGATTGCCACAACAATAATCTTTATGGCGAGAAGCACAACTTTTATTTTCTTGTTCATTTTTGTATCTTGAAATAAAAATTCAACAATGCTGCTTCTACAAATCCACCATGAAAGAAGGCGGCCCTCTCACTTTCTGATAGGTGCAACAATCGCTTTGCATGCCGGCAGATATTTCTATTTCATGTTTATCAAGATGTACCATATTCTACTTTTTTATTATTCATGTTTCACTTCCACTGAAAACGAATCTCCAAAATTTCGTTTCGTGTCCGACAATCTTTTTAATTACGCTGCAAAGGTATAGTGTTTGCAAACGCAAGATTTTTCATCCAAATATTTGTATGCTTTTTAACACAAAAAATCATTCTAAAATTTCTAACAAATTGATTGACAGAGACAAAAATGTTTCAGCAAGAATTTGGCTTTTAACAATTCAGGAGATTAGCCTCCAGAACAGACTCTCAATGTTTACTCTCAAAAAGGTAATAGAGTTTTCTCCCATCACCTCCGGTCTGTTCTCGGATTTGTGCCGACAGTTCCCTGTTCATCTTGAAGCTGACACGTTCAAACAGGCTGACGACTTCTTCTTCCTGACGACAACGTACTCCTTCATCAGCAGGCTCACACTGCATATACCAACTAACCAGAATGTATTTTGCAGACAACAAAGCCAGATTCTCGACAGCTTTCGCCTCCAGATTCTCCGGTATATATGGCAGCACATCCTTACAAATGACCAAATCAAACTTGTCTTCCACCTCCAAATCCTCCGTCAGGCTTGCCTGTCCGCAAGGTTCGTCATCTTCCGGCAAAAGAAGCCCGGACAACTTTTCCGTATTCGGATTGGCGTCATATCCGGCAACGGCAAGCCCCTCTCTGCGCAATGCCGCCACGTATGCTCCGGCTCCGCAACCCATGTCGAGAACAGAATCCACCTTGGTATATTTGCAGATATGCAATACGGCACGTGTGAACTCTCCCTCGTATGAATATCTCAAGAAACCATCATAGTCCCAACCTCCATTCTCCATGACTCTCACTTCCTTTTCTCCGTGGATGATATACTTGTCTATGGTTTCCACCAGTTCCTTGCAATATGGACTCTCAAATTTTCTGGCAAACAAGTATTTCCTTTCCAATAGAAAATGAAAATGCTTCATGCACAGATTGGCTGGAGTACTGCCGTTTTCATATTTCCACCTTATATATCTGTAGTTGCACGGCACAATATCCCTTCCCTGATTCAGATTTACCAACACTGTGGATATGTAACTCTCTTCGGGTGCGAAAGTCATCCACATTCTTCTATACAGCGCAGGATGCGACCTTGTATAATCAAGCAAATCCGAGACAGCTTGTCTGCATATCGAGAACCACTGTGAGTTGCCATACAAATGATCGAAACAATCCGGCACACGTCTTTTAAGAGCATGTCTCTTCTGGAAATCAACAATCTTCTTGACAAACCGATACGATTTCTTTCCGTTCTTCATCCAGTCATAGATGTAGAAATATTGGAATCTCGTGAACGTATATCCTTCCCATCTCGGATGAGGAAGATGCACATACTGAATAAAACTCTTGCCACTGTTCTCTTCAAAGAAATCCAGAAAGTCATTCAACGGACACACCGGGTAGTCCTGCCCGCTTATAAGATGAAAATATTCGGCATCGCATCTTGCCAGAGCTTCCCGCAGCATGAACATTTCACACCGCAGAATGCTGAATCCTCCCCAATGCACACTAAATTTGCGATAAACAGCCGCAACCTGTTCCAGTCGCTCCAGCTTTCTGATGTCTTCTTTCTTTATATCACTTTTCTTATCTATATGTATAAATACATAGCAGTCCCGCTCAAAATATCTTACAAGACGGCACAGATGCTCAATTTCCTTATGAGCCATTATCAATACAGCATGTTTCATAAATCCGTTTTTTATAAGTTAGTAGTTCAAGTTCGGTATATTCTGCATCTTTACAGGATGATATAACTTCCCCTGCTCCAGCTCTCCAGACAACTCCTCTTCCGTATATACAGGTCTGTATCGCATGGTCTTACATGCCGGATTGCCGTTGTCTATATAAAATCTATCCACATTGCCGGAATCGACAAAATCGCCCCGACCTCCAAAGTCCGCCACCTTGAATCCTGCATTATACAGACACGTCGTTATCAGCAGCTCCGAATGCGCCGAATGTCCCTCGCTCTGATAGCGGTCGATGTACTCCAGTGCCCCGGCAGAATATCTGCAAACCGGATTAAAAGCCTTTACGCATTTTTCCAGTGGATACCCCACATTGTTATACCTGTTCCACCAATGCCATCCTCCGTTCCTCTGCAAATCATATTTTTCCACGTATGAACTGATGAAATCATAGTCTTTGTCATTGAATGCACCCATAAACTTGTCCCATGAAGCAGTAAAATCCACATCATACTCAATGAACCAATAATATGAATAGTACGGATGTTCTTTATAAAATTTCAAAACCGGAAAATGGCAGCTCCCCGGCAACATATCTTCCAGAATAGGTTCATAATGCAAGGAATTGATGTCGTGCAAATCGTATATGCAGACATCCACATATTCCGGTATGCGAAACATTTCCCGCTTGTCATCGGTGTTGTAAAGCAGAACCACATCATACATATCCGGATTCAGTTCTTTCTTCAGTCTCTCATACTTCCGGAGAATATGCTCTTCGTCATAAAAATGAGTGGCTAACAGCACCACCTGCTTTTCCGTTCCCCCGCGATACCTCATGCCCGCTTGTTCCGAAAGAATAAAAGAATAGACATGAATCTGCCTTGACAACCCGTATTTCTTCAGATAATCCTGCATCTCGTCAAAATTCTTCCGTGTCCACGACTGTATGGGGCGGACATGTCTTACGGCTATTTCATCTATAATCGCCATGTCTGTCCGGGAACTCCCTATGAGCGATGCCCAGTGATACTCCGTGCCCCATCCGCTCCGGTTCTCATTGAAGGTGAACAACACCTTCCGGAGTGCTTCACGTGAAAAGCACGGAACCATCATTTCCACAAAATCAGTGTATCTCAACTTGAATCTCCTGTCCTGCAAGGTGTGTTTGAACGTAAAGTAGGATTCGGTCAACGACGGTTGTGCTATTTTCAGCCCATATCTGTCCATCAACTCAAAAAGCCCGGATATTTGTTGTGCAGTCATACATACATCATCATCAGGAATGAAGAAGAAATCATACTTCTCCATATAATCGGCATGTAGCATGAGATATTCATACACAAGTTTGAGCTTATGCCCTGTTGACTGACAGACAAAAGGGGTATCCCCTTCGTACCGGGAAAAGGAATCATCATACACGATGAGATGCAAATCAAAGTTCCTGTGCTCACTGTCCTTTATCCATTTGCGATGAAGACTGTCCTTCCCGACAACTGCTATCACGCAATTACTTATTTCTCTGTTCATATTCTGTCTGTTTTGGTCTGTTCAAAAATCCTCATACTGCTTTCTATCACATCGTCCATATCCATGTATCTGTATTCGGCAAGCCTCCCACCGAATATGACATGAGGAGATTGTCCTGCACGTTCTCTATACTTTCCATACAGCTTGTTGTTCCTCTCGTCATTGACAGGATAATACAGTTCCGTCTTGCTTCTTTCTCCCAATGTCACTGGCAACGGATATTCCTTGGTGATGATTGTGACAGGCATACGCATTGCTTCCGCATTTCCAGCATCGAAATGTTTGTGTTCGATAATTCTTGTGTAAGGAACTTCACGATCCGTATAGTTTACAACAGCATTTCCCTGCCAATTGTCGGTCATGAGGGTTGCCTCCTCAAAGTGCAGACTTCTGTATTCCAAGGCTCCGAACTCGTAGTTGAAAAACTCATCAATGGCACCGGAAAACACAATCTTGTCCGCCAGACGGTCAAAATAGTCCTTGTCACCGAAATAGTTGCAGCCGGTTCGGCATTCGACACCCTGCAACAGTCTTTCAACAAGCTTGTCATAGCCTTCCTGCGGAATCCCCTGATAGCGGTCAGTGAAATAATTGTTGTCGTATGTAAATCTTACAGGCAGCCTTTTCAAGATGATTCCCGGCAATTCCTCGCACGGTCGTCCCCACTGTTTCTCCGTGTATCCTTTAATCAAGGTTTCATACATGTCTCTCCCGACAAGTTGCAATGCCTGCTGCTCGACAGAAACGTCTGCCACACCCTCATTGCCACGCATAATCTCCGACAGCTTCTTTTTCGCCTCTTCAGGAGCGACGACTCCCCACATCTGATGAAATGTGTTCATGTTAAAAGGAAGATTGAACACGCGTCCCTTATAATATGCGATGATGTTGAGAGTGAAACTGTTGAAAGGAGTGAGCGTATTGACAAAATCCCACACATCCTTATTGTCTGTATGAAATATGTGTGGACCATATTTATGCACCACAATACCCTCCGTCTTCTCGCAATGTATGTTGCCTCCCAAATGTGCCCGCTTGTCTATCACCAGACATCGCTTCCCGTGCCTCTTCGCCTGATAGGCAAACACGGAATTGAATAGTCCGGCACCGACCAATAAAAAGTCATATTGCTTCATAAAACTTTCTTCTTGTTATTGATTGATTAATAATCTTGCATACTGAGATTGTTGTGCAAACAATCCGGTGATATATGAAAGTGGTGCGCACCCGACTTCTTTTTAATCACGCAACAAAGGTATGATGTTTATAAATGCCGGATTTTTCATACAAAACTCTGTAAAATATTTAACTAAAAATATTTCTCCTAAAATCATAACAAACTGATTGTCAAAAGCAAAAATATTCCCAACAGATTTTACGCATTAACAATTTTCCCTCCTAATGTTAATGATTGTGTATAGCTTCTCTGCCAATTCTATATCAAAACAACAGTTATGGCAAGCCCGGATTCCAACATCACTATTGCTCCATAAAAAAATTTTTGATATCGTTTTTTTGATGCCTGTCTCATTCTGACAAAATGATAGCAATTCAAGCATTTTAGTTTTTATTTGTTTGTTATGCAGCATATTTTCTTTCTTTTCGATTTTGTCAAATGTTAAAATTCCAAGCCCTCTGGCACGCGTCAAAATCGACTGCGCCAAACTTTTCTCAGAGAACGGGGATTCTACGCGCATTTTCTGACACCTCATCGAAATGTGAAATAGTGTTTCATTTTTGACGGTTCTTTTACATTTGTTTGTCCTTGGCGAAGAGTTCTTTTCTCCAATCTACTAAGTTTTGATATTTCCAGCGCACTGTCGTCACATTTTCAGCGCACTGTTCCGGCGACGACAGTGCGCTGAAAATGTACGCGCTTAGTAGATTGGAGAATTTTTCAGTGTAGATTTTTTGAAAATGCGCTGTGAAAGGGAAAAAAAAACAGCGAAGTTCGCCCTAAACGTTAAGAAATGTATAAATTCTATTTTGAAAGTGCGTCTGAACAGAAGCTGAAAAGAGAATGAGTTTTTGGGGTGATTTGAGGGTAAAAACGACAAAATCAATCATAACATATTAATAATCAACAGATTACCAAAATACTCAGGGATTTCAAAAATTTGCGTCCGGCGCGTTTTTTTGAGCGTTTTGAAAAATTTTGTATTTAATTGATTATCAGTAATTTATCTCGAATACAAAATTTTCGTCTCTTTGCCGTCGGCAAAAAATCGCTCGAAGTGTTAAATTTTCATTTGGGGCGAAAATATCATTTTGTCAAATCGAAAAATGCTGTTTTTAGCATGTTTTACTCCATGTTGTAAGTACTTACCAATCCGAAATGAATGTCCATGAACCACTTGTAGGGATGCACCCCGGTGCATCCGCCTCTGTGACAGTTTGTTTCGCAGAGAAACGGATGCACCGGGATACAGCCCTACATTGACAATCAATAATACATCATATTATTTTAGCGGGTGTACTCACAGACAACTATCATAAAAAAGGCATGTCCACCACCTAAAAGTCGTGAACATGCCTTAAAAAGAAAACGACAAAAGATTCGTTAGATTCCTTTGTCATCAAGAATCTTCTTGACATCTTTTTCGGCCTTCAAAAGCTTGCTTTTACAAAAGTCAACCAGTTCTTTTGCTTCTTTCAAGGATGTTGCAAGAGAATCGACATCCATCTGTCCACTCTCAATCTGAGACACAAGCTGTTCAAGACGCTTCATTGCCTCTTCGTATGTCATTGATGCTTTCTTATTCATAATGAATTGATATGTTTAAGTGATATAAAGTTCAGATTTCCAAAGCTTGTCTAATCATTTTACAACCGATACTATTTCGCCATTGGCAAGTGTTGTCACCACCACATCGCCCTTCTTCACTTGCGAAGCATCGGTGAGGGCACGACCATTAACACGCGCCACACTAAAACCTAACTTCAGCAGTTTGTCGGGACTGGCACTTTCAACCTTGTTCTCCAAAAGCGACAGCCTGTGCCGTTCATTAAGCAATGACCGTTCTACATAATTGCAAACACGCTGATTCTGATTCTGCAATGTGTGATGGCTAAGGCTTATCCGCTGCAACGCAATATTTCCGGAGGATAAAAGCATACGTTCCAGACGCGCCTCTTCGCGAGTGCGGAAAACATGGAACAGAGAAGGAATTGCCCCTGCCATGCGCTGAAGTCTGATATGTTCAGCGTGCAGACAAGCATGTACGGAACGTGCAAGACGTTCGGCAAAAGAAGAAAGTCGGTCAATCTGCATTTCCTGATGGTGTATCAGAAACTCAGCAGCCGCAGTAGGTGTCTTGACTCTCGTATGAGCCACAATATCTACAATGGTATCATCGCGCTCGTGCCCGATACCGGATATGATGGGAAGAGGAAACTGAGCCACATTCTCGGCAAGGGCGAGCGTGTCGAATCCGTAAAGATCGGAAGTGGAACCGCCTCCGCGTATGATGACCACAGCATCCCATGCATCTATATTTGCGGCTATCGCATCGAGGGCACTGACGACGCTCTGTTCAACCTGTTCGCCCTGCATCACAGCCGGAAACAGACGAAAAGAAAAAGACAGTCCTTTTTTGTTTCCATCCAGTTGACTGCAAAAATCTCCGTATCCGGCAGCCGTGGGGGAAGAAATGACCGCAATGCGCTGCAGAAGTGCCGGCAAAGGCAGCTCCTTGTTCATGGTAAGGACTCCTTCAGACTCAAGCTTACGGATAATTTCCTGTCTGCGCCTTGCTATGTCGCCAAGCGTATATGTCGGGTCTATATCTATGACATTGAGAGAATAGCCGTACAGTTCGTGGAATGTCACTTGCACACAGACCAGCACTTGCATTCCGGGAGAGAGGTTCAGTCCGGTAGTCCGAACAAAATAAGGATTGATTACCGCCCATCTTCCCGCCCATATCTGACCGCGCGCTTTGGCGATGAGTGTATTCCGGTGTTCATCCTTCTGCACAAACTCAAGATAACAATGCCCTCTGCTTTGACGCACTTCGCTGAGTTCGGCATGAACCCAATATTCATCGCAGATAACGGTCTCGACAGTTGAACGGACAATACGGTTGAGTTCGTAAAGAGTAATATGTGATTGCATGATAAAACGAGTATAAAAGATTGAAGCTCTGCCATCAATTTACATAAAAACAGGCAATAAAAAAGGGTTATGCCCTACAGCATTCCCACTATATTTTGGGACGTTTGCCTGTAACAACATACTTGAAATTGTCGTAAGAGCTGTCGATAAAACTTAGTTCGTATGGAGCAACTGCAAGCGAGAAACGACTGCGTATGTCTGTGATGTCAAAATATTCACGGACGATGCTTGCCATGTTATATGACAACTCATCATTTTTTTTCAGAATGAACACACAGCACTTGCGCACCAGTTCCCGATTGTCTGCCAAATGTTTCAGTATTTTAAACAACATGTAATAGGCAAGCGGAGTGGTCACATTGATTAAAGCCGCAATACGGTTGCGCTCGTTCTCAAACCCGAAAGCACAGAACATTTTGTCGATTTGGGATTCCGTCTCCAAGATTGGTATCGCCATAGTCATAAGCTTTTGTAATGCCCCGGGCGACTTTTGTTTCAGAAACATGACCAGTTCCTCTATCCATCGGTTATCGAATGACAAAGTACCGTCATCAACAAGATGTTTCACTGCAAGTATGCAGGTGATAAAAGCCTGATGTCTATATGCGACAAGATGGAACAAAGCTTCCCAAAAATCATCATTCGCCAATCCGGGCAATATATCGTTGCGCATAATGCCTTCAGTTTTGCGGAACTCCATATTCGTCATTCGGGAGAACAGTTTCTGCAAAGCATCCCAGTCATGCTGCTCCACCAATGGAAGTATGTTTTCTTTTATAGACATAATCTTTTGTGTATGGTTATTTTTATGGTGACACAACCGTCCTGCTGTGCCTACGGCATTTAGCGTGTGAGCGAGAATTTCATGCTGATTCCGAAATCGGCTGTTACCGTAGGGTAAGAATTGGCAGACACAAGAGGTACATTTTTCTGCCAATCAAGGAATCCGCTGAGAGTGAGCAGACGACTGAATGTGTAGTCGGCTGTGATGGCAAGCTTATATGCCGTGCTTCCGTTTGTAGCGGTCGTCACCTGAGTCTGGATATTCCTGTTCAGTGCATTTTGCAAACGGTAAGAGAAATCACAGCGCAGATTAAGATCATGGCTTACTCCGCGTGTCGCACGACTGTTCGTGGTTGTCTTGCTGTTCGTCTCTGTTTTATCGTTCTTCTTCGACTTCTTTGACTTGTTTCTTGACGTACTCTGTATCTTCTTCGCACCGAACAAATTGAGGTCTTTCACTTTATAACCAAACCCGACAACAATGTCATCAGAATAGTTTTCAGTGAGTGCCACGGAAGTCATACTCAAATTGAGCACTCGTGTCTTCTTAAACTCAAGTTTGGCAGTAAGACCGCTATGGAATGTCATATCCACTCCAAGCAAAGGAGAGAACGATTCGTTGATAGACACTGTGGAAACATTGTACATGCTGCTTGGAATCGGATTGCCGGTAGTCACATCCGGAAGGAATCCAAGTCCGCCCATAAACTCCATATAGTTGGAGTATGAGTTGTATGCACCCACGGCATACACACTCTTGTAAGCATGGTTAATATTGAAACTCTTGAAATGCTGCGCAAACCACGGAAGCTTGGAAAGTCCGCTGTAAGTGACCTTCCAGTTCGGCAATATGTGCATCAACGAAGGGAATATGTCAAGCGATGTTTTCGCGGCATCCCCTCCGCAATATGCTGCAAGAAATGCCGGCACGAGCACATCAGCCGAATATTGCTGAACAGTTCCATTCTCCGGATTAAAAGGCTGTCCTTCAAAAGCCGCTCCACTTCCCGCCGGATATGTCGTATTGGCATATTGCGCTTCAAGCCTTTTCTGCACAATCGGAATATTGGCAAGGAACTGGTTGAAAGGTTTTGAGTTGTAGTTGTTATTTATATTTCCGCTTCCGGAGAAAGCCGTACTTGCCGATATAATGGTCATGTTAAAGCTTCCGCTTTCCGTCGAAGGCATTCCTTCAAACATGAAACGTATGCTCTTCGAGGAGTTGACAGTGCGGCTTGCATTCAAATCAATCTTCAAGTCACGGACAGGCTCAAGCAACATCTTCAGCTGGAGGTCTTCTGTGGCATTGGTTGTTGCCGGAGTGGTGATGTTCGAATCATTCTGCATCAACCATCCGTTACGCGCCGCTTTGTCAATATATCCGTCACCCACAGCACCAAAAGCAAAATCAAGTCCGGGAGACATCACTCCTCCAATCTTCTTTTGACCAAAAGCATCGCCGACTTCTGTTCTGAATCCGGGAAGAGTGAGAGCGTATGTATTCCTGTACGTCACGCTTGCGTTACGTATGAGCATGAGTCCCCGCGCCACCACTTGCGCAGTCTTGTACCATCTTTTCTCCTCAAGTTTCGGTTTGGCAACCACAGACACTTTGAGCGAAATCGTATCGTGATTTTTTATCTTTATCGTGTTAGCATCTACACGCTTGTATTTCAGTTCATAGCTCTTTCCTTCTTTGGTAGTGGCACGTACAATGATGCGCTTGGAGTTCTGTCCATGTTTCAGTTCCACGTCCGTGCTGTCCGACAAAGTAAGTTCTTTGGTAAAACCTTTTGTCTTCTTATTCTTGTCATTGCTGCCATCGCTCTTATCATCCGCGTTTGTACCGGACGACTTTTTATTATCTTTTGCCGATGACGCTTTCTTATCATTTGATTTCTGATTTTTCGGAAGGGTGTTCTTACTGCTTCCTGAGAACCGTTTCTCTGCGTCAGCCAAGAATTTCCATTTCTTGTACAGAGTCTCAAAGTTTAGCTTACCGTTAATATTTATGGTACGCTGTGTGGTAACAGTATGTCCGAGAGAAGTTCCGTCTTCCAGCTCCGTACCACGCGTCCAGCCATAGTTGGAACTATAGCTTCCATCGGCATTAACCCAATCGAAAATAGGAATCTTATTGAGCGGCAATTGATAAGAGCCGTTAAATGTGGACTTATAGGTAAGCGGACGTCCGAATGAGCGCAGACTATGCTTGACAGAATCTTTCCACGCATCATATTCATCAGGATAAAGGTCTTTGTTAATAACCGTATAAGGTTCCTCTATTTCCGCATGTGTAGCAGAAGTCCAGCTGAGTTTCATAGACTTGAAAATATCCCAACGCACAGACAGTTCCCTGTTCCAAAGGAATTGTTCGGAGAATGAAACTGGCAATTGAGTACCTGCGTCTATATCACGTTCCTGAAGCTCATAATAGCTTCGCATAATGTCAGTATTGAATGAGATATTCTGAGGCAGCCAATTTAGGTTCTGTGCTTTGATAATATCAAGCCACTTTGATTTCCCTTTCATCTTCTTGAAAGGTTCCAATGCCTTGTATTTAGGCGAATAGTCGTATGAAAGGCTTGCTTTCCAGTTCTGCTCATTCTCATACACAGTGGTCTCTCCTGTCGTATATCTTTGATTGTAAGAATAGCTCACTGCAAAGTTGGCAGGATCATACGGCATCGGCTTCCTGCTTGCATAATTGGACTTCCAATTGCTCAGAGAGAAATTCTTCGTTGTCGTAACTCGTTCTGAGAGACTACTGAGTGAATCGCGCTCACGCTGACTCTTACACTCATCAAGCGCATCTTTCAGAAGCATATCCGTATCAAAAGGATTATACTTCGGAGAAATCTTCTGCCAAGAATAAGAATAATATAAAGGCAGATTCATCTTCCACTTTTCAGGAAATATCTTACCAATCTCAAAGTTTGTGGTTATACTCCATTCGTAGAGGTTATCGTCACGACGCTCATTCACTTTCTCTTCAAGTCCGCCAAAACCGGCAGTTTCCGCATGTCCTGTCAGATTGACTGAACCAAGATCTGAAAGCTGGACATTGAGATTTCCCTGTGCAGCCCATCCACCTTCATTATTATAGTCCTGCATACGCAACTCATTGACCCAAACTTCAATGGAGTTAGTCATACGTGAATTATTACGTACACCAATCATCATGGTCTTAACCTCTCCAAGTGAAGGATTACCCATGATGCTGACCTTGTTGTTCGGTCTGTCCGGATCATACTGATAGAACAACGAGGTATAGCTGGCAGTCCCTGCCGCACGCGCCTTATTGCGTTCATGCTTTATGTTGGTGAGCACGGAAAAATCGATGTCAAGCATATTCTCTTCAGGCCATACCGCCACACAACCGGCATAGGTGTATGTATCATACCGTCCTTCAGGTGTCAGTTTCAGAGGAATCTCATATTCATAATAGTTACTCTTATAGTCACTTCCCAATCTGATGAACACGCTCATCTGATCATTGGAAAGCCGGTTATCTCCCTCCAAAGCATTGGCATGTACAAACATCTGTAAATGCTTATACTGTCGCAAATCCAAATTCAGATTCTTATAAACGGCACGTGCGTCTCCTGAAGCCAAATCTTTAACAGTAATGGCAAGTGCCTGTTCATTATCTTGAGTGAGTTGCGGCTGACTCGGGTCAAGGATACGACTAACTCCCGGAGGCAAGACATAGTTGACAGGTGTCTTGTCATTGTTCTCCTCAATGTTCACTGAGGATGTCTCAAGACGACCGCTCACACTTGGCTTATCACCGGTAAACAAAGCTTGGGTATAATTGCGCCACTCGCCTCTCACAAGATCGAGAGAAGCAAAACGCAATACAACTGGTTCCTGAAAGTCTGTAAGATACATTCGCATAAAGCGTATGCTACTAAAGTCACTGATACTTCCTACTTTTGATTCAAATTCATCCACAGGAATACGGAATTGATACCACGTAACTTCTTCCGGGTCACCGCCTTTACGAAGATTGACTTTTGCCTTGCGCTCATCCACAATATAATTGCGTCCGACAACCAAATCACCGGGACGTATGCTGACACGATACTGGAAGAAATTCTCATATTCATTCATGGTATAGTCGAGGTTCACATCTTCCACATCCGGAGATGATTTATATGCAGTGCTATAGCTCTCTCCCGACTCACTGGAGTTCGGTGAGTTACCTTCCACACCATTGATATGCTTATAGCGGTCAAGAATAGAAGTTTGAGCAGCATCAAAATCAGAACCACGGAAATAATGATAGTCGTCACCGGCAGGGTCATTATAAATGGAATCGAACACCTCCGGACTGACCTTTCCTTTTATCTGTTCCAAATAGTCGCTATATATGCCATAGCTACGCTCATCATTATCATTCAAACCATTCAAACCAATATCCTGACGTTGACGCGCTCCGCTTTCAGTACTAAAAGAATAAACCACACTTTTCTCAGACGGAACTCTTCCCCACACAGTCTCTGTATAGTTCTGCGCTCCATTGACAGGCATCCCGCTTTCATAGAACTTCTTACCGTCTTTAAGTACGTCTTCGCTTACATCTCCAAGGTTGATATAGAAATCACCTCCATAATTGGGATCATCCTTTGTATAAATAAAAGGATCCAGCATCCAGAACTCAATGTACTGCACATTCGAAGTCTCAAAGTCACTGGCATCAAGCTTTCTCATCATACCACCCCATCTTTTCCGAGGAGTATTCAAACGACCGTTATAGTTAATATCCGGATCAAGGTTATAAGGACCGCGTTCACTCGGATAATAAGCAAGATTGAGCACAGGCAAGGTGTTACTCTCGCCTGTTCCAGTATCCTTGTTCGGATATACCTCACGCACATATATTTCACGTACATAATGATTCGACAATTGTTCAAGGTCGCTCTTTATATGACTTGGAGTCAAAGAAGAGCTTCGCCTTGTGAACAGCGGGTCAATATTATACCATGCAAGCAAAGCACGGTTATACCCATATTTGACATCGTTGGAAAGAGTTCCATACTCCATGTTTGCCGGAGTAGAAGCAAGCATCCATGAAGTAGGAGTACTGACATCAATTCCATTTTCCGTACTTTCAAAATCATCAATGTATGAAGCATTGCCCTGAACACCACTTGCATTGCCTGCGATAAGCTGGGCAAATTCAGCTGAAAGTGAGATATTAGAAGGTTGGCTCACGTTTATAAGCGGAATCTTGTCAAGCATATTGGTCAGCCACTGACTATTCTGCTTCCAGTTCATATTAAGCCCCCACAAAGTATTGTTCAACGGCTCTTCTCCCATAGCCACTTTAGAAGTAAGAGGCTTTTCCGTCAGTCTCATAAGCGTACCGCCTATTTGGAAATTTTTGGAGAAATCATAACTCCAGTTCACACCGAGCATAGTTTTCCTGACCGTTGAGAACTCCGACTGGCTTTCAAGGCTTACACTGACATTAGTTCCGGCATCAATTATGCTTTGATTAATGATGGTCACACGTCCCATAGAATAATCAACTGTATAGTCGGAACCTTCAGTCAAAGTCACACCTCCGGCTGTAACAACCACAGAGCCTTGAGGTATATTCATGCTTCCAAGATCAATCTCACTCCCTGAAGACGCTTTATATTCACCGACAAGCGAGAATTTATTCTTTTCCGCTATCTGTTTGGCAACCGTCTTCGTAGAATCATAAAGTTCATCATAGCAATATTTATCCGCTATCACATCATTTCCTATTTTCTGCCTCAGCCAATCACCAAATGGCTCCACAACAGGAAATATAACACGTCCGGTCTGAGAAAAAACAGTATATCCTTCAATATAGTCGAACTTACCGTTTGGATTGGTCTTCATGTTATCATCCAGTCGGTCCAAGTTCATCATTTTCAGAAGTGTGGTTTGTTTGAACGGCTCTTCCGGCAAGTATGTAAGCAGCACTCCTGTCGTATCTGACAAATACTTCACGTCAAGTTTGAATTTCTCCTTTTGAATTGAATACGCATTGAGAGAATACACATTCTTCATCATCAAATCCCAGTTACCTATACGCGGAGAATTGCTCGTATTCTTCAACAACTTCACATACAAAGCCTTGTCATTATCCTTTATGTCTTCGGAGAACTCACCGACCTGATAGGTCATACCTCCGTATGTATATTCAAAAGCAATAGCTAACACCTGATTCGTCTGCAATGTCGATTTAAGAGACACGTATCCCAGATATTTATTGAGCGTATAATCAGATGACGACAGCAAACGTGCATTCTCAATCTTTTCATAATCCACACCTCCGGTAAGAAAAGCATCCAGAATGTTGCTTGTCCTGTCAATGTTACGCGCCTCACTATAGACTGTTGCCATAGTGTTATAAAGGTCATTAGCTGAATTTTGAGGTACATTCTGCCCTACTCCAGTCCACAACGGATTGCTAATTTTTTCACGCTCTCCCAAATCCACAAAACCCACAATGTCACGAGTGTTCTCTGTCGCTCCCGATGTGTTAGTCACCCATATCTCAACACGGTTTATTGTCACTCCGGAAGTAATGTTAGGCAATGTCGAACAAGCCTTGTCGTAAGTGTCACGGAAATATTGGGCTATAAAGAAATGGCGGTTTTCGTCATAGTTATATGCTTGAATATCAAACACAGACAACTGAGAACCACCTTTTGAGGAGACTGTTTTCGACTGCGACTGCTTCTGGCTGACAACAGTCTGCAAATTCAGTCGTCCAAACTGCAAATCAGTGCGAATACCGAAAAGAGAGGTAGAACCTCTGATAAGCGATGAATTTGTCGGCATAGACACATTACCGGCTTCAATAAGCTTTACAATCTCATCTTCCTTGCCTTCATATTGCAGTTTCAGATTCTTTGAGTCAAAATCAAAGGTAGCATCAGTGTTGTAATTGATGTTGAATGCCATCTTATCACCCACCTTAGCATTGACACTTAAATTAATTTTCTCGTCAAAGTCAAAACTCGTGGTTTTTCTGTTTCGCTCGGAAAGCGAAGGATTATCCGTAAACTTATAATTATAGCCGAACTTCAGTTCCGCACTTCCCTGTGTTTTAATCTGCACACCTCCGGGACCGAATATCTTTTCTGCCGGACCAAGATCAAACTTCATATCCGAAAAATCGAATTTATCTTTTCCTTTGCTGACGAACAATGAATCATTCCGCTGACGGAAATAAGCATCTATCGACTTGCGTTCTGTCCATTTAAGATATTCCTCCGGTGTCATCAACCAAGGAGCACTCAGAAAGTTATCTCCCAATTTAGAGCCGACCTTATACAATCCGCTCTTTTCATCATATTCACCTGCTTCCGGTTGCAGATTCTCCGGGTCTTTAAGGTCAAAAGCATAATCTTCCGGTCTTTCTCCCGTTGGATAATCCGTTTTTTTAACTTTGCGTACAGTTAAAGTATCTTCAACTGCCACATCCGGTGTTGAAGCATCAATAAAAGACTCCTGCATATAAAGTATCCACATACTATCCCCTACACCGGCGATAGCACTAATACTGCACATTATCAGCAGGATATATAATATTTTACGTAGTTGTCGTCTCAAAATACACAAATTTTCGTCTTCCGAAGATTGTCGCGCGCACACATTTACGCACACGCGTACTAAAATATATAACGACTGATACCTCTTTTTATTGTATCAAACAGAAAGGTCATACAGTTCGCTTACTTATCATTCAATAAAAATCTCGTGGATTCATCCCCAACACGAAGAAAACAATGAATACAACAGAAACCAGAAAAAGCTTACCATCCTAAAAATACAAAGTGCCCAAAACTACTTATCCTTAACCGAAGCATCTGATTCAAAATAGGCATGACGCATTGCCGCCACTATGCTGTCCGCACCATTTATAAAACATCCGAAACCATGATTCATAAAACCGGAACATTCCGCACCCTTGCCATAGCTGCCGTTATCCCACAGAAATAAAGAAAGCCCATGACGACGAGCAGCACTACAAACATATTCAAGATAATATTTCCTGAACTTTTCATACTTGCCATCCTTCCTGCGAGTACAACCAAACTCTCCAATATACAGCGGAATTCCCTTGTCAACAAATGCCGATTTCAATTCTGCGAATACAGAATCCACATGATGTTCATCGCCATAAGCTCCGTTATTATGCGATGCCATATATCCCCACTCATCAAATTTATTATCAAGTGTAAAAAGATATGGGTCATAAAAATGCACAGCCACCCACAATCTGCCAGAAGTAACATCTTCAGGAAGACGGAAATGCCTGATTGTCAGCTCCGGATTGGTACAATATCCGGGAATACCCAAAAAACGTGTGGTATTCTTTCCACCTGCCGCACGGACTGCATCTACAAATGTCTGATTCCATTCATTGACCACAGCATATTGTCTTCCTCCATCTGTACGGTTGTCGCCCCATCCCCATTTGCCGTCATGGATTTCATTCATGGATTCAAACACAAGAAAATCGCCTTTATCTGCAAAACGCTTTGCAATCTGAGTCCAGAGAGAAAAAAGCTGCAACTTTATCCTTTTGTTCACCTCTTCATCTTTTGCCGCACTCTTGACATCAAGCCAATACTTACTGTCGGCTCCATCATGATGAATATTCACAATGGCTTTCAGTCCGACATTCTCCGCATAACCGACCACTTCTTCCACCCTGTCCAACCATTCCTTGTCAATTTCATAGTCCGGAGCGGCACCAATATGCCCAAGCCATGTCACAGGAATACGGACCGCCGTAAAACCGGCTTCTGCCACACGGACAAATGTTTGTTGTGTAGCAGACGGATTTCCCCAGCAATTCTCATTTGCCACACCATCGCTAAAAGCATCCAGTTGATTTCCGATGTTCCAACCTAAGCCCAGAAAGAAAGAGTCCGTCTCATCATCTCCGGGCAATGCGACCATCTGCTGCGTACACCCCAAAACGAGCAACAGCGTGATTCCTTTTCTCACAAATGTATGTAAAAAGCTCATCTTCCCCTTTTTTAATAATACGACATTGAATCTCGTTCCATATCAACTCCGAATCAAGTCCGAATCAAGTCCGCTCCGCATCCGTCAAATCTCATCCACACTGACAATACCATGCATAACCGCATAGACAGTCAACGCAGAAACTGATTTCAGGTGAAGTTTCTCCGTAATATTCTTACGATGAGTAATGACCGTCGTAAGACTGATGTTTAGTTTATCGGCAATTTCCTTGTTTATCAGTCCTTTCACAATTAACGAAAGAACCTCAGCCTCTCGTTGCGATATACTTGCAGCAGGAACAGAGTCCGTCATTACCCGAGACGAATGAGCATGTCCGCCTTCGCCGCCATGCCCCATCTGATGAAGTCGCAAGACTGATTTTATGAGCTGATGCTCAGGCTGGCAAATGTTCAAGGTATTGAAATGGGCAAACTGCTGCCCCGGAACCTGCCGGGAAACAAGCACAATAGTCCGTTGCTGATTTTTCAGAAAAAATTCGGACGAAGAAAGCAACACCTTCGATGAAACAAAATAATGCGAAAACGCATCCCCATCATCACACCGCATGTCCGAACAAGACGCAAAGACAACCACCTCTGCCATCGGTATAATCTCAGCCAATATAGATTTCAGCCCCATAGCCTGAAGTGTGTTGTCATCGACTATAGCTATACGTGGAAATATCACTTTTTCAAGAAAACAATTTTAGTTTATAAAAGCCAAGACACAGAGTCCCGAACAATCATCGTACATCAGAATGTCCATCTCTGTGTCTCAGCTTCTATTTAGTCTGTCATATAAAAAATATCAGTCAAGCAATCCTTCGTTCTCCTCAATCATGTCCAGTTCCTTGCCCGTGAGCTTCGCCATAATCTGCTGCTCTATTTCGTCTGCAAGTTCAGGATTGTCTTCCATCATCTTCTTTGTAGCATCGCGTCCCTGAGCCAGCTTGCTGTCATTATAGCTGAACCAGCTGCCACTCTTCTTCACAATGCCCAACTGAACACCTAAATCGACAATCTCGCCGCTCTTTGATATGCCCGAGCCGAACATGATATCGAACTCCGCCTTACGGAACGGAGGAGCCACCTTGTTCTTCACCACTTTCACACGTACCTGATTTCCCTTCACTTCATCGCCATCCTTAATGGAGGTCACACGACGGATGTCAAGACGGACTGAAGAGTAGAACTTCAGTGCATTTCCTCCTGTAGTTGTCTCCGGATTTCCGAACATGACACCAATTTTCTCACGGAGCTGATTGATGAAAATACAAGTAGTGTTGGTTTTGTTGATGGTAGATGTAAGCTTACGGAGTGCCTGGCTCATAAGTCTTGCCTGCAAACCCACCTTATTGTCACCCATGTCTCCCTCTATCTCCGCTTTCGGAGTAAGTGCAGCCACTGAGTCAACCACTATTATGTCGATGGCAGAAGAGCGTATAAGTTGGTCGGCAATCTCAAGTGCCTGCTCTCCACTGTCGGGCTGAGAAATCCACAAGTTATTAATATCCACACCCAGTTTCTCCGCATAGAAACGGTCGAAAGCATGTTCCGCATCAATGAACGCTGCAATACCGCCCTGTTTCTGAGCCTCGGCAATGGCATGTATCGCCAATGTGGTCTTACCTGAAGACTCAGGACCATATATCTCTATGATACGTCCCTTCGGATAGCCGCCCACACCAAGTGCAGCATTGAGCCCGATGGAACCGGAAGGAATCACCTCAACCGCCTCAACATTGTCATCGCCAAGCTTCATGATGGTACCTCTTCCAAAACTTTTCTCTATCTTGTCCATTGCAGCCTGAAGTGCTTTCAACTTCTCATTGTTCGGCTGAACGGTTTGATTCTGTGCCATTTGATTACTAATTTTAAATATACCTTTCTATTAAAACTCCGGAAAAGAAGAATTGTTCGGTTTACAACTCAAGGTCGCCATCAAACACCTCATGCCAAGGCAGTCCCTGACAATTAAGCTGCTCCATAAACGGATCCGGATCGAACTCTTCCACATTCCATACTCCCGGACGCTTCCACAATCCTTTGAGAAACATCATAGCTCCAATCATGGCAGGTACACCGGTTGTGTAGCTTACACCCTGCATACCGGTTTCCTGATAGGCAGCCTGATGCGAACAGTTGTTATACACGTAATATGTACGTTCCTTACCATCTTTCTTTCCACGTATGCGACAGCCGATACTTGTTTCACCCTCATAGTTCTCGCCCAAATCCTGCGGATTAGGCAGCACAGCCTTCAAGAACTGCAAAGGAACAATCTTCATGCCCTGATACTCAACCTCATCGATACGCGCCATACCAATGTTCTGTATGACACGGAGGTGAGTCAGATACTCTTCGCCAAAAGTCATCCAGAAACGCGCACGCTTTATCGTCGGGAAGTTCTTCGTAAGAGATTCAAGCTCTTCATGATACATCAGGTACGATTCTCTCGGACCGATGTTAGGATAAGTCAGCGGCTTGTGTATCTCCAAAGCTCCTGTCTGAACCCATTGTCCGTCCTGCCAATAGCGTCCCTTCTGGGTAATCTCACGAATATTGATTTCCGGATTGAAGTTAGTGGCGAAAGCCTTATGATGATTGCCGGCATTGCAGTCAACAATGTCAAGATATTCAATCTCATCGAAATGATGCTTTGCAGCGTATGCCGTATATATGCCGCTCACTCCCGGGTCAAATCCGCAACCGAGAATAGCCGTCAGTCCAGCCTCTTCAAAGCGTTTCTTGTAGGCCCACTGCCAGCTGTATTCAAAATGAGCCTCATCGCGCGGCTCATAGTTTGCCGTATCGAGATAGTTCACTCCACTCTTCAAGCAAGCTTCCATGATGGTCAAGTCCTGATAAGGAAGAGCAAGGTTCATCACGATGTCCGGTCTGAACTCATTAAAAAGAGCCACAAGTTCATCCACATTGTCTGCATCAACCTGAGCTGTCTTTATATTCGGATTGCCTATCGCCTTGACCAAAGCATCACACTTAGACTTTGTGCGGCTTGCAATCATTATATCTGTGAATACATCGCTGTTCTGAGCCACCTTATGTGCCGCAACGGAAGCAACTCCGCCGGCACCGATAATAATTACTTTTCCCATTTTTATGTCTTATTAATTTTTTCGTGTACAAATATAACACAAGTTCATAGAATGACAAAATTTTGAGAAATGTTCAATAGGCATTATTAAGAAACTATTTTTTTGTCCTTGTAAAATAGTTTCCGCAACTTTCAAGATGAAAGTCTTAGCCTTCTGACAGCCATAAGCCAAATTCTACGAAAATTAATTTTTTACTGCCACCAGACATCTCCTCATGTCATTTTCGGAAATCTGACACTTTGATTTTCGCCCTTCGGCAAAAATTAACATTTGAAACATTTGTTCACATTTTAAGAAAATGAATCAAATTCACTAATACATTGTAAATCAACAGAATAACACTTCACAAAAAGGCATCAGTTTTACCTTAAAAACTCGCACTTCTGATTAAAACACTAAACTACTGATTTACTGCATGTTATATTTCACAAAACTTGACTCATGTCAATTTTTATTTCTATTGCCCATTTTTGCACAGATTTTCGGACAACCAGAGAAATTTACATCCATTAACAGAAAATTCTGCATTCAGCGTTTTTTATTCCAATCCCAAGAGTTTTTTCAGCGACAGTGCACTGAAAATTTCTCCAATCTACTAAGTTTTTAAAATTGTAGCGCACAGAAAAGAAAATTGCAGTGCGCCGTGGCGAAAAAAACAGTGCGCTGAAAATTTGAAAACTTAGTACATTTTTCTAATAGCTCTTCACCGGGAATAAATAAATGTAAAAGAATTGTTCCAAAATGAAACACTATTTCACATTTGAGAGTAGCTTTCAGAAATTTCAAAAACAAGCGTATTTTTCAACGAAACCTCCTCTCGCTCGAAAAAAGCCCGAAAAATCGCGTTTTTTTGCAAATAGAATGTTAAAATTTCAGAGTAGCAAAAAGACAGCAATACACCGCTAATTATTTCCATTTGTCGCTATTTAAGGAGTTTTAATAACAGACGAATTACTCCAAAAGTAGTAAAAACATATATATTTAGCGGTGTGGATGTATTCAACGGAAGCCTGTTGAATACATCCACACCGCTAAAAAAAATAGTTCTCAATGTTCTTCTGTCTGTTTCATCGCCTTCATAGGGCATTTCTTGACACATTTGCCACATTCGATGCAAAGGTTGTAGTCAATCACTGGAAACCCTTCGGCATTCTGTGAAATAGCTCCGACAGGACACGCTTTGATAAGTGGGCAAACGTGATCATGCGGACAGATATTCTTATCTACTTGTATCATAGCTTTACTTTTTTGTTGGCAAATTTAAGACAAAAGCCTTGTACTACAAAATAGATTTCACTTATCTTTGCATTGGAAAGCAATCAGACAACAACCCTGATTCTTTATATCCGAGAAAATAAATAGATATAAAAGAAAAAAAGATGGCACATAAACAATTTTTCCGTTCTCTCCCGCAAAAGGGATTTCCATTGTATTGGATACTGTTAGTATATCTCATTGTCGGCTATTTCTATCCCATAATCGGTTTCCTTGCTATCATCTGCATGGTTGCGCCGGTTGCATTTGCAGTGCGCAAGGGACGCTGGTGGTGCGGCAATGCTTGCCCGAGAGGAAACTTTTATGACAAGGTACTGGCAAAATACTCACCCCACAAGCCTATCCCTGCATTTGTACGCAGCAAAGGATTCCGCATCTTTATGGTGATGTTTATTTTCACCATGTTCGGCATACAGATGTACCGGGCTTGGGGCGACTGGGGAGCTATGGGACGAGTTTTCTGGACAATCATCCTGATAACTACGATTGTGGGCATTGTACTTTCATTTATTTACGCACCACGCACATGGTGCTCGTTCTGCCCTATGGGAACATTGTCATCATGGGTGACACCACGCAGCGGCAAACTGCCTAAGAACTACCGCCGCATATTTGTAAGCGAAAGGTGTACGACCAAATGCAAGCTCTGTTCCGCCGTATGCCCAATGCAACTGAAACCGTATGAGAGCAGAAACGAGGCAGAAGGATTTCTTCATCCTGACTGCCTCAAATGCGGACGTTGTGTCAATGGGTGTCCACTGAAAGTTCCAGAAATGAGGTCATAAGCTATTCTATATGTCATAACAGAGCGTATAACAAAAAGGTTATTGGGCACAGAACCTGCTATATTTTAGTATTATTATGCTTGGCTGAGAGGGATTATAGAATTGAAATCCGCATTGTACAGTCAATCATGACATGGAAAGCCAAAGATGCACAAAAGAACGCGCCGGAAACAGCAGCCCTGTTAGCTGATTGGTTTTATCCGTGTAATAATAAGTAAACAGGTAAATACGATAAACGACAGTGATAGAATTTATATAGCGATAAAAATCCAAAATATGGTAGAGTATAAAGACGTAATTAATAATATCTGTAAAAACTCGTTGGTTGAATTAAAATTTTAATTATTTACAAATGAGAAAGTTGCGCAATTTACAGATTATTAGTAAATTAGTGGTGACCAAACTACTAAGAACTATTGCTCCGCTTATGCGCAACTTTATAACAAATTTCGTCA
>JAGASY010000055.1 GCA_017621515.1 Bacteroidaceae bacterium
ATCGCCGGTATTACAGACTGGTTAAGGGAAATGATACCTTGATAGGTGTCATTGGGACTTCTGCAGAAGAAAACAAATCTTTCTGTTATTTGGCTAAACAGTTTGCTGACCGCGGTATTCCTGTACCAGCTGTTTATGCTGTCAGTGATGACAGCATCTGTTATTTGCAGGAAGATTTGGGAAAAGAATCGCTTTTCGATTTTCTGAGTAACGGACGCAATCACGGAGGTGAATATGATGAAGATGAGAAGAAGATGCTTCATCTTGTGATTTCTCAACTTCCCAAGATTCAGTTTGAAGGAGCTTCGGACGATGTTTTCAGCCGCTGCTATCCTATAAGCGAAATGGACGAGACAAGCATTATGTTTGATTTCAACTATTTCAAATACTGCTTTCTTAAACTTGTAGGAACGGAGTTTCATGAATATAAGCTTGAAAACGATTTCAGACTTTTCGCTAAAGACTTGCTTGCCGACGAGATGGATACGTTTATGTACAGGGACTTTCAGGCACGCAATGTAATGCTGAAAGACGGACTGCCGTATTTTATAGATTTTCAGGGCGGACGTCGAGGTCCGATATACTATGATGTAGCTTCTTTTCTGTGGCAGGCATCGGCTCTATATTCTGCACCATTGAGAGAAGAGCTGATAGATACTTATCTGGCTTCTCTTTCCCATTATTGCAGGATAGAGAAGACTGTGTTTATGCAGCGTCTGCATCAGTTTGTCTTGTTTCGCACCTTGCAGGTTTTGGGTGCATACGGCTTTCGCGGACTTTGGGAAAAGAAGCAGCATTTTGTGGATAGTATTCCGTTTGCTTTAATGAACTTGCGCAACTTGGTTGATATGGGTTGCTGCGACAAATATGCAGAACTTAAATCCGTGCTGCTCTCTCTCCTCGACTCAGAACACCCGAATTTGGTGATGAAGAAGACAAGTGTGGCTAACGTACTTGTCAGTGCTGATTCGACATATTGCAAAGTAGCTGACAAACCGCTTGTGGTGAGAGTTTTCAGTTTCGCATATAAAAATGGAATACCGGAAGACTGTAGCGGTAATGGTGGCGGATATGTCTTTGACTGCAGAAGCACCCATAATCCGGGACGTTATCAGCAGTATAAACATTTGACCGGTCTTGACAAGCCGGTGATTGATTTTCTTGAAGAAGACGGAGAAATCCTGACATTCCTTGAGAGTGTATATCGTCTGGCAGATTTTCATGTGGCAAGATTTATTGAGAGAGGATTTACCGATTTGATGTTTTCATGTGGATGCACGGGTGGACAACATCGCAGTGTTTATAGTGCGCAGCATCTTGCGGAGCACATAAGAGAAAAATTCGGTGTGGAAGTCATACTTTGCCATAGAGAGCTGGCGAAATAAAGGGATGGTATTTCCATACTGAAAAATCGGGGAGATTATAAAAATAACTTCTTAGGCTTTACTGAAAAATGAAATCACTTATTTTTGCGGCCGGGCTTGGTACACGGTTGAGACCGCTTACAGATACTATGCCCAAAGCTATGGTTCCCATAGATGGCAGACCGCTTATTTCTATTCTTATTGAGAAGATGATACAATGCGGATGTACGGAGATTGTGGTCAATGTGCATCATTTTGCAGAGCAAATCATAGACTATATAAAAGAGAACGAAGGGTTTGGCATAGACATTAAGTTCAGTGACGAGAGAGAGAAACTTCTGGAAACCGGAGGAGGATTGAAAAAGGCCTTGCCATTGTTTTCTGATGCCGCTTCTCCTATACTGGTGCATAATGTCGATATTTTGAGTAATGTCGATTTGAAGACCTTTTATGAAAATAGTGTAGCGGCATCTATGGCTGCCACGAAGTATGATGTAGGAGTAGGAGCTGTTCTTCTTGTAAGTGAGCGTAAGACCTCGCGCTATCTTTTGTTTGATGAAGCCAATATGCTTGTCGGATGGACAAATGTCACCACGGGGCAGGTGAAAAGTCCATATCCCAACCTTGATGTAGATAAATGCAAGAAGTATGCCTTTTCGGGCATACAAGTCTTTTTCCCTCATCTGGCAACCTTCATGGACGAATGGGAAGGAAGCTTCTCCATTATTGATTTCTACCTTTCCGTTTGTGACAAGATTCCAATACTTTGCAATCCTGTTTCTAATCTTCGTCTTCTCGACGTTGGTAAGATTGATGTAATTGAAGAGGCAAATCGTTTTTTCAGACAAATGTAACTCAATAGTCCGTTAAATTCTGGCGCAACACCTTTACAATAGTTCGTAAACCTTCTAATTAGAAAGAGTTTTACGAACTATTATTATATTGTATCAGCCCATATTTGGAGGCTGTTTTTGTCGGAATGATTTCAGAACAAGCACAGGTGGTGGAAGCCTTTTTTGCCATAGAGTTGAAGCCCCATAAAAAATTTTTTGAATTCGTTTTTTAGTGGTGTGTCCGATTTCGACAAAATGATAACAAATTTCGGAAAAGAAAATCAGATTTTATCTATTTACATATAAACACTTTCTTTTTGGTTTTGCCAAATGTTAAAATTCCAAGCCCTCTGGAACGCTTCAAAATGAAGTTCGCCGAACTTTTCTCGAAGAATGGGGATTCTATGCGCATTTCGTGAAGCCTCCGGGAATTGTGAAATAGTGTTTCTTTTTGGAACAGTTCTTTTACATTTATTTATTCTCGGCGAAGAGTTTTTGGAAAAAAACTACTAAGTTTTCAAATTTCCAGCGCACTGTCGTTACATTTCCAGCGCACTGTTTTTTTAGCCGCAGTGCGCTGCTTTTTTATTTTCTGTGCGCTGAAAATTTGACGACAGCGCGCTGAAAATAAAGAAGCACGGGGAAACGGAGAAAAAGACAATGAGGTTCGGACGAAATGTTAAGAAGTGTATAATTTGTTGCTTCGGAAGAGTGCTTGAACAGAAACTTAAAAATGAGTGGATTTTTGAGAGCTTTTGAGGATGAAAATGGTGAATCCGACTGTAAAATATTAATAATCAAAGAATTATCAGAATACTCAAAATTATTGAAAAATTGCGTTCGGCGCGTTTTTTTGAGTATTTTTGAAATTTTTGTATTATCTTGATTGTCAATTAGTTATCTTTGGACCAAAAATTTTCTTTCTTTGTCATCGACAAGAAATTGCCCCAAATGTTAAATTTACGTTTTGACTGAAAATATCATTTTGTCAAATCGAAGAAAGCCGTTTTAGCGTGTTTCTTGTTGTTTTAAGCGGATGTGTTCAAATTTTGTTTTAAGCAGGGAGTCTGTGAATACCCCCCCCCATATTTATTGAGAAATAAAATATAGTGGGAATTTTGACGGACAGTTTTCTTAATTCAAATTGACAGACATTGAAAATACCACTTCTGTTTATTAAAAGAATCAATTAGTTTCTGTATCTTTGCACCAACAAAATAAATAGAGTATATGCAGCAGAAAATTATTATTTTGGATTTTGGCTCACAGACTACACAGCTCATCGGGCGACGTGTCCGAGAACTGAATACATTCTGTGAGATTCTTCCTTACAACAAATTTCCTGAAAATGACCCTTCTGTAATCGGTGTAATTCTTAGTGGTTCGCCTTACAGTGTTTATGATGAGAAATCATTCAAACTCGATTTTAGTCGGATTCGCGGTAAATATCCGATACTGGGTATTTGCTATGGTGCGCAGCTTATGGCGCAGACTTTCGGAGGAAGTGTTGAACCGGAAGGTACACGTGAGTACGGACGCGCAAAGCTTTCTTCTTTCGATAAGTCCAATCCGCTGTTCAAGGACTTTGATGACAACAGTCAGGTTTGGATGAGTCATGGCGATACGATTACACGTCTTCCGGAAACATTCCGTACCATAGCCTCTACTGATACGGTGGCCAATGCTGCATATCAGGCTGAAGATGAGAAGTTGTGGGGAGTACAGTTCCATCCGGAAGTGTTCCACTCTACGCAGGGAACATTGCTGCTCCGTAACTTTGTGGTGGATATTTGCGGCGGAAAGCAAGATTGGAGTCCGGCTTCATTTGTGGAGACCACAGTGAGGGAACTTAAAGAGCAGCTTGGCGACGATAAGGTTATTCTTGGTCTGTCAGGCGGTGTCGATTCTTCTGTTTGTGCAGTGCTGCTTAATAAAGCGATAGGTAAGAATCTGACATGTATCTTTGTGGATCACGGAATGCTTCGCAAGAATGAGTTCCAGAATGTGCTTAATGATTACAAGTGCCTTGGACTTAATGTGATAGGTGTAGATGCCAGCGACAAGTTCTTCAAGGAACTGGAAGGAGTCACAGAACCGGAGAAGAAACGTAAGATTATAGGTGCCGGCTTCATCGATGTGTTCGATGCTGAGGCACAGAAGATAACAGATGCAAAATGGCTTGCACAAGGAACAATCTATCCTGACCGTATTGAGAGTCTGAACATTACAGGCAAGACCATCAAGAGCCATCACAATGTGGGTGGTCTGCCAGAGAAGATGAACCTCAAACTGTGCGAACCGCTTCAGTGGCTTTTCAAGGATGAAGTTCGTCGTGTAGGTACAGAACTTGGAATGCCGGAACATCTGATTAAGCGTCATCCATTCCCCGGACCGGGTCTTGCAGTACGCATACTTGGTGACATTACTCGTGAAAAGGTTCGTATCTTGCAGGATGCGGATGATATATTTATCCGTGGTCTTCGCGACTGGAATCTCTATGACGATGTTTGGCAGGCTGGTGTCATCCTGCTCAATGTACAGAGTGTCGGTGTCATGGGAGACGAGCGTACATACGAGCGTGCGGTGGCTTTGCGTGCAGTGACCAGCACGGATGCCATGACTGCCGACTGGGCAAAACTTCCATACGAGTTCCTTGCAAAGGTTAGCAATGACATTATAAACAATGTGAAGGGGGTCAACCGCGTATGTTATGATGTCAGTTCAAAACCGCCTGCAACTATTGAGTGGGAGTAAACTCCTGCTGTGTTCAGAATCTTTTCAAACAATAGTCGATACGGAATAATAGGACAATCCATACGGATTGCAACCGAATATTAATAAGAATCCACGGAAACCTCGTTGAGCTTTCCGTGGATTTTTTGATGGGATAGGGGGCTTACTGCTCATTCCGTGGTCTTGCTGAAGTTCCTTCGCTTCTTTCTGTCATTGAAACACACCAACGAATCCTTACCTGTCGTTTGGTGAATCATGCTACATGCTTCTGTTTTTTCTCCAACATAGATTGTAGATATACCTTTACCGTCTTCATAGTTATATAATTTATAAGAAGTTATTTTAAGATTAGTGTGTGAGAAGTATGCATAAAAATGCCTTGTTTGTTTTGCTATTCATCGCATATTTATTTACTTTTGCAAACAGATTCTTATAATAAAAAAACTTATATAACTAATGAAAAGACACTATCTTAGTATTGCCGCATTGACAGCTGCGATGTGTACTGTTACAGCTGTAGGTATGCAATACACGTTTTCTGTAGCGGAAAATGAGGCTGAAGACATCGCCTATTCTGTGCCGCAATCGGAGGAAGCAGCGAATGAGGGGGAGGAGATTTCCCCGATGGAGGATGTCACGTCACAGTATCTGGCTAATGCTTCTTTTGAGAATGATGACCTTAACAGTTTGACTCCGGTGAATAATTCTGCAGACGGACTTCGCGGATGGACACTTGCTTCTCCGGAGGGGTGGACTGTCGGCGGAGCCAATGTCACCAAGTTGCTTGTATCGAAGGACTGTTACACGGACAATAACTTTGGCTTGGTAACGACTGTGAGCGATGGAGAACATGCCTATTATTTGAGAATGGGGTGGGAGGAAGGAACTTCGTCTGTGAGTCAGACATTGAAGGCTCTTCCTGCCGGCAGATATAAACTGACTGTCGATCAGCGTAGCGGGTATGCCAACAGTGCTTCGTCAAGTTTTTCGCTGAATGCTGCATCGGAAAGTATGAGCGAAGTCTTTTCACAGGGAAGCACCGGCTTTTTTACATCACAGAAGTGGACAACGAGTGAACTTGTGTTTGAAACCAGTGCTGACGGTGATGTGGTGATAAGTGTGGGTGTTGACTGGAAGTCGGGAGGAAGCTGCATCATGCTCGACAATGTTAGACTTTACAGGTTGAACGGTAGTTATGTGGAACCGGAAGAACCTACGGAGGCAGATGTGAGCAGTCCTACAGAAGGAGTTATTACAAGTGACTTTGTGGCTGAAGCGGATATGAAAGACGATCTTTTGCAGATGCTTGCCAATTTTGCCACCTATATGAAGAACGACTTCCAGCTTTGTTCTGCTCCGAACAGTATAGGAGAGGAGTGTGGATGTTTCCGTGGAGAAAATACGATGGGTGCAAATGAGCAAGGTGTGCGTCCTAACGCAGACTTGTCTATGATATGTGCCTTTCTTGTGAAATATGCGAAGGATAAGGTTACATTGCCTGAGGGAATTACTTGGGAAGAGCTTGAGACAATGGCACGTAAGTCGCTTGTATTTGCTTATTCCACTCATAAGGCTAACAAGTTGAAGGTTTGCTCTGGTAATGCTTATTGGGGTTCGACAAGTAGCAGCGATCATGTGTGGGAGTCTTCCCTTTGGGCGATGTCTGTGGCATATTCAGCCTATTTCCAGTGGGACAAGCTTACCGAGGCTCAGAAAGGATATGTCAAGGCTCTGCTGAAAGCCGAATGTAACTATGAGCTTCAGCGTTCCATACCTACGGGATATGCCGGCGACACCAAGGCGGAGGAGAACGGATGGGAAGCTGATGTTCTTGCTGTCACACTTGGTCTGTTCCCTGATGATCCTCTTGCTCCGAAATGGTTTGAGCGTCTTCGTGAATTTGCCATCAACAGCTATTCGCATATAAGTGATGCTGACAACAAGACTGTAATTGACCCTGAATATAACGACAAGACTGTGGCAGATTTGTATAAGGGTAAGAATTTGTATGACGACTATACATTGCAGAATCATAATCTTTTCCATACAAGCTATCAGAATGTGGTTATGCAGGAACTTGGTGAAGCTGCACTCGGATTGAAATTGTTCCAGCTTGGTTTGACCGGTGAGGAGAAGTGGAAGACCAATGCGCTTATGCACAACAATCAGAAGATGATGGATGAGGTGCTCAACTGGCTTGCGCTTGCCGACGGTGAACTGGCTATGCCTAACGGAAACGACTGGAGTCTTTTCCTTTACGACCAGATAACTTCCTACACGACGATGGCTTGCTTCCTTGGCGACCCTAATGCCCTCATGCTTGAGAATCTTGCCTATAAATATATCAAGGCGCGACAGACCACCACTGCTGACGGCTCATGGTTGCTCAATGCCGATGTGGGTGCAAGACGTATGGGTGTGGAGGCTCACAGAGTGATGATGACATGGCTGATGCACGAAGTGTTGTCAACGGAGAATATAAAGCCTACGAGGTGGGATGACTTCAACAAGAAGTATTCCGATGCCAAGATTCTGACGACACAGAATATTGTACGTGCTGCCACTGACGACCGTTTCACTTGTTTCTCTTGGAGTACCGGACTGGGTAGCTATACCGGTTACATAGCGTCCAACAGTGTAGATAAAAACAAGATTATTGTTCCTTACCGTGCAAATAATACCGGTAACTTCCTTGGTTGGTACACCGTTGATGGCAAGAAGACTAATGCAACTCCGGTTGTGAGCGGTATATACGAACTGAAAGGAAACAGTTATACGATGAACGGAGAAATCAATACGAATGATGCTGCACTCAACAACCGATTCGCACTTTATTCTACTCCGGGAAATGCGGTAATCTATGTGGATTATGTACGCGGAAATACAAGTGGAACTATCAGTAAGGAGCAGGGCGGACTGATGGCCATCAGTACAGACCCATTGATGAAAGAAGTGCGCACGCTTTATTATGGTGATGAAACTGCCCACAAGCAGCTTGACGGTTCCAGATTTACAAGTATGCAGACCGACTGGGTGAATATTGACAATGCAGTCGGCATATTGTCGAAGAGCGACAAGAGTGTGGCATTTGGCGATCGCAGCTTGAACAATTCCATACAGACAGCCAAGATTTATCCTTCTTATTCTGCTGAGAAACGTACTTTCTCGAATGGAGATGTGGTTGACAGACGTAATATCATATACTATAGCAATATTACGGCTGATATGACTAAGAACATGAATGGCAAGCTGAATGTTCTTACTGATTCTGTACCGGAAGGATGGAATGGAGTTATAGCCGCTGATCCGGATGGAACGAACTATTTGCTGTTGTCTAACTTCGTGAGCGACCGGAAGTGCGAACTTGAGAATATTGTTTGCGAACTTGGTGCTCCTGTATTTACAGAGCCTACTTTGATAATTGGCGGTAAGTCCTCCGCTACTTTTGTGGCCGAGATAAATCATTCTGTCAGCAATGTACTGAAAGTTTTTGTCAAAGGTGCAGATGTCACAGCACTTCAGGCGGAAGATGATTCGTGCGCAGCCTACATCCAGAATGTGCAGAGCAAGGATGTGACTGTCGATGTGAGCATCATCAGCAATAGCAGTGTGGTGGAAGGAACAGTCGATATAAATAAAAACAGTTGTGTAAAGGTTAGCGTTGAAGGAGGCAAGCTTCGTGTCGAGGAAGCGGACATGCCCAGTACTCAGACAAAAGATCTATACGAAGGCTATACGGACATCACGAAAGAAAAAATCCTGAATGCCAGCTTTGAAGAAGACGAAACATACGGCGACCCTACTGGGAATATAACTCTCGGCTCGGTGAAATATAATCCTTGTTATGTCAACAAGGTGAGTGCGCAGGATTCTAAGTTCCCGAATATTCTTCCTGTAAAAGGATGGAAATCGGGAAAACAGCTTGACGGTTCTTCCAACTATGCACGTATGTATTCAATGCCTTACAGCACAAGTATGTATTGTGTGAGTCCGTCCAATGTAGGAAACTATGCGGCTCAGTGCAGCAGCATGATGGCGGATGACACATGCGGGGTGCGTTGTCTGACAGTGCTCAATTCATGGACTAAGGGCAGCAACTGCATTTCACAGATAGTCCCATTGTCAGCCGGCGACTACCGCCTGATAGTTGATGTGCGCTATGAGTGTACAAACCAACAGAGTAATGACGGGACAACGGTGGTGGCTTCCGGTAATGTCAACAAGTCGTTGACCGGAGTTAAGATTGGTGATATGACAGACTATCGTTTCCCTCAGCAGAATAATACATGGGAAGTGGTGTGCTACGATTTCACTCTTACTGAACGTGGAGAGGCGGAGATAAGTCTCGGTTTCAGCACAAGCGGCAGTGTGGGTGCGGCGAATAACACCTTGATGTATATAGATAATGTAAGACTGCTGGCAAAAGATACCAATATACCTGATGCCATATCTTCTGTAGAAAGAGAAAACGGCAGTGTGGATGTATATACAGTGGGAGGTGTGAAAGTCCGTAGCGGTGTTGCTTCTTCTGAGGCTACGAAAGGACTTCCGCGAGGATTCTATGTCGTCGGAGGGAAGAAAGTACTTGTGTATTAGACTTGTTATATATAGATAATATGCGGATGGGATGCGCCTGTACAGGTACATCCCATCCGCTTTTTTTAGTACTTTTTATGAAGTTGCTTTTATTGGAGAAAGAAAATTTGTATTTTCGCGCGAAATTAGAAGGTAAAAAGATATGAGGAAAAGTTTGATGACTCTGGCATTCGGGACATTCGGTCTCGGTGTTTCAGAATTTGTGATGATGGGGATACTTCCGTTGCTTGCAAAAGACTTTGGGGTGTCGATACCGACAGCGGGACATTTAATATCGTCGTATGCGTTAGGTGTGTGCGTTGGTGCGCCCCTTATTGTGCTTGTGGCACGTGCTTGGCGGCTGAAGCGTATTCTTTTTTTTCTGATGGGAATATACACTCTGGCAGCATTGGCTATGGCATTGGCTCCTAATTACCATGTAATGCTTGTGATGAGATTCCTTGCCGGTATGCCTCATGGTGCATATTTCGGAGTCGGGGCAATTGTGGCTGACAGACTGTCGAGGGAAGGGAAAAGCACATTTGCTGTAGCCATCATGTGTTCGGGAATGACTGTGGCGAATTTGATAGGCATACCGTTGGGGACTATGCTTGCATCCGTATTCTCATGGAGAATGATTTTCGGTTTTTCTTTTTTGTGGGGAATCCTGACTCTGTTGTCAATCATGAGGTGGATTCCGGAACTGGCACCGTTGCAGAGCACCAAAGTTCGCGACCAGTTTCGTTTTCTGAAACATCCGGCTCCGTGGTTGCTTATTGCAGCAACACTTCTTGGAAACGGCGGAGTTTTTTGTTGGTATAGTTATATAACTCCTTTGCTGACAAATGTGTCCGGCATTGCTTCACAATACATTTCGTTTATGATGGTACTTGCTGGTGCAGGAATGGTGGCAGGAAATCTGTTGGGCGGCAAGTTGTCTGACAAGTTCGGTCCGGGACATACCGGGCGGGGTCTTGAGATAACAATATTTGTGACATTGTTGCTTATATTTTTCGTGGCGCATTGTTCGTTCCTGTCCGTTGTGCTGATGGTGATAGCGACCGCATGTCTTTTCGGAGTCTCATCTCCGCAGCAGATTCTGCTTCTGAGATATTCTAAAGGAGGAGAACTGATGGGAGGTGCAATGGTGCAGTTGGCATTTAATCTGGGAAATGCACTTGGAGCTTATTGTGGTGGATTGCCTGTCGAATCGGGTATGGGATATGAATGGACTGCTCTCGTTGGGGCATGTTTTGCTTTTGTCGGAATCATCTGCTATTTCCTTTTCTGTGCAAGATATGAGAAAAGGAAGGCTGTCAGTAGAACGCATTGAATATCATTGGTCTTTTTCCGAGAATAATGTGGAATCCCAATACAACGACTGAAAAGTATAGGGATTTCTTTCTGAAAAAAGAAAAAACGGTTAGTGGATGATATATGTCCACCAACCGTTTTTATTTTGTTAGCAATAATATGAAAACGTGAAGACGTTTACATTATTCTACAGAAGCCTCACCGTAGTCATTAGCACCGCTATCTCCGATTGTAGCCAAAAGAACGATGTTGTAGATTGGACACAGCAACCACCATCCGCAATGGTTTGTGTCGTGAAGACGTCTTACACCTACTGCTATGATTGGGATAAGTGTACCGAGACCTACAATAATGTTAATAACTGGAATGTAACCTGCAACGAAACAAGCCAACCAAAACCACCAAAACTCTGAACGCTTTGCACGTCCCTCAAAAGTTGCATACTTGTTAAAACAAGTCTTAATAGAATCGACAAATGTCATAACTGTTATTATTATAAGGTTAAAAAACTGTTTATATATCCAATACGTTCCGGATTATCCACCACACCACATACAATATCAAATAAGAGTAGGCAACATATCTGTTGACCAGATGCTCTCGAATGAACTTTGTATAGCCTTTGATAGGTACGATATAGCCGCTTATTAATACTAAAGCATATACCAACACGAGCGACGCAAAATAATTATATCTTATTCCGGTAACCACATCGCCGTGCAGCACATGGAAAAACAAACGCTGAATGCCGCATCCCGGACATTTATATCCTGTGATAGCATACATTACACACTTCGGATACCACACCGTACACGATGGGTCATTCGAGTAGTAAACCGCAGCCATCGCACCTATGATTGCAATGAGCAGGAGCAAGCGTAGAATTGTGCGAATCAAAATGCTGATGAAGCAATCATTACAAACATGTATATTCCATTCACTACAGCTCCGGCTACAGCTGCGATAATAGACCATGTTTTCACATCGTTAGCTTTAGCCAATGCTCCGGCATAGTCTCCCTGTCTATATAGTGTATCCACTTGAGCGGCACAATATATGGCATACGCACCGATAGGGATACAACAGCACACTGTGCTCAGTACAGCCCAAAGCATGTAGTTGTCTGGTTTAGGATTATCGCCCGATGGTGGCGGAGGAGGAACTGCCTGTCCTGTAGATGTAGTCTGTCCTTGTACATAAGGAGGAACCGGAGGTGCAGCAAACATGTTTTTCAGTTCTGGTACCATTTTAGCCTTTGTCCATTGTGTCATGCCGGCTTTCCACACCAGTGTCTCGCCCGTAACACCCTTTGATGGTAAGATGTCTGCCGGAAAAGGCCCTTGTTGTTGCCCGGCAGAATCAATATAATAATACATATCTGTATATGTTTAAATTTCCAAATCACATAGTTCCATAGCTGTTGATACTGAAAATAAGCATCAAATGTGCATCTTGAAACTGTTGGATGCGAATTTATAAACAAACTTTGATAAATACAAATAATGCAAAAGAAAATATTATCAATTCAAGTTTCACAAGTTGAACTTGCTCACGAAAAAGAAAATATCTGTGCAGAAAGGAATCGAAAACAGTACACTGAAAACTCAAATCCACACTGTTGTTTTTATAATCCGCAGTGTGGTTTACAAAATCCGCAGTGCAGTTTTTATAATCCGCAGTGCTGATTTGAGTTTTCAGTGCACTGTTTTCGATTCTTTTCCGCACATACAATATGTTTTCAAAGCATTGCCTGTGCATATAGAGTATAGTATGCTTTCGTCGCTACAGGCAAATATCTCTATTTGAACCACAGTAACGAAAGTTACAATTTGTCTTGTAAAATAAGACAGGCTCATCTTCTGTCTCAGAGTACCAATACTTGCAAAACTTGAATTATTAGAATATTCGATTCATAATTTTTGTATTTTAAAACAGCTTCTAAAGCTTTCTTTTCAATCAAAAGAACTAAATTTGCAGCCTTTTCCGTTTCTTCCGATGGATTGTCCGAAGAGTCCGAGGGGTATGGAAAAGTCAAAATTCATTATTGTTAAACATTAAGTACAATTAAAGATGTACAAGAAAAAAGAGATGAAAATCAAGGCTGATGCTATACGTTGGACCAGATTCAGCCGAAAGAGCGATGCTATCTTCCGTTCATTGGGAAAGGAAATAAGCATCGGAGTTTTGAGTGTTGCCACTCTACTGACAGCTTCCGTACAGGATGCGAAGGCGCAGACAAGTGCACCGAGAGAACTCTCTGCCGACAGAGAAGTAGAGACAGAAGAAGTCAGTGTCACAGCTTCACGAGTTCCTATGGCGATGCAGCAGACAGCCCGCATAGTTTCTGTGATTACTCGTGAACAAATCAAGGAATGTCCCGCGCAAAGCGTAAATGATTTGTTGAAATTCGCCTCCGGTGTGGATGTCCGGCAACGTGGCGCATTTGGTATTCAGACGGACATAAGCATAAATGGCGGAACGCATGACCAGATTGTTGTTCTTCTTAATGGCATAAATATTTCTTCGCCGCAAACAGGTCATCATTCCGTAGATTTTCCGATTAATATTGATGATATTGAACGAATAGAGATACTGGAAGGTGCTGCCAGCCGAATATACGGAACAAGCGCATTTTCCGGAGCTATCAATATCGTCACCAAAGATTACGACAGAAGTCTTTACCCTGAAAAATATTCTTATAGCAAAGACACCGAAGCCGGCGGTTCGGCTACACTCTCAGGAGGTTCTTTCGGCACCTTCGGTGCGGAAGCATCTGCTTCGCTGACGAAGAACACATTCTACAGCAATGTGAGCGGAGGATATTCGCAGAGTGACGGAGGCACTGAAAATTCCGATTTCCAGAAGTACAGAGCTTTCTATCGCGGAGGAACTTCTTCTTCCGATGTGGCTATCGACTGGCAACTCGGCATGAGCGGACAGAACTATGGTGCCAACACATTCTACAGCAGAAAATACCCGAATCAATATGAAGAAAACAGCAGATACATGGCTTCGGTATCGGCGCACACTAAAGGAAAAGTAAAATTTACACCGACGCTCTATTGGAACCGTTCAACAGACCACTACCAGCTCATACGCGACACTCATATAGGCGAGAATTTCCATCTGAACGATGTGTATGGAATTTCTGCCAATGCACAGACTGCATGGGCATGGGGTATCTCTTCGATTGGAGCTGAGGTGAGAAACGAAGGAATCCTGAGCACTTCGCTCGGACGTCCGCTCGAAGAGGATTTGTACGTGAAAATCCCGGGACACGACGGACATTATACTAATAAGGAAAACAGAACAAATATATGCTATTTTCTTGAGCATGATGTGGTGCTCAAGCAGTGGACTGTGTCGCTCGGACTCATGGCGAACATGAACACCGGGCTTGACTACCGGTACAGACTTTATCCGGGAATCGATGTGAGCTACCGTCCGTCCGACCACTGGAAGCTGTATGCATCGTGGAATATGGCACAGCGAATGCCTACATTTACAGACCTTTTCTACAAGTCGCCTACTCAGGAGGGCAACCAAGGGTTGAAGCCTGAAAAAACGAGTGAGTTTACCGTAGGCGGAAATTACCGCAGCAAAACCTTGAATGCAGGAATACGTCTGTTCCATCGCCATTGCAGCTCGATGATTGACTGGGTGATGTATCCAAGCGACGTGGAGAATGGTTTTACCACTTATCATGCGGCAAATTTCAAGATGGACAATATGGGATTTGATGTCAATGCAGTTCTGAACTTGAAGCAGGTGTTCGGACAGCACTCCGTCTTGAAATCATTGTCGGCAGATTATGCCTACATTCATCAGAAGAGACACGACGACATAGAAATATATGCAAGTAGTTACGCTATGGACTATCTGCGCCATAAACTTGTCATAAAACTTGATGCCCGAATATGGAACAGGCTGAGTGGCTGCATTTCTTACAGATGGCAGGACAGAATGGGCACTTATGTTAGATATACCCCTTATACTAACGCTGAAGGCAAGACCGATTATTCGGCACATACTGTGGGATATCGTCCATACGGGCTTCTTGACATGAAATTGCAGTGGAATGCAAGCAAGTATGACTTGTATGTGGAATGCAATAACCTCACTTCGTATCGCTACTATGACATAGGCAATATCCTGCAACCGGGATTCTGGATGATGGCAGGAGCAAAAGTGAAGTTCTAAACTGAATATATATTATGAGGTTATAAGGTGACGGACTTTTAGGGTGTTTGTTCATTGAAGATTTCCCAGTTCCTTACCTTATAACCTCTTTTCTGATGCTGCAGAAGTTATGTCGGCAGACTCCATGCAAAATATATTCACATGAAAAACATGAAGAAGTATGCACATAGCCAATGTTGAAATCAGTCATATAACAACCTCCGGGTTTGTAAAACTTTTGGGTTGTATCTGTGTTCGTTTGGACAAAACTGATTAATTTTGCAAAGATAAAGAAATATGAACTTACAAAAATAAAACTTATATGGCGGAAACACGACGGACAACACGACGAAAAAATTCAGCAGCGGAAGCTCCGCAGATGAGTGAATATGGTCATCTGCAACCGCAGGCTCTTGAATTGGAAGAGGCTGTGATTGGTGCTTGTCTTATCGAAAAAGATGCTTTCGGACTTGTGTCGGATATTCTGAAACCAGCTTCTTTCTATGACTCGAAGCATCAGGCGGTATTCTCTGCCATACAGTCGTTGGCATCTGAAAACAAGCCTGTCGATATTCTGACTGTGACGGAACAGCTGCGCAAGACCGGTGAACTCGATAATGTGGGCGGTCCTTTCTTTGTGGCAGAACTCAGCCGCAAGGTGCTTTCGTCTGCACACATAGAGTTTCATGCGCATATCATTGCTCAAAAGGCATTGGCGCGTGAACTGATTACTTATACAAGCAATATTCAGAAGTTGGCATTTGACGAGAGTCAGGACATTGCCGAACTGATGCAGATGGCGGAAGGAAAGCTCTTTGAGCTGTCGAAGACCAACATGAAGAAGGATTTCACACAGATTAATCCGGTCATCAACGAGGCATACGAACTGTTGCAGAAGGCGGCGGCAAGAACCGACGGACTCAGCGGACTCAGTTCGGGTTTTGATGCGCTTGATGCCATGACGAGCGGATGGCAGAACTCCGACCTCGTGATTATCGCTGCGCGTCCGGCGATGGGAAAGACTGCCTTCGTATTGTCAATGGCAAGGAATATGGCAATCACCAACAGGGTGCCTGTGGCGATGTTCTCTCTTGAAATGTCCAATGTGCAGCTTGTCAACCGTCTGATTGTCAATGTGTGTGAGATTCCCGGAGAGAAGATAAAGAGCGGACAGCTTGCTCCATACGAGTGGGGGCAGCTCGACTACAAAATCAGGGAAATGTTTGATGCGCCTCTCTACATAGACGATACACCTTCATTGTCCGTTTTCGAACTGCGTACAAAAGCGAGACGTCTGGTCAGGGACTATGGGGTGAAGATTATCATTATCGACTACCTTCAGCTGATGAATGCCTCCGGCATGTCCTATAACTCACGTCAGGAGGAGGTCTCCACGATTTCGCGCTCACTGAAAGGACTGGCAAAGGAACTGAACATTCCGATTATAGCCTTGTCGCAGTTGAACCGTAGCGTGGAGCAACGAGTCGGTACGGCAGACAATCCGGACAGCAAGCGTCCGCAGCTCAGTGACCTCCGTGAGTCGGGTGCCATAGAGCAGGATGCCGATATGGTGTGCTTCATCCATCGTCCTGAGTATTATAAGATATATAAGGATCAGCATGGCAATGACCTGAAAGGACTTGCCGAGATTATCATTGCCAAGCATCGAAACGGTGCTGTGGGCGATGTGCGTCTGCGTTTCCGTGGCGAATATGCCCGTTTTGCAAATATCAATGAAGATGCCATACCGATGATTTCCAGTGAAGAGGGTGGGGTGATACTTCCTTCACGGATGAACAGCAATGCGACTCCGCCAGAGAATGACCCTATTAATGGCATTACACCTGACATGGCACCAATGGACGAAGTTCCGTTTTAGGATTATAAATTGTTTTTAATATATTCAACAGTCTTATTCTTTTGTTTTTAAGTGGTTGTCTTCGACAGACTCTTCCGTCGAAGACAACCACTTAAAAATAGGTTAATTTGTCATTTTTCAATTTGACAAAATGATATTTTCGCCCAAAATGAAGATTTAACATTTGGAGCGATTTTTTGTCGGGAACAAAAAGATGGAAATTTTTGATTAAAGATAAATTATTGATAATCAGAAGAATATAAAATTTATCAAAACTCTCAAAAAAACGCACTGGACGCAAATTTTCGACAAATTGGTATGTTCTGATAATCTGTTGATTATTAGTGTTTTGTGATTCAACTTGGCTTTTTCTCTCCCACATCTCTTCAAAAATCCACTCTTTTTTAAGTTCCTGTTCAGACACTCTTCACATGCAGATGATTATACACCTCTTAACATTTCGACTGAAGTAAACTGTCTTTTTTCCTGTTCCCCACTGTTTTTTTCTCTGCAGCGCACTGTTTTCAAATTTTCAGCGCACAGTGAGAGAATTTTCACTGCGCTGCAAATAAAATTGCAGTGCGCTGTGAAGAAAAAAACAGTGCGCTGAAAATTTAAGAACTTAGTAGTTTTTTTCAAAAAACTCTTCGCCGAAGATAAACGAATGTAAAAGAATCGCTCCAAAACGAAACACTATTTCACATTTTTCGGCGACTTCAGAAAATGTGTGCAGAATCCCCGTTCTGCGACAAAAGTTCGTCGCGCCTCGTTTTGGAGCGTTCCAGAGGGCTTGGAATTTTAATATTTGGCAAAATCAAAAAGATAGTGTTATGATATAAAATCAATTAATAAGAAACTAAATTGGCTAAAATATCTGTCATTTTGTCAAAATCGAACATGCCTCAAAAAAGTGATGTCAAAAATTTTTTTATGGGAGCATTATTAGGCTGTCTGTAGCTTTAGGAAGTGCGTAATGAAAACGGATGATTCGGATGGAGTTTCTCGTATAATCTTTTTTCTGTATCAAGACTTTTTCTTTCACAGAATATGAGTATATTTGCCTCGTAGAAACAATAATTAAATGACAGAACAATGATAGTATATCCTAATGCGAAAATAAATATAGGTCTCAATGTCGTGGAACGTCGTCCCGACGGTTATCATAATCTTGAGACTGTTTTCTATCCGATAAATCTTCAGGATGCAATAGAAATCAAGAATATAGAGGGTGCAGTGCCTGAGTGTGGTTATCAGTTGAAAGTGTCAGGGACGATATTGGACGGTACTCCGGAAGATAATCTGGTGGTCAAAGCCTATAAACTTTTGAAGAAGGAATTCGGGCTTCCTCCTGTGAGCATATTTGTTTACAAGCATATTCCTACCGGTGCCGGACTGGGAGGCGGTTCGTCTGATGCTGCATTCACCATCAAGATGCTGAACGAGCGTTTCAGACTTGGACTGGATGTGAAGCAGATGGAGGAATATTCGGCAGAACTCGGTGCTGATTGTGCTTTCTTCATCGAGAACAAGCCTGTGTTTGCCACAGGGATAGGCAATGTGTTCCATGACCTTTCGCTTTCGCTTTCAGGGAAAAGCCTTGTGCTGGTGAAGCCGGATATATTTGTATCTACTCGTGATGCATACGCTGCGGTTGCGCCGCATCGCCCTGAAACGTCTCTTCCTGAATTGTTGTCAAAGCCTTTGGAGACATGGAAAGACACGGTGGTGAATGATTTTGAGGCGAGTGTCTTTCCGAAATATCCGGAGATTGCAGCCATCAAGGATAAGCTTTATGATATGGGTGCGGTGTATGCCTCCATGTCGGGAAGCGGAAGCTCTGTATATGGAATATTCGACGAACCGGTGGAATATGCGGATGAGGTGTTCTCCGGATATTTCTGCCGTCAAAGAAACTTGTGATTTATTGGTCGCGATATGTATGTCAAGTTTCTTGATTTGCAGAAGATAAATGCTTCCTTTGGGAAGGAACTTCGGGATGCGGTGGTGAATGTCATGGATTCCGGATGGTATCTTCATGGACATGAGACGGAAGCCTTCGAGCGCGAGTTTGCTGAATATATAGGGACATCTTATTGCATCGGAGTGGGCAATGGACTGGATGCGTTGACGCTTGTGCTTGCGGCATGGAAACAGATGTATGGTTGGAATGACGGCGATGAGGTGATTGTACCTGCCAATACTTTTATTGCTACTGTACTTGCTGTGTCACGTGTGGGACTGAAACCTGTTTTCTGCGAGCCGAAGGCTCATGATGCACTTATTGATACCGCCTTGATAGAGAAGCTTGTCAATGAGCGTACCAGATGTATCATTCCTGTGCATCTTTATGGGCAGGTGTGCGACATGGATGCTGTGAGGTCTGTAGCGCAGAGATACGGATTGAAGGTTTTGGAGGATGCTTGTCAGGCTCATGGAGCTGTTTATCATACGTCAAGCTTATGTGGTGGGACTGTTTCGCAAGTTTTGAACGGACATCGTGCCGGGAACTTGGGAGATGCGGCGGCATTCAGTTTTTATCCGGGAAAGAACCTTGGGTGTATCGGCGATGGCGGGTGCATAACAACCAATGACGGAGATTTGGCATCAATGGTGCGCAGTATGGCGAACTATGGTCAGAAGGAGAAATATGTCCATTGTTTGAAAGGATTTAATAGCAGGCTTGATGAACTTCAGGCGGCTGTGCTCAGGGTGAAGCTTCGTCGTCTGGATGCTGATAATCACAGGCGGATGGAGGTGGCACACAGATACACTGAGGTTTTGTCTTCTCTATGTTCTGACTGCAATGGTGGTGTGAAAGTTCCGGAAAAAGAAAAAACAGTGGGGAGCCATGTTTATCATATTTATGCTCTGCGAACATTGAACAGGGATTATTTTCAGCACATACTCGCTGAGAAAGGTGTGCAGACATTGATTCACTATCCTTGTCCTCCTCATAAACAGGAAGCCTATAAGGAATATGCTGATTTGTGTTTTCCTGTGGCGGAACAATGGGCAAGAGAAGAATTGAGTCTGCCTATCAGTCAGGTGCTGACCGATGAGGAGGTGGATTTTGTGCTTCAAACTGTGGAATCTGCATGGCAGAAGGTTAATGGTTGAAGAATTAACATCATAATGTTTATACAAGTTCGGGATAGCTGCTTCATAAGAACTCGCAATCAACCTATCCGTAGGTAGTGTATGACTATGATATTAATTTAGCAATTATCTTTTGTTATATTCATTTTGTTTGCTTTTTGGGACACAGAAACGGAAACACTTGTTGTTGCCACACATGGAATCATAAAGAAAACATAGAAAACTCCGCAAAAAGAGATACAGCGAGCAGAAGAAATAAGAAAAGAATATTTCAACGATAAAAAATAATATGTTATGGCAAAGATGAAGTTTACCCCTGCAGATAATCTGGTAGATGAAGTATGGGGAAAAGTAGGAACTCCCGAAAGAGATGCGATGGAAGCGCAGCTCAAAGACGAGGTAGATGCTTACTTCGTAGGGGAAGCCATTAAGAACGCACGCTTAAAGCAAAACCTCACACAAGAGGAACTTGGTGAACGTATAGGTGTGAAGCGTTCTCAGATATGCAAATTGGAAAGTGGAAAATATTCTATCACTCTTTCCACTATGGGAAAGGTGTTCCGTGCTTTGGGGATAGCTACTGCTACATTAGATTTAGGTGTGGAAGGGAAAGTTGCTTTGTGGTAGAAATGCAAAATATAAGGATAAAAAGCACTGTATCATTTAAAGTATGATACGGTGCTTTTTGTGGTACGAAGATTAATCAATGTTCATCATTCAATTTTTTCACATCTTTGCAGTCAAATTTATTCTGTCAGTATATTAGAATAAATTCAGTTTTCGTTTTCTTGCTTCTTCAAGTGGCAGAGTATCCTGCTTCTCTGTCTGATGTTGCTCGCGTAGTTGAGCATATTTCTCGTCAAGGTTCTGTGCAAATGAGTCGTGCAGAGCAGGATTTAAAAGATGTGCGGCCGCTATTACATTCTGCGAAGCATCTTTCATCCATACTATTGGAGCTGAATATACGGGAGCAATCTTCAATGCTGTATGAAGTTCGCTAGTAGTTGCTCCGCCAATCATCAGCGGTATATTGACTCCTTCTTGTTCAAGAGCGCGTGCCACATTGACCATTTCCTCCAGAGACGGTGTGATGAGTCCGCTCAGACCTATAATATCCACCTTCTCTTCTATGGCTCTGCGGACAATTTCTTCCGTAGGTACCATCACTCCGAGGTCGATGATTTCATAGTTGTTGCATGCAAGAATGACACTTACAATGTTTTTTCCTATATCGTGTACATCGCCTTTGACAGTTGCAAGCAGTACCTTTCCGGCTTTTGCTGCTCCGTCACCTTTTCCTGCCTCAATCAGCGGCTGGAGATAGGCTACGGCTTTCTTCATTGTACGCGCTGTCTTTACCACTTGTGGGAGGAACATTTTTCCCGAGCCGAAGAGTTCGCCCACTTTGTTCATGGCATCCATCAGCGGACCTTCTATTATCTTGACGGCATCTTTATATTTCTCAACCGCTTCGTCGAGGTCTTCTTCAAGATGGTCGCCGATTCCCTTCACGAGAGCATGTTCAAGTTTTTCTTCCACGCTGCTTCCGTTTCTCCAGCTCTCTTTCTCCACAGCTTGTTTTTCTCCTGCTTTTTCTGCCTTTATGTGCTCTGCAAGTTCTATCAGCCGCTCTGTCGCATCCTGACGGCGGTTGAGCAGTACATCATCTATGGCAGTGAGTATGTTCTCTGGAATATCTGAATAGATTACCTGAGTGGCAGGATTGACAATTCCCATGTCTTGTCCAGCCGCTATGGTGTGGTAGAGGAATACGGCATGCATGGCTTCACGTATGTAGTTATTCCCGCGGAAAGAAAACGAAAGATTGCTTATACCTCCACTGACATGCGCTCCGGGCAGATTTTTTCTTATCCATTCTGTTGCCCGGATGAAATCGATGGCATATTCATTGTGCTCTTCCATGCCTGTTGCTACAGCCAGTACATTCGGGTCGAAGATGATGTCATGAGGATTGAATCCTACTTCATCTATCAGTATGCGGTATGCACGTTCACATATTTCTATTTTCCGCTTGTATGTGGTTGCCTGTCCTTGTTCGTCAAAAGCCATTACGACTGTGGCGGCTCCAAGTCTTTTTATTTGTTTGGCATGGTTGACGAACTTTTCTTTACCTTCTTTCAGTGAAATGGAGTTGACAATACATTTTCCTTGTACACATTTCAGTCCTGCCTCTATGACTTCCCATTTAGAGGAATCTATCATTATAGGAACTCGTGAAATGTCCGGGTCAGACATGATGAGGTTAAGGAAGTTGACCATTTCTGCCTTTGCATCGAGCAATCCGTCGTCCATGTTGATGTCGATGACCAGTGCGCCGTCTTCCACTTGCTTACGTGCAATTGCCATAGCTTCCTCATAGTTCTTTTCGTTTATCAGACGCAGAAATTTTCTTGAACCTGCCACATTGCACCGTTCTCCTATGTTGATGAAATTCTTTTCCGGTGATACTTCCAGCAGTTCAAGTCCGGAAAGCCACATTACATCCGGTCTGTCAACCCTGACGTGTGGCTTTTTCCATGAATTGTCCTTTTCCTTTATGATGTTCTGATATTCGGCGATGAACTTGTCGGTTGTTCCGCAACATCCTCCTATGACATTGACGATTTCTTCATCTATATATTCTTTCACCTCGCTTGCCATTTCTTCCGGAGACTGGTCATACTGTCCGAGACTGTTGGGAAGTCCGGCATTCGGATATGCCGTAATATAATAAGGTGCACGGGCGGCAAGCTGCTTGAGGAACGGCTTCAGTTGCTTGGCACCGAAAGAACAGTTTAGTCCGATGGAAAAAATATCCGCATGTTGTATTGAAGCGAGGAACGCATCGAGGGTCTGTCCGGAAAGAGTTCTCCCGGCGACATCCGAGACTGTTACGGAAAGCATTACAGGTACTTTCCGTCCTGTTTGTTCCATCGCAGTCTCTGCAGCATATATTGCAGCCTTTGCATTGAGAGTGTCGAAGATGGTTTCTATGAGCAGAGCATCTACTCCGCATTCTATCATGGTCTTCATCTGCTCAACGTAAGCTTCGGCAAGTTCGTCGTAGGTGAGGTTTCTCAAAGCCGGATTGTTTACGTCCGGACTTATCGAGCAGGTTTTGTTTGTTGGACCTACTGAACCTGCCACAAAGCGTGGCTTGTCGGGATTGATTGCCGTATATTCATCTGCCATTTCTCTTGCCAGTCTGCAACCATACGTGGTTATCTCTTTGCAATAGTCCTCCACGTGGTAGTCTGACATGGATATTCTCTGTGAAGAGAAGGTGTTTGTTTCGATGATATCTGCACCGGCTTCAAGATATTTCCTGTGTATGTCTTTGATGATGTCGGGGCGCGTGATGTTAAGAATGTCGTTATTGCCTTTCATCAGTCCCGGCACGTCTTTGAACCTGTTACCCCTGAAGTCCTCCTCCTTTAAGTCGTAATACTGAATCATTGTTCCCATTGCTCCATCGAGAACAAGTATTCTTTCTTTTATGATGTTTTCAAGCGTTGCCATATTGTGTTCTTAGTCCTTGATATTGGTAGAGCCGGAGATTATATTATTTTTCTGCGTCCGATATGAAGATGATTCTGCTTTGTTTAATAGAATTTCTTCTTTGCATAGTCCATTTCTCTCTTGTCTTCCTTTTCTTTCATGCTCTGCCTCTTGTCGTATTCTTTCTTTCCGCGTGCCAGTGCGATAACAGCCTTGGCAAGTCCCTTGTCATTAATAAACAGTCTTACCGGCACAATCGTAAATCCCGGAGCCTTTGTCTCGGCCTCCAGATTTCTCAGTTCTTTTTTGCTGAGCAACAGTTTGCGCTCCCGTCTTTCCGTATGGTTGTTGTATGAACCATAAAAATATGGAGCTATATACATGTTCTTCACCCATAGCTCGCCGTTGTTGAAATAGCAGAATGTATCCACCAGACTTGCCTTTCCGAGTCTGATGGACTTTATTTCCGTACCAGTGAGCACGATGCCTGCTGTGAATGTGTCTATAAACTCATAATCAAATGACGCTCTTTTGTTCTTTATGTTTATAGCAGACTTCTTTGTGATTTTTGTCTTCATTTGAGTTCGTTTTTTTACATTATAAATATCTGGAGCTTATCAGAGACCGAAACAGAATTTGTCGATGTTTTCCTTCACGTATAATGCTATAGCCGGTGTTGTTTCCTCTTGGAAGTCGTCAAGAAAATCATCTCCATAATCATTGAGCTTCTCCAGTTGTTCATAAAGCGCCATGAAGTCTTCTTCGTTCATGTCTGCTTCTATTTCTTCTTTGTGCAGATGATATTCTTTCCGTACATTGAATATCAGTTTGGCGAAATCTGTCAATCCCCATATCTTCTTGATGACGTATGGAAACGGACTGTCAAGCACGTATGGGCCGTATCCGTTGTGAATGAGTTGGATAAATCCGCCTTCCATGACCTCATCCTTTATATATCTGTAAGCCAACAGGGTGTGTTGGTCTGCATTCAGTCTGTCCATGTTGTCGGCAGTAAGCTGTCCGCCGATAGCTTCTATATACTTGTCCGTAATGAAGTCTATAAAGTGTCCGGCACCTTGAGACCATGCTTCTTCAAGTATTTCTTTAGATATATTTTCCATTGGCAAATCCTTTTCATCGTTTATTGGCGGCAAAGGTACACATTTTTGAATGAGTGTGCCAAAGATGCCGATAATTCTTTTTTTCCGGCATTTCAGCATGGGACAGACATGGGAGCTATAAGATGTAATTTGTCCGGTTTTGTTCGGCTCTCTGTGGTTATCAGAAATTATATGTGGCACCCAGTCTGGTTTCGAAAGTTCTGAAACGCACATCATCGTGATAGGAATAGTGAGTATGCCGATGGTAGTAGCTCAGTCCGATGTCGAGCATGATTCTGTTTCCGAGACTCAGTTCTATTTCCGGATTGATGATGCCGAGCAGTACATTTCCCTTGTCTCCTTGTGCATTAAGATACAGCGGATTGGTCTCCACCATATATTTCTTTTGCTCATATCCTTTCCATGTGAATATCTGATACAGATGTATGTTGAGTGCAAACCGTCCGTACTTGCCGAAGTCGATTAGTGTGCGGTTCTTGATGCTGTACCCGCTTCCCATGTTGTAGTTTCTGTCTATGACATTGTAATAGTCGGTCAGTCCGCCTCCAAGCAATATGCAGCTGAGATAGAGGCTTTGCTCCATATTGGCAAGACTGTTTATCTGGGGAAAACGGTAAATGATGCCCGGACCAACACTGGCTGCCTCTGATATTTTGTAGGGGATGTATTCAGAGCCGTCAAGCACTGGTTCCGAGTCGAAATAGTTGAAATGTTGATATATTCCGAATGTGACATCCATTCCGGTTGATGTTTGCAGAGGTACACTCCAAAGTTTTCCGAGGAGGTTGACCTTGTTGATAAGGGGCTGGTTGGAAGACAAACCCATCTGGACGCTTGCCGTGAAATAGTCGTAAGGGCTGTCGCTTTCTTTGTCGAAAGGGTCTCCATACGTGCAGTTGAACTCCACGTAAGGATTGCTTTCGCCTTTGAACAGCTGGTTGTTGTCCGCCATGTATCTTTCTCCTGCACTGATGGAGAACTTCACAGGAGTCTCTTCATAATTATGATAAAGATACCCTTTGTGTTTCACTTTCCATGCGTCACCAGTGATTATGCGGTTTAATCCGCGTATCGGACATACTATGGTGCCGAGCACTTCGCGCCACAGACGTTGGAATCCATGCTTTGAGTCGTCGAGCACGAGGTCTGAAACACGGTGTGTCACTTCGCCGAGTGCTATTCCGCCCACCGTTGTAGCTATCAAGTCGTTGATTGCCGGAGGTTCTATCTCGGCACAGGTTTCCCACATCAGGCTTCCGCCGAATGCGTATGGGGCTGATTCCCAAAAGGTGAGTCCGTTGCTTCGTGCTGTATTGAAATACAGACTGCCGTGATATGGGTGCGCGAAAAGATTGGTAGAGAACTGGTCATTGTCCCATACGAATCCGTTTTTAATATTATGACGTATGGTATGTATGTTTATGCGCGCAAAATCTTCGTTCATGACATACCGGTCGAAAGCCCAAACTCCTACATTTATTCCGAATGTCTCTATGGCAGCTCTCCACGGACGCTTTTTCTGTAGTCCCGGCTCAAAGAATATAGAGTCCTTCTGCACAGTCTCTTCGTGGGTGCTCAGTGTGTTTGCCGTAGAAATAGAATAAGATGAGTCTGCCGTCTCTTCCGCTTCTGTGATTGCTGCAAATGAGATTGCCGCTATGATTATACATATCTTCTTCATTGTCTTCAATGCTTGAACCGAGATTATTAATATTAGAACAGGGCCACTCCGACTTCCATGATGGGTTTGCTTTCAAACTCCTTGTTCCGGTCGTAATGGCGTGTCGAGGCATATCCGCATGACGCAAAAGCACTCAGTCGTCTGCTGATGCGAAATTCTATATTGACGCGTGCCTGCAGCGAGTACATTCTTTCCGGTGTATATGAATCTTCATTCTCGAAATTCTCCACATGGAAGAATCCTATGTCGCCACTTAGTTCGATGACCGGTGTGATTCTCTTTCGCAATCCAGTGCGATAGAAAATACATCCCGAGAACTTGTCGTCCAAACCAAGATAATGTGTCCCGAATCCTATTATACTGTAGTTGTGGCGGTTCATAAATCTCATGGCAATATTCGTCTTGCTTATGTTGCCTGCCGCCACAAGCATCTGCATTCGTGTTTGGGGATTGATGTTGACAAGCCCGATTTTGTGGGCTGTCGTGTCATTGCTGTAGTTGATAATGCCAACCTGCACACCCTTCACTTCTCCGCCGCACAGGTTCAGCAGTCCAATCTGCACTCCCTTATTGAGAGTGCCGGCATAGTTTCCCGGAGCAATTTGCACTCCGCTGACACTGTCCATTCCGACATTGGCAATTCCTGCAATCTGTACGGCACGATCCATTTCGCGCGCTATGTTCATGATGCCGCATATTTGCGTACCGGATGCGCGCAGTGAGGCTATGTTGCTGAATGCGGACAACTGTACTCCCGCTGCATCTTCCGCTATGTTGCTTATTGTGGCAATCTGCAAACCTCTGGTGGTCTTTCCGGAAGCGTTCACCATGCCGCCGAACATCACTCCGCTGGCATCATTGCCTACCACATTGGCAAGCATTCCGATTTGCACACCTTTCGCTTTTCCTCCGGTGGTGCTGACCAGTCCTGAAAACATGAAGCCGTTCATGTCTTCCTTTATTCCGCTTCCTATGAGATTGATGTTCACACCGTCCATCCGTTTCAGGCTGCTCATGATTCCGATGCTTGCACGGGTGGTGCGTGTGCTGTCGTTGCCGGAATGTATATTCAGTGCGGCATTGATGCCTTTTATCGCCTTATGTTCCTGTCCGACGCAATGTACAGACGAATGTAATACAGCTATAAATATGATGACATATAGTTTCAACGTATTTGTTTTCTTCATCTTTTTAGTCTTTAATTAAGGTGAATTAATGAACGAATGTAACATCTGTCACTTTTATTTGCAAATATAATAATTTGTTTTTACTACAACCAATATTCGAGGCTCCATAAAAAAATTTTTGAATACGATTTTTAGCGGAAAAATTTTTCTGACATAATGATGTCAAATGTCGGCTTGTAAAATCAATACGACTGTCATTCTGCTGATATACTATCTTTTTGATTTTGCCAAATGTTAAAATCCCAAGCCCTCTGGCACGCGTCAAAATGAAGCGCGCCGAACTTTTCTCGGAGAACGGGGATTCTGTGCGCATTTCGTGAAGCCTCCGCAAATTGTAAAATAGTGTTTCGTTTTTAGGTAGTTCTTTTACATTTATTTATTTCCGGCGAAGAGTTTTTGGAAAAACACTACTAAGTTTTCAAATTTTCAGCGCGCTGTTTTTTTCTTCACAGCGCAC
>JAGASY010000056.1 GCA_017621515.1 Bacteroidaceae bacterium
CCATCGCCGACGTAGTAATATGGAGTATAATGCCCTGCAATGACTTTGAGTTGCAATATATGTGAACCATCTATATTATGAGGAATCATTTCCACCTCTGGTAGAGGGTCCATGTAATCACGTATCTTGCTACTGATAACTTCGCAAACATGCTGCACATCACCAAGTCCATTGACGATGCCATCATTATCTATACCAAAGAAAAGAGAACCGCCCAAGCCGTTGGCAAAAGCGCTTACGCTTTTCAGCCAACTCTTAGGCTTCTTTTCTTCAAGCATCACCTTGAAGTCGTATACAGTACATTCTGCTATCAGATTCTTTAATTTCATTCTATCTACATGAATTCTCGTGTATTATCTTGCAAATATAAATGAAAATCGTGGGAATCTCACACCTGCAGGATAAAGAAAATGTTTTTTCTTTAGAGGAAAGGTACATATTTTTATTGAGAAGACGGCATAAAATCACCGTTCCGCGCGTAATATAAGCAAATTTCATCTATACTTTGCACAAAATTATACCGCGCAAAGTATAAAACATTAGTTTGGATTGTACAAATAATTTGAGGGAAAAGTACAAATCTAAGGAGGGTGTCCTTTTTATCAAATTAGAAAGTTATAGCTAACACCCTTATTTTCAGACATAACCAATAGAAAAACTTTCGGAAGTCATTTTTTTTCGCTATCACTATGATTATAATAAATCTTTTTAAGAAATTGTTTTTAATCTTCGTCCGACATAAGCTCCGCCATGATACTGTCGGATACAAAAATGCCTTTTCTTGTAAGCCGGAGCGAATAGGGAGAGGAAATTATCTCCAATAATCCGTCATGAATGTATTTTTCCGCACAGTCCATGCAATACCTGAGCCGCTCATTGCCGAACATCTGTCTCAATGCATCAAGATTCACACCGTCAGAGGTGCGCAATCCGGTCATTATGCATTCGTCATATCTCTGCCACTCACTCAGTTCTTCCTTCTCAACCGACAGTGTTCCGCCCTCCATGCCAGTGATGTAACAGGACAACGACGAAGGGTTCCATTGTCTTGATTTTCCGTCAAATGAATGGGCGGCAGCCCCTACCCCGATATAGGGAATGCCATTCCAGTAGCTTGAATTATGACGGGAACGAAATCCCGGACGACTGAAATTAGAAATCTCATAATGTTCGAATCCTGCATCTTCCAGCTTATCCATCAACATTTCATACATGGACAATGACAATTCCTCGTCAACTTCTTCCACCTTCCCTTCTTCTCTCATCCTGTACAATGCCGTACCTTCTTCATACATCAGCGAGTAGGCAGAAATATGCTGTATGCCCAAGCCTATGGCGACAGACACATCATTCTCCCATTCCGACAATGTCTCATTCGGAAAACCATACATCAAATCTATGCTTATATTCCCGAACCCCGCCCGTTTGGCTTCCTCCACGGCATGGGCAGCCGCCTCCGCTGTATGCCGTCTGCAAAGAAAGCGCAACCGTTCATCACTGAATGTCTGTATGCCCATGCTCAACCTGTTGAATCCAACCTTCAGCAAGTTGTCAAGCATACGTCTGTTCAAATCGTCCGGATTGCCTTCGATGGTTATCTCCGCCTCTCGGCTTACATCGTATATGCGATGCAGACATTCCATAACGTTCTTTATGTCGTCTGCCGACAGCTGTGTAGGAGTACCTCCACCGAAATATATCGTGTCAATCGAGACTTTCCCATTCTGTTTTGACGTATGCAGATAGTCTCTCCTTGCCTCTATCTCCTTACACAAGGCATTGACATAGCGTGTTCTCTCTTCAAGTGAGGTAGTAGAAAAGAAATCACAATAGATACATCTGCTCTTACAAAACGGTATATGTACATATACTCCTGCCATGATGTTTTATCTTGATATATTGCAAATTTTATTTATGTAAATGTATTTGAAAACTCCTCACTATTTTTTCCTTTTACGTGCTCTGTCCGTCAAAATGTCATTCATATTTTCTTTTGCCCACACAATCAAGCTGTTGATATGCGGCAACAGGGAAATGGCTCTGTCTGTCAATGAATATTCCACTCTTGGCGGAACCTCTGCATACACCTTCCTCTTGACAAATCCGTCTTCTTCAAGCGTCCTCAAAGTGACAGTCAGCATTTTCTGCGAAATATCAGGAATGTTTCTTTGCAAAGCATTGAAACGCATCAATTCAGACTGGTTCAATGTAAAAAGAACCAACATAGACCATTTATCACTTATACGAGCAAGTATATTCCGGATTGGGCAATCAGGATATAGTTCATTTTGTATTTCTGTTCTTACCACAATGTCTTATATTTCAGTTTTACACTACAAAAGTAACTAACCTCCTTCAGATAAGCAAGGATAAGACTGCAATCGTTGAAATATTACATAAAATAAAGCAAATTCAAAGTCCCATAAAAAAATTTTTGAATTCGTTTTTTAGAGGGGTGTTCAATTTTGACAAAATGACAATATATCCCACAAAATAGAATCTTTATTATCAATAATGGCACCAGAATACTATCTTTCTGATTTTGTCAAATGTTAAAATTCTAAGCCTTCTGGAACGCTCCAAAATGAAGCGCAACGAACTTTTCTCGAAGAACGGGGATTCTACGCACACTTTCTGAAAGCTCTGCCAATTGTGAAATAGTGTTTCATTTTTAGGCAGTTCTTTTACATTTATTTATCTCCGACGAAGAGTTCTTGGAAAAAAACTACTAAGTTCTCAAATTTTCAGCGCACAGTTTTTTTCTTCGCAGCGCACTGTAATTTTATTTGCAGCGCAGTAGAAATTCTCTCACTGTGCGCTGAAAATAAAATTACAGCGCGCTGAAAAAATAAACACAGTGGGAAGCCGAGAAAAAAGCAGTTTGCTTTGGCTGAAATGTTAAGAAGTGTATAATCTGCAGCTTTGGAAGAGTGTCTGAACAAGAACTCAAAAATAAGTAACTTTGAAGCGGTGTTTGAGAGCGAAAATGGCATATTTTATTGTAACACACTAATAATCAATACATTATCAAAGCATGAAAAATTCTCGAAAAATTACGTCCAACGCATTTTTTTGAGTGTTTTGAAGAATTTTATATTCTATTGATTATCAACTGTTTATCTTTAATCAGAAATTTTCGTCTCTTCGCCATCGGCAAAAAATTGCTCAAAGTGTTAAATTTTCATTTTGGGCGAAAATATCATTTTGTCAAATTGAAAAAAAGGCATTTCAGCATGTTTTTTGCTATTTTATCAAGTGGATATATTCGACGGAGAAGCCTGTCGAATACATCTGCATAAAAGGGTATAAATCTTTCAAAGGGCACGCGATTGCCAAACTGTTCATTCAGTCAATATTGCACCATGATTGCAAGAATATTTGAAGTTTATAAGCTGATCTTTTGAAATAAAAAACCAAAAACTTTATCTTTACATGAAAAATAAGACTCTTTGTAAGCAACATGTATAGACAGAATGTATATCATGCCACCGTCGGCACACATATATATAAGGAGAAGAGTCTAAATCCATTACAAAAACAAACTTCAAGAGTTTATGGAATTTATCTCAAAACTAATGATAGCGGCAGCAAGCTCGGGAAGCGGAAAAACCACTTTCACAATGGGGTTGCTCCGCGCACTCCGAAACAGAGGACTGTCGGTACAGCCCTACAAATGTGGTCCGGATTACATAGATACTAAATGGCATACTTTGGCAGCAGGAAGAGAATCGGTGAACCTTGACATCTGGATGGGCGGAAAGGAGCATGTGCGAAATGTATTCGACAAATATTCCCGGGAGGCAGCGATTTGTGTGGCGGAAGGAGCTATGGGAATGTTCGACGGATATGACAAAGCTTACGGAAGCAGTGCGGAAATTGCGGGTGTAATCGGAGCAAAGACCATACTCGTGGTCAATGCAAAATCGGCAGCTTATAGTGTGGCTCCGACAATATACGGGTTCTGCCATTTCAGCAAGAAGTACGGTACGGAAATAGCTGGTGTCGTATTCAACCAAGTGGCTTCGGAGAATCACTTCACCTTCTTAAAAGAAGCATGCAATGATGCCGGAATCGAATGTTTCGGATATATAAGAAAAGAAAAGGACATAGAACTGCCTTCGCGCCATCTCGGTTTGACGATAGATGAACGCTTCCGTATAGATTCTTTCATCGAAAGAGTGGCAAAAATGGTTGAGGAGACCGTAGATATAGACAGGATTATCGAAGCAACAACCATGCCTGTGACACATAAAGCACTGGAAAACAGTTTGCAACATATAAAGAAACTGCATTTTCCTTTTTTTCCGGAACTGTGTCCGAAACGCATAGCTATAGCTTATGACGAAGGGTTCAATTTCACCTATCGTGCCAACATCGACTATCTGAAAGACACCGGAGCCGACATCATCTTCTTCTCTCCGTGTAAAGACGACAAACTGCCGGAACACACAGACCTGCTCTATCTGCCCGGAGGTTATCCGGAATTTTTCCTGAAAGAACTGGCTGCCAATGTTTCGATGAAGCAGTCTATCCGTGAATATATAGAACAGGGAGGATATGCGTATGCCGAATGTGGAGGAATGCTTTATCTGTGCCGGAGTATAATCGGCATGGACAGCCAAAAGTATGAAATGGTCGGTGCGCTTGATGTGACAGGAACCTTCGAAGGAATGAAGCTGCATCTTGGCTACAGAGAGCTACAGATGCAGACTCATGAGGCATCGGATTCCATACGAGGACATGAGTTTCACTATTCTGACATACTCATCCATGAAACCGCCGACTCGTCTATTGGTGTCCAATATTCAGCCAAAGGCAAAGAGATGAAGACAAAGCTTTTCAGATACAAAAATCTTATTGCCGGATACACCCATTTCTATTGGGCCAACCGATGTGCAGACGAAAGTTGAAGACAACAGAAAGAAACCAAAACAAGAACATACGGAATACGACATTTCATATACATAAAATTTAACGGCTTCTTAGAAACTGTTTTAAAATGATTCAAGAAAAATGTTATAGGGCTACATAAAATTAGAAATCAGCCGGTCAGTTGGAAAAATGTTATATCTTTAAAGGTACCAAACAATAAAGTCATGACACACTATCCAACCGACCTGACTGA
>JAGASY010000057.1 GCA_017621515.1 Bacteroidaceae bacterium
ACTTTCTCATGGCTGGAAAACTTCAGAAGGCTGACCATTGATTATGAATTCCTTGCTGAAACTGCGGAAGCTATGGTACAACTTGCATTCATCCAAATCATGCTTAACAAATTTATCGAATGAAATCAAAACAGCTTCTTAAATAAATTGACAAAACAATATATTCGTATCACTATATTTTTTTAACTTTGCGAGAAAGAACGGTTCTATTGCAAAATGGACAAAAAAGAATTATTGCTTCTATAAACTTGATTTATAGTTTTAATAATAATTTCATTCTGATTTTTCAAGAACTAAAAAAACATTAACTACAAAAAATTAAAAGTTATGAAACCAACTTTATTTCTATTGGCAGCCGGCATGGGCAGCCGTTATGGTGGTTTGAAACAGCTTGACGGACTTGGTCCTAATGGCGAGACTATCATGGATTATTCTATCTATGATGCTATTCAGGCAGGCTTCGGCAAAATCGTATGGGTTATCCGTAAGGATTTTGAAGAGCAGTTCCGTACTCAGATTCTTTCTAAATACGAAGACAAGATTCCATGCGAACTGGTGTTCCAGAGCATCGACTCTCTTCCGGAAGGCTTCAAGTGCCCTGAAGGTCGTGTAAAGCCTTGGGGAACAAACCATGCTGTTCTCATGGGAAAAGATGCTATCAAAGAACCTTTCTGCGTTATCAACTGTGACGACTTTTACGGACGCGATGCTTTTGCTACAATAGGAAAATTCCTCAGCGAACTTCCTGAAGGCAGCAAAAACACATACGCAATGGTTGGTTTCCGCTGCTGCAACACATTGAGCGAAAACGGTTCTGTGGCACGCGGTATATGCGAATATAACGAGAAGCATCACCTGACAGACGTGGTTGAGCGCACTGAAATCATGCGTGTTGACGGCCCTATCTGCTACAAGGATGAAGAAGGCAAATGGATTCCTGTAGAAGACAATGTGCCTGTAAGTATGAACATGTGGGGCTTCACTCCTGACTATTTCGAGCACAGCGAGGCTTATTTCAAGGAGTTACTTTCTGACCCTAAGAACATGGAAAACCTCAAGGCAGAGTTCTTCATTCCGCTCATGGTGAACAAACTTATCAATGAAGGTACATCTACAGTAGAAGTTCTCGACACTACATCTAAGTGGTTCGGTGTGACATACGCTGCCGACCGCGAAGCAACAGTAGAGCGTATTGCTAACTTGGTAAAGGAGGGAGTATATCCTGAGAAATTGTTCTAAGATATAAATTGACACATTATGAATTGACGGTTGAGAATCCATCTTTGAAATTCTCAACCGTCAATTTTCAATTTATAGAATACCCCTTTACAAGCTCTCCATTTCCTTTTTTACTTTCCGGGCATCTTTCTTCACATTCTCCTTTGTCTTGTCCAAGGCTTCTTTTGTTTTCTCAGCTCCCTTTTCAACTTTCTTGTCAACCTTGTCCGCAAAGTCCTTTGCTTCTTCTCCAATCCTGCGTGTATCCTTATCGACTTCTTTCTTGGTGTCTTTCCACGCTTTCTTGACCTTATGGGAAGCATTCTCAGCCGCCCTGTCCGCCGACTTCTTCATCGATTCTACTTTGCAGCAATCCGAACTGCATTTCTTGCATCTGTGATCACAATCATTGCAACTACAAGATGCCAGTGTAAGACCTGCGGCGCAAACTACTGCCGCCATAAGAAATTTCTTCATATCCAATTCTTTTTTAGGTTAATAAACTTTTTCCTCAAGTTAATAAGATTTCTTTTCAGGTTAATAAAACAATGAGTCCAAACTCATTTCTTTTTCTTATTCTTGAACAAGGAAGCAATCCATAACAAAACAACAGCTCCAACCACGGAAGAAACAAGACTCCCGAACAGACCGTTTGCATGAATGTCGAACTGATTGAAAATCCATCCTCCAAGAACACTTCCGGCAATACCCACAAGCAAATTGACGAATATTCCGAAACCGCCTCCCCGCATAATATATCCGGCAATCGTTCCGGCTACAATTCCAATAATGATAAACCAAAGAAAAAACATAATATTATATATTTGAGAGTGAATGAATAAGCTATGCAGAGAATCAAGAACGAATCAAAAAGATATCCTTTTTTTCTGCTGACATACTCAAAACACGTCAAAAGAGAATAAGGTTCACCAAGAACCAAAGAAAGCATAAAAAAGAGAGGAAAAACAGAAGGCTACAGTTGTGCAGATACATCCGCACAACTGTAGCCTCATTAGAAATAAAAGATTTGTCTTAAAGACTTTTTCCGAAAATGCAGGGCAAACTCGCCTGCGACAAACTTATTTGGTTGTTTCCACCCTTTTAGTTTTAGGTGCAGCAAGATTTCGTTTGTCAACTTGTGTCACCACCTTAGCAGCAAGACTCATAAAGGCCACACCGGTAGGAGAAGCGGGGTCGAGAACTGCGGGAACACCACTGTCGCCGGCATCGCATATACTTTGTACAAGAGGTATTTGCGCAAGCAAAGGAACATTAAGTTCTTCTGCAAGATTAGCACATCCGTCCTTTCCGAATATATAGTATTTCTCGTCCGGATGTTCTGCCGGAGTGAACCATGCCATATTCTCTACCAGTCCGAGAATCGGCACATTCACCTTGTCGTTAAGATACATGTTAATTCCCTTCCGCGCATCCGCAAGTGCCACTTGCTGAGGAGTGCTCACAATGACCGCACCAGTGATGCCGAGCGTCTGAAGCAATGTAAGATGTATGTCACTCGTTCCGGGAGGTGTGTCAAGAATGAAATAATCCAGATCTCCCCATACAGCCTCACCAATCAGCTGTTTCAACGCATTTGATGCCATGCCTCCGCGCCACAGCGTAGCCTGTTCCGGGCTGACAAAGAAGCCTATGGACAAAAGTTTGACCCCATATTTCTCAATCGGTACAATCAAATCACGTCCGTTGATATTCTCTGCGTATGGACGTTCATCCTCAACCTGAAACATCTTCGGTATGGAAGGACCGAAAATATCAGTATCGAGCAATCCCACCCGATACCCTAATTTGGCAAGACCGACTGCAAGATTTGCTGTAACCGTAGATTTACCGACACCACCCTTTCCACTCGACACGGCAATGATATTTTTCACTCCCGGCAAAAGTTTATCCGGCTCAGGCGGAAGTTCAGTCCTTGACTTTGCATTTACCGTAACCTCCACATCTTTACCTACATACGCATGTATGGCTGCTTCAGCAGCTTTCATCACAGATTTGCGGAACGGATCGGTAGGCTTGTCAAAGATGATGGAAAAGCTCACCTTCATACCGTCTATACGCAAATCGTCCTCCAGCATTTCTGCCTCCACGAGATTCTTTCCATTTCCCGGATAGCGCACAGTGGCGAGCGCATCCGTAATAAGTTTAGGATATATTGTCATCATTTATTATAGTTTGATTTGAAATTTATCAGTCCGCAACTCACATCATTGTACGGCAAAGTTACAAACTTATAAACAATTCTTAGTATCTTTGTCGGAACAAAAGTAAGATTATAATGGAAAACTACATAGTATCGGCAAGAAAATACCGCCCTTCCACATTCGACACTGTGGTAGGACAGGAATCGCTTACTACCACATTAAAGAATGCCATACACTCGGGGCATCTGGCACATGCCTATCTGTTTTGCGGACCGCGAGGTGTCGGAAAAACGACGTGCGCCCGAATATTCGCCAAAACCATCAACTGCCTAAACCCTACGGCGCAAGGCGAAGCATGCAACGAATGCGAATCGTGCAAGGCATTCAACGAGCAACGCTCATACAATATCCATGAGCTTGACGCGGCATCCAACAATTCGGTCGATGACATACGTCAGCTGATAGAACAAGTGCGCATACCGCCACAAATCGGAAAATACAAAGTGTTCATCATCGACGAGGTACACATGTTGTCAACAGCCGCATTCAATGCTTTCCTGAAAACACTTGAAGAACCTCCGCACCATGCTATATTCATCCTCGCCACGACGGAAAAGCACAAGCTGCTGCCAACCATTCTGTCGCGTTGCCAGATATATGACTTCAACCGCATGAGCGTGAAAAATATCGTGGCACACCTGCGCCATGTGGCACAAAGCGAAGGTATCGAGGCGGAGGAAGAAGCTCTCGGTGTCATCGCACAAAAAGCCGACGGAGGTATGCGCGATGCACTGTCTATTTTTGACCAAGTGGCTTCTTTCTGTAGAGGGAACATCACATACAACAGTACAATCGCCAATCTGAATGTACTGGATTACGACTACTATTTCAAGCTCACAGACTATTTTCTCGGCAGCAAAGTCACAGAAGCCATGCTCATTTTCGATGAGATTCTCAACAAAGGATTTGACGGACAACACTTTATCACGGGACTTGCTTCGCACCTGCGCGACTTGCTTGTCAGCCGCGATGCGCAGACAGTCAAACTGCTTGAAACTTCCGAGGATGTAAAAAAACGATACATGGAGCAATCGCAGCGTTGTCAGCCCAAGTTTCTGTACGCAGCCATGAAACTATGCAACAATTGTGATCTTGCCTACAAGCAAAGCCACAACAAGCGGTTACTGGTGGAACTGACGCTGATTGAAATAGCCCAGCTCCCACAAGGCGATGATGCTCCTTCTTCCGGGCTTTGCCCTACGAAGAAGCTCAAACCCATATTCGCAGATGCAGCACAGCCGCAGTCTGCCTCGGTAAAGCCTCAACAAGGAGGCAACATCCATACCGACAAGCCTAATACGACCACAACGAACAATCGCGCAGATGCCAACCGCCCTGTTGCGCCAAGCACACCGGGACATCAGCCTCAACTTGCACCGACAACTCCGAAGACAAACACCGTCAGACGAGACACAGGGTTCTCCATCCGACAGACTATGGCAAATGCCCTTCAGTCGGCATCGGCTGTTTCCGGAGAAAAACCTGCAGAGGATAAGATACAGAAGCAAACCACTGCCACCTCAACAAACCGTCCGTTCGACAACAACGAGTTGCGCATTGCATGGCGGGAATTTGCCTCTTCTCTTCCGCAAGAAGACATTGCCATGGCAACCAGAATGAACAACCTTGATCCGGAATTGCTTTCCGACGGATGTTCTTTTGAAGTGCTTGCAGATAATCCCACTGTGGAAGGACAACTGCTCAAGTTTGTTCCAAGCATTGAAGAGTTTCTCCGCCGTAAACTCGCCAACACTTCTGTGAAGATGTCCGTAAGACAACGGAAAATAGAAGAAAAACGCAGGGCATACAACCGTGTCGAACAGTTTACCATGATGTGTGAACAAAATCCGGCACTGCTCAAACTCAAGGAAGAGTTCGGACTTGAACTTGGAGGATAAGAACAAGTTCACGAAATATGTTTGAACCGGAATTGGATGTTTATCTTGCATATCCAATTCCGGTTTATTTGTATTTCTGTTTGAACAGATATGCTTTGTGAATATTTTTACAGACACCTCTGCTGTTCAAACAAGGAAGTCTTTCGAGAACATCCACATAAATGACAAAAAAGCACGCTAAAATGCCATTTTTCAATTTGACAAAATGATATTTTCACCCAAAATGAAAATTTAACACTTCGAGCGATTTTTTACCGATGACGAAGAGACGAAATTTTCAGCCCAAAGATAAATTATTGATAATCAATGAGATACAAAATTATTCAAAACACTCAAAAAAACGCGCCGGACGCAATTTTCTGGGGAAATCCCACATTTTAATAATTTATTGATTATCAATATATTGCAATAAAACCCACCATTTTCACTCTCAAATATCACTTCAAATCCACTCACTTTTAAGTTTTCGCTCGAACCCACTTCCAATGTGGCAAATTATATACTTCTTAACATTTCAACAGAACTTCGCCGTCTTTTTCTCCGCTTTCCAGAGCTTTTCCAAAAACACCACGCTGAAAATTTCTCCAAACTACTAAGTTTTTAAAATTGTAGCGCACAGCAAATAAAATTACAGTGCGCTGCGAAGAAAAAAACAGTGCGCTGAAAATTTGAAAACTTAGTAGTTTTTTCCAAAAGACTCTTCGCAGAAGATAAATAAATGTAAAAGAGCTGTCTAAAAATGAAACAGTATTTCACAATTTCCGGGAGCTTTACGAAATGCGCGTAAAATCCCCATTCTTCGAGAAAAGTTCGGCGCGCTTCATTTTGAAGCGTTCCAGAAGGCTTAGAATTTTAACATTTGACAAAATCAAAAAGATAGTATTTTATCATAAAATCCGCACAAAACGAATTATAATCAGCCAATATGCTATCATTTTATCAAAATCAAACATACCTCAAAAAAACGTATTCAAAAAATTTTTTATGAGGAGCATAAATTTCAGCTGCACCAACACCCCAATAAAGCGTCTCTACCATCAGACCCAGCAAGCACCTATTGAGATTTCAACCACCTTTCAATGTATCTTTCAATTCTTCACCTCCCCTCCCCATCCGGCGAATAATGCCGGAATCCCCACCGTACCTTCAAGTTTCTCCATACACATCCTGTCAATGAAATATCTTTTTCATTCTCCATAAAGAAAAAAATGATGACGAAAGATGTGGAAAACACAAACAATTAAAGTAACTTTGCATAGTATAAAAAAAGATGTGGGACTGCACATCGCTTTTTAGAATTATCGAGAAAGGGACAGACTGATGACGCAAAAATCGCCAAAGGAATTAGGAACGGAGAAGATTAGCAAGTTGTTGATGATGTACGCTATTCCGGCAGTAATAGCCATGACAGCCTCATCACTCTACAACATGGTTGACCGTATTTTCATCGGACGTATTGGCAGCGGAGCTGAAGGAGCATTGGCTTTGTCGGGGCTTGCCGTCACATTTCCGATTATGAACCTTTCCGCCGCATTCGGTGCAATGGTCGGAGTGGGAGGCTCTACACTGATTTCCGTAAAACTCGGGCAGAGAGACTATGCTACGGCTCAGAACGTGTTGGGCAATGTAGTGTCGCTCAACATCCTCATCGGAGTGGTACTGGGTTTCTTTGCCATCTTGTTCATCGACCCGATTCTGCTGTTCTTCGGAGCCAGTGAGAACACCATCGGATATGCGCGCGACTATATGTTCATCATATTGCTCGGCAACGTCATCACCCATCTTTATCTCGGACTCAATGCCGTGCTAAGATCTGCCGGGCATCCCAACATAGCCATGTCCGCCACCATCACTACGGTCATAGTCAATTCCATACTTGACCCTCTCTTCATCTTCACTTTCAACCTTGGCATACGCGGTGCGGCATGGGCGACAATAATTGCACAATTCATCGCACTCATCTTCGTGTTGAAGATACTGAGCAACAAGAATGAGGTAATCCATCTGCGGCGCGGAATATACAAGCTGAAAAAACGTATTGTCAAGAATATGCTGACAATCGGACTTTCCCCATTCTGTATGCAGCTGTGTGCCTGTCTTGTGGTCATACTTATCAATAAAGGATTGCAAAAGCATGGCGGAGACCTTTCAATCGCCGCATACGGCATCATCAACGGAATAACTTTCATTTTCGTAATGATTTCCTTGGGAATCACTCAGGGAATGCAACCGATAGCCGGATTCAACTATGGGGCGCAGAAGTTTGACAGAGTGACACAGGTGCTCAGATACTCCATTTTGTATGCCAGTATCATCATGACATGCAGCTTTATTGTCTGTGAATTCTTCCCTCATATTCCGGTCATGCTCTTCACAGAAGACCCTCAGCTGACTTCGCTTGCGACTGCAGGCATGAAAATCATCGTGCTGTGCAATCCGCTCGTCGGCTTCTATATTGTGGTGGGCAACTTCTTCCAGAGTATAGGTATGGCGAAACGGAGCATCTTCCTGTCTGCCAGCAGACAATTGTTGTTCCTCGTTCCTCTGCTTCTTATTCTTCCCGACATATTCGGAACCAACGGAGTGTGGATAAGCATAGCCGTCAGCGACGGAATTGCCATTATCGTAGCCGCCGTGATGCTGTGGAACTTCTACAGGCACGGAGCATTCAAGAATGCGGAATTGAATTTATAACTGCTAAGATCAAGGAGATTTCAATATGAACATTGAAGATATACGTCACTATTGCCTGAGCAAGGTTTCAAGTTCGGAAGATTTTCCTTTCGATGACACCACGCTTGTGTTTCGTGTCCGCCACAAAATCTTCGCCATGATTTCTCTTGACAACAGCGAATGGTTCGTATTGAAATGCAATCCCGACTATGCCATTGAGCTAAGAGACAGATATTCGAGCATCACTCCGGCATTCCACATGAACAAGAAACACTGGAACCAGATAAACATCTATCAGAATGAACTTGCCGACGAGTTGATATACGCTCTTATCAATCATTCATACGACGAGGTGGTGAAAAAACTTCCCAAAAAGGAGAGAGAAATTCTCCAAGCGGAAAGCATGTCACGCACGAAAGACTCATGAAGAAATAAACATACAGATTGTTTCACTTAAATACTAACACTTATGTCGAACTATGTAATCACAATCGGTCGCGAATTAGGCAGCGGCGGAAAGGCCATCGGACAGATGATGGCAAAAGAACTTAACATTCCGGTTTACGACAGTCGTCTCATTGAATTGGCGGCAGAGGAAAGCGGGCTTAATCCTAACGTGTTCAAGAAAGCGGATGAGGTGTCGAACAAAGGTCTTCTTTCCTCAGCTGTACGTTCTCTCAGCTCCCCTTTTGAGACATTGAGCAATTTCTACACGAACAGTGTCAGCAACGAATCTCTGTTTCAGGTTCAGACAGAAATCATCCTGAAAAAGGCGGAAACGGAAAACTGCATCATCGTGGGCAGATGTGCGGACTATATCCTGCGTGAACACCCACGGCATCTCAGCATTTTTGTCCGTGCCAACTTCAACGACCGTGTAAAATTTGTCAGTGACCGCGAAATAATGACTCGCGAACAGGCAATAGAAATCATTGACAAGATTGACAACCAGCGTAGCAAGTATCACGATTTCTACAGCGAGACAAACTGGGGTGACAGCCGTGCATACGATATCTGCGTGAACAGTTCAGTTCTCGGACTTGAAAAAACTGCCAAGTTCTTGCTCGAATATGCCAAATCGGCTCTGAACATCTGATAACGACAGCAGAAAAAATAGCATCTTCAAAAGAGGACATGCACCGGTGCATGTCCTCTTTTGGTGAACAACGATTTCAACGGTTTCCGAGTTTCCATACGGCTGTAAGGTTTGCAAACTGTCCATGAGTCATATCCCTGTGACTCAAATTGAACGCAGCAGCCTCCGTGTCGAAGGTTCTGGTTTTGCGCAACAGATTAAGATTTAAGGAGAGATTCAGCCTGTCATTGCAGAAAGACTTATACACTCCGCATTGCAAGTTCAGCACTGTATGGTATTTTCTGTCCAGACTTCTGAATGTAGGTTCAAAATCAAAGCATACATTCCCACCAAAACCTTTTCCAAAAACAAAATCATTGTCAATCCCTAAAGTGTATCTCTGATTCGTACCGTTAAAATCAAGTTTGCCGATAACGGCATTCTCCTTCATAAATCTGACCATTGCAGACGCTTTCATCTTCCAGAAACGCAAAGGGGTGATGCAAGTCTCCACAGACAATCCCCATGTTTCTATAGCCTTGCAATTGACCGGCATCGTATAAAACAAGTCGCCGCCTCCCTCCTCCTGATACGTGGCATATTTGATTATGTCTGTCGCCCTGTCGTAATATCCGCAAAAACGAAACATCCCTTTGTTGAGAGAGAGTACAATCATGGCAAGATCAGACTTGGCCGCTGTCAGGAACGGATTTCCAACCACATAGCTGTTGACATTATTATATCTCAACTCCGTATTGATTGCATCGTATGGTATATTGTCCATCGTATGTTTATATGCCACCTTCAGCGCATGTCCTTTCTCCTTGTTCAGCGGACAAACGAACTGCAGGGTAGGATTAAGACACCATTGCCGGTTTTCGTCTTCATGTCCCTTGCTTCTGTTGTAAAAACCGATTCTATTCCACTGCGAGTTTATCCCTACGATATAGCTCACATTCTTCCATTTTCCTGTAAGTGTGGCATAAACAAAGGGAGTAAAACCTTTAGTTTCCGTCCGGTCAATGGCATCCCCACCACGTCTGGGAGAAACAACCGATTTCACCAATGAAGCAGAAGCCCCAATCTTGAACGTACCGACATGAGCAATACTGCGTGAAAAAGAAGCTCCAGCACTCCACAAATCCGTATGTTTCTTCCATAAATTCTCCGTATAGACCTTCTCATCGCCACGCACAACGTCCTCCACAAATTCGCTTTCAGGCAAAAAATCAGACACCAGTTCCTTTGTCTTTTCATCTGTACGCATGTAATCGGTACTCACTTCAAATACCGCATCGTTCTCGTCAAGCGCACACACATATTTCAGCGTGCCCCAATACACATTCTCGTCAATGTGACTTTTCAACACGGTACGGGTATGCGAAACATCATCATATCCATCCGTCATAACTTCCGGACGTGAACGGAGATTGGAGAAAAACATATTTGCAGTCAGACTGTTATTGTCGTTCAAATTATATGTCAGGCAAAAACGCTCTTTCATCATAAAGGCCACATTCCGGGTCGTTGAGAAGTTCCGAAAGTTTCTGACCGTTTGGTTCTCACCGGATACATTATAATTATATTTCTCCTTCTCTTCTGTATCCGAGCAATCATTGTTGAGCCATGTCGTATTATACAGCGTCCATTTTCGTCCTTTGTAGAACACCATGCCTCCTACATTCCCATCCACAAAGCCATAGTAAGGAGAAAGTGTCCCGGAGGCACGCAGATTTCCATAGTACTGCCTGTTTTCCGGCTTTTTCAAGTTGATACGTATCACCCCACCTGCCACATTCACATTCTTGTCGCTGCCGGACAAGTAATCGACATCTATGCTTGCAATATCATCGGAAGCGACAAGTTCCAGTTCCTCCCTGCCCCGTATGGCAAATCCATTGACTTGAATCTCAGTTACGGGAAGCCCGTTGACAGTGAATCCTTCCCCCTCGCCTTTCACTCCCGGGAGAAGTTTCAGTATTTCAGCGGCATTCTTGCCACCCGACAACGCGATGCCCGAACCACCGATAATATAGCCAGTAGCATTTGCAACAAAGTTTTTTGAAGAATCAACATTAGAAAGAGAATCATTATCGACAGCCACACGGCAACAAACCGTACCCCTACAGCCAATGTCACTGTAGGAGGATAAAGATGCTTCGTGCGCCCTGAGTCTGCATCCAATGAATGACAAACCAATAAGTAATCCATGTTTCATTATTTTGAAGTTCTTTGTCAAATGATAATCAAAGTATCACACATAAGTTCCAGCATTCCAGAATCAAAAAGTGAACTGTATCAACAAAATGACAAAAAAGACCAAAATGTTCAGAAACATATATCAAAATACATGGATGCATTCACAGACTCTCTTTTATCTGAAGGAGTCTGTGAATACACCCACGTAATTCTAACAAATAATTTTAGGACGCTTTCCTATATCCTCTCTTAAATATTTCTGATTTTAAACAGATATTCTCCGGAGCCGACCAACCATTTGGTTTTATCGCCCTTCGTCTCCAGCAATCTGATATTATTGCGTCTGTCTATCGGCATACCGTATTCTGTAATTCTGCTTACATCTACGGATGGCAGACATACGACAGCTTCGCTATTGGCAGGCACCACCACACGCAACGTGTAAGCCTCCTTGTTTTTCCTCCACTCACACTCAACCCTTCCGTATGGAGACTCATAGCTTGTCGTCGCCTCGGTCACATCACCCACAATCTGAGGCTCTATGTATAAACGCTTGTAAGCAACAGAACCTTCGTCCTGTTTCAGTCCGCCCAGTCCGCCGAACAACCATTCCATCAAATGCCCAAGCATGAAATGATTGTTCGATACAAAGCCATACGCTTGCCACGATTCGGTCAATGCCGTAGCACCATGAGCCAACTGCCAACCGTAACCGGGAACATCATACTTGCTGTTCATCTTGAAAATCAAATCTGAAGCACCGGCATTCTCCAATGCGCGCAACACATATCTGTAGCCAATATCTCCTGCTGTCAAAGCATTGTTTCGACTTTCAATATCCTTGACCAGATTCGCAAATACCGCGTCCACATTTTCCGGTTCAACAAGATTCATGAAGAGACTTATGGCATTGGCTGTCTGGCTATTGCGGTCATAAGTAGAGGTCTCCGCATTAAAAAAAGCGGCATTGTATGCTTTCTTTATCTCTGATGCCAGATTCGCAAAATAGTGTTCGTCCTCTGTCTTGCCCAAAAGACTTGCCATCTTTCCCATCAGCACGACATCATAATAATAGGTAGCCGTTGCCGTTACCCCATTTGACGTAAGCTGTGCATATCCGGGATTCTTCGGTCCGATATCATACCAGTCTCCGAGTCCGTATGCTACGATATGTTGGTTCGCCCTACAGCCCAGATAAGTCACATAATCTTTCATCGCCGGGTAATATTGCTCTATCAAACTACTATCGCCATACCATTTATATATATACCACGGTGAAATGATGAACGCACTTCCCCACTCCGGAGTATCTTCAAACCCTCCGTCAAAACGTACAAACTCCGGAGCGATGGTAGGAATTGTACCGTTCTCCAGCTGAGATGCCGACATATCAGCCATCATCTTTCTATATAATAAAGGTGTAGCATACCTGTATTGAATGGAATACTGCATCAAGTATGCCTGCTCCAGCCAGCCTAATTTTTCTCTATGAGGACAGTCGGTCAATACGCTTGCCGTATTGCTTCTCACAGCCCAGTCTATCAAGTTATAGATTTGGTTGAACATCGGTTTTGAGCAATGAAAATATCCCGACTCAGGAAGACTGCATCCGGTATGCAACCCTTCAAGCTCCACAATTTCAGGCAGACTGTCCGGATTCTCACATCCTTGCGGAACAGCCCCTTCAAGCTGCACATACCGGAAACCGTAGTAGCTGAACTGCGGCTGCCATTCCTCTGTGCCGTCACCTCCAAGCGTGTATTTGAAATAATAAGGTGCGCCGGAAGCACTCTGGTTCACGGTTTTATCCGCATTCAACAATTCTCCCGGACGGAACACCACAGACATGCCCTTCTTGCCCTTTGTCTTCATACGGACAATGCCGGAGAAGTTCTGCCCCAAATCATAAATCCAATATCCCTTCTCATTCTTATATACAGACACAACGGGAATATGCCGCCCGACAGTCAACTGAGTACCAAGCTGGCTTTTCAACTTTATATTCTGTTCCACCTCTATGGCTTTTCCCCATGCCTTATCATTAAAAACACGGTTGTCACTGTTCCATCCGTCCTGTTCCAGTGTGGCATCATAATCTTCTCCACCATAAATGCTTGAATAGGTGATAGGACTTCTTGCCGTCTTCCATGTCTTATCGCTCACCACACAATCAACCTTGTCGTCAACATAACGGACTACGAGGTTCAATCTCATTTTCGGAACACCGAAAGAACCTGCCAGCTTGAAATATCTTTCGTCCGGAACATTATAGAAGCCATTGCCCAGCATCACACCAAGCACATTATTCCCTTTGTGCAGACAATCCGTCACATCAAAAGCCACATAAAGAGCTTCCTTGTCATATTTGGTCCATCCGGGATCAAGAAAATGGTCGCCCACTTTTGCTCCGTTCAGTGACAAATCAAAATGTCCAAGCCCGCATACATACACTATCGCCTGCTTTATTTCCTTATCCGGCAGAGAGAACCGCTTCCTGAACATCGGCATCTTATAGTTTCTTGCATCCTTTGCCCTCTCATGTTGTTCCTCATTGAGAAACGGAAGAAGAGGAGCTATGCGCTCGCCTTCCTTCTCCATTGCTATCCACTTAGCACCATTCCAATCCGTTTCTTTCATGATTCCGGTGGTGAAAGCAGAAGGTTCACTCCATCCGGAGCATTCTCCTTGTTCATTCCATATTCTCACTTTCCAATAATAAGTGGTAGAAGAAATAAGCGGACATCCGTTGAACGGTATCAACAGCGAACAGTCGGAATCCACCTTTCCGCTATTCCATACATTCGCTTTGTCCTCTTCCAACAGTTCCAGCCTGTCCGCAAGTATAATCTGGTAGGCTGTCTGCATGGCATTTCTTGTCGTACTGTGCATCTTCCAGCTAAATCGCGGAGCAATAACATCAATTCCGATGGGGTTGTCCATCTGTTCGCATGTCAGACCATAAGTATGAAATTCAGCCTGACACGTAACTAATGTTCCTAAAAACATCAATAAGAATAAAAGTATCTGTTTCATATTTTCAAATGCTATGAAGTCGCTTCAGCAATAATGATAAAAATCGGAGTTTTTTCCGCACTACAAAAATAAGCATTTATTTCTAAGAAAATGGTTAATTTATAACGAGAAACAGACTGAAGAAAGCATTTCGATTGGTATATTATGAGTAACCATGTCAAGGCTTCATAATAAAATTTTTGACATCGTTTTTTGGCGGCATGTTCAATTTTGACAAAATAACAGTCAATCAACTTATTTTTCATTCAACTTGCACGAATTTACGACAGAATACTTTCTTTTTGATTTTGTCAAATGTTAAAATTCCAAGCCCTCTGGAACGCTCCAAAATGAAGCGCGCCGAACTTTTGTCGAAGAACGGGGATTCTACACGCATTTCGTGAAGCCTCCATAAATTGCAAAATAGTGTTTCGTTTTTAGGTGGTTCTTTCACATTTATTTATTCTTGGCGAAGAGTCTTTGAAAAAAATGTACTAAGTTTTCAAATTTTCAGCGCACAGTTTTTTTCTCCACAGCGCACTGCAATTTTATTTGCAGCGCAGTGGAATTTTTGCCGCTGTGCGCTGAAAAATAAAAAACAGTGCGCTGTAAAGAAAAAAACACTGGAGAGTACAGAAAAAAGCAACATGCTTCAATTGAAATGTTAAGAAGTGTATAAATTCTGCTTTAGAAAAATGTTTGAACAAAAACTTAAAAGTGAGTGGATTTTTGAGGGAATTTGAAGGTAAAATAGTAGATTTTATATGTAAAGTATTAATAATCAATAAATTATCAGGATATTCAAAATTATCGAAAAATTGCGCCCAACGCATTTTTTTGAGTATTTTGAAAAAATGTATCTTATTGATTATCAATTATTTATCCTTACGATAAAAATTCCGTCTCTTTGCCGCCGGCAAAAAATCGCTCCAAGTGTTAAATTTTCATTTTGGGCGAAAATATCATTTTGTCATTTTGAAAAGTGCCGTTTTTGCATGTTTTTAGTTGGTTGTCTTCAACAGACTCCTCCGTGTGTTTAGTGAGTCTGTCGAAGACATCCACACACTCACTAAATACACAGAAGAATCTGTCGAAGACATCCACTTAAAGCATTGCCCCACCTACTTAAAAAACATTGAATACAATCGGCAGCCTTCTCTAAATCTAAAATTCAAAACTTACGACACTCCCGTATGGTGGAACATCGCTGAAAGCGTTCTGATAAGTGGTCTGTCCTTTACGTAACATGGCTGCCGCGATGATGCCTCCATGACAAAATGCGGCAATACGGTCGTTGCCGGAAAGGAGCATATCATCAATAAAACTATTCACACGTGCCAACAAATCAAGCAAGCATTCACCGCCGGGCGCATGTAAATTGACATAATCCTCACACCACTGCTTGAAACGCACATCTTCCGCATATAGCGTATTGTATTCCTGCATTTCCCATTCGCCAAAATTGAACTCCCGCAAACGAGCATCCGGATGTGCCTCCGAATATCCACAATACGAGGCAAGCCGCTTGGCACGAGTAAGAGGACTTGTATAAACTTTGTCAAACATAATTCCATCCAACTTTTGTTTCACAACCAGAGCTTCTGATTCAAAAATAGGATTAAGCGGCACATCCGTATCGCCATAACATATACCCTTGGGTACAGCAACCGATGTGTGACGTATAAAATATATTTCCATGTTTCAAAAGTAAAAAAAGATTATGATTTCAGAAGATTCCGCATGATTTCTGCCGCCCGCTCCGATGCGCCTTCAGGGCCGAGAAGCGCATTCACCCTGCCATATTCGGTAAGCATCGTGGTGCGTTCTTCCCCTCCGGGAAGTATAAGTCCAAGATGACGAACAAGATTCTCTTGTGTCATGCGGTCAGCTACAAGCTCGGGAACAACTTCCTTGTCTGCAATGAGATTGACAAGGGAAATATAGGGAACTTTCAGAAAGACACGACGAAGCAATGACACCAAATGTCCGCAGGCGGTATAATAGCAAACGACTTGAGGAACTTGAAGTATAGCTGTTTCAAGAGTTGCCGTACCGGAGGTAACAAGTGCTGCCACGGAATGACGAAGCAAGCGGTATGTCTGTCCGAACAACAACACTGCATGGCAGTCTGCCGGAATATATTTCTTATAGAAATCAGGTTCCAGTCCGGGGGCTCCGGCTATGACAATCTGATAATCACCGTAATGAGAGGCTGCATCGAGCATTCTCCGCAAATTATCCTTTATTTCCTGCTTGCGGCTTCCGGCAAGCACTGCTATCACTGGCTTTGCACTCAGCTTGTTCGACTTGCAAAAGTCGTCAAAACTTTCTTTACCTTCCGCAGTCTTCATAAAGGCATGTACGGCATCTACACACGGATTGCCTACATAATGTATGGGATAATGATGCTTTCTGAAAAAGTCCACCTCAAACGGAAGTATTGAGAACAGCTCATCCACATCACGCTTGATGTTTTTTATACGATACTCCTTCCAAGCCCATATCTTAGGAGAAATATAATAATAGACGGGAATGTCTGTCTTCTCCTTGACGAAGCGGGCAATGTCGAGATTAAAACCGGGATAATCCACAAGAATGACCACATCAGGATGCCATTCGGCTATATCTTGTTTGCACCGGCGCATATTACGAAGAATCGTCCTCAGGTGGAGAAGTACAGGAATAAAGCCCATATAGGCAAGTTCACGGTAATGCTTGACAAGAGTGCCCCCTGCTTCCGCCATCTTGTCACCTCCATAGAAACGAAAATCAGCACTGCCATCACATCTCTTCAGTGCCTTCATCAAATTGGAGGCATGTAAATCTCCGGAAGCTTCGCCTGCTATCAGATAGTATCTCATAGTTTACATGTCTATGGTGAAACAACTATACACAATCTAAAGATTCGACAGCGGATAACCCGAAATCGTAATCAGTCATATCAAGACGTATCGGAGTCACAGCCACATAACCATGGTTGATGGCCCATTTGTCCGTAGTTTCATCATCGCCGTCAGAACTGCAGAACTCCCCTGTCAGCCAATAATAACTTCCTCCACGCGGATGAGTGTGTTCTTCCCATTCATTGTACCATTCTCCCATTCCCATTCTGCATAGTTTCATTCCTTTAAATTCGGAACATGCAGGAGCATTGACATTAAGGCAAGTGCCCTTCGGAAGTTTGCCGTCAAGTGCAAAACGAATGAGCTTCTCCACATACGGACGCAGATTTTCAAACGGCGCATCGTGCTGAGTGTAGCAACTCGAAACACCGATTGAGGGCACTCCTTTCATTGTACCTTCCATAGCAATCCCCATCGTACCGGAATAATGTACATTCACCGCAGAATTATCACCATGATTGATACCTGAAAGAACAAGGGCGGGCTTTCTTGGCACAATGGCATCAAAAGCAAGTTTCACACAATCGACCGGAGAACCTGTACAACTATAAATCTTTATACGGTCAGTCTCACGTATCAGTTTTACCCTTACAGGTTCATGACTGGTTATCGCCATAGCAGAACCGGAACGTCCCTTGTCGGGAGCCACCACAATCACATCCCCGAAACAAACAGCCATCTCGGCAAGGTCATTGACACCTTTAGCCATGTATCCGTCATCATTAGAAATCAAAATCAATGGTCTTTCTTCTTGCATATACATTTACATTATAAGTTTATGCAAAAGTAGGCAATTTATTTCATTAATGGATTCACCATACTGTTATCAGGCTCACATTTTAATAAAATCTTCACTTTTTCAGAAAAAAGTCAGGGAAAGTATTTGTCGGTTCAAAAGAAAGCAATAACTTTGCACCGCAATTCGGAGGAAGTGCATAAGAAGCCTATAAATTGGGATATGGTGTAATTGGCAACACAACAGATTCTGGTCCTGTTATTCTTGGTTCGAGCCCAGGTATCCCAACACACACGCAAATGAGGCTTTGTAGGCGGCGTCTACATAAATTGCATTCTTGGGATATGGTGTAATTGGCAACACAACAGATTCTGGTCCTGTTATTCTTGGTTCGAGCCCAGGTATCCCAACATAAAATAGGCGGACATTCTTCAATGTCCGCCTATTTTATGTTTGTACATTCCTACAACCGTGTGTAGCTATGATTGACTTCAAAAGAGAAATCCGACACCAATCATAATAAATATAATACCGGTTATAAAGTTCAAATATAACTGGAAACGCTCTACACGATGTTCAAAACGACGCGCACCGTTTACAGCCGAAGAAACCGCCCAAGAAATAAAGACTACAGGAATCGCTGCTGCCACAGCGAAAACAAAAGGTATCACGTATCCTCCCGGAGAAGACACAGACAGCGGAACCATCATACCAAAATAAAAGATTGCGCTCTCCGGACAAAAAGCCAAAGCAAGCACCATTCCAAGGAAAAACTCCCCGAATGGTCCGCTACGGCGGATTGTCTGTCCGCTATGGTGACAAGCACCACCATGTTTGTGGCGATGATAGAACACTCTCAAGAGCAGGAAAAGCCCTATCAATATCAGGATATACGGAAGAATATCTTCCCCATGACTCAACAATGAGCGCACAAAGCTTATATCCAATCCTCTGTTTGCGGCATAAATCAACATCCATCCAAGAAGAGTATATGTAAAAACTCTTCCGGCTGCATACACAATCCCTTTCAGCAAAAGCCTGTTTTTATCTTCCGTCCTGCGGCTCATGTAGGTCAGCGCGGACACATTGATGGCAAGTTGACAAGGATTAAGCGCAACCAAAATACCAAGTAACAAAGCAGCCAGCAGAGGCAACTCTGCTGACTGCGTAAGTTCATGTATAACAAGTTTCAAATACTCTGTCATTTTCAATATATGACGTTCAAAAAACAATCATTTTACTATAAAAAGCATCTTCTTATCTTCAAATAATCCGGTACTCTTTACCTTTGTTCTTCCTGTTGTTTCCACTCGTTGCTTCCGTCAAGAGCAAAGCAGCAAGATGATAATCTGCGCCGTAATTATACGCAAGAACATTGACAAAGGATATACAGTAGAATATCCTACGGAAGGGATATCATTGTTTGCAGTGGCTGTAGAATAAGCCAATGCAGGAGGGTCTGTGGTAGAACCAGCCATAATACCCATCAACAAGAAATAGTTCTCCTTATAATACAATCTGGCGATGATTCCCATTGTCAGCAGAGGTATGATTGTGATAAGGAATCCGAAGAGGACATACATCAGACCACCGTTCATAACAGTCTCGACAAAGTTTCCTCCCGCCTTTATACCTACACTGGCAAGGAAGAGCACAAGACCAATATCTCGTATCATCATCGACGCGCTGTTTGTCGTGTATGCAACAAGCTTCAGCTTAAATCCGAAACGTCCGACAAGAATGGCAATTACCAGCGGTCCTCCGGCAAGTCCGAGCTTCACCGGCATGGACATACCCGGAATGCTGAACGGCAGACTTCCGAAAATAATACCTACCAAGATACCAAAGAATATGGTAAGCAGATTCGGCTTATCAAGCCTGTCTTTCTGATTTCCGAGTTTATTGGCAAAGCGTTCCACTGCATCTTCCGGCCCGACAACGGTAATACGGTCGCCCACCTGCAATGTCACGTTAGGATGAGCAAAAAGTTCAATTCCGGAACGGAACAAACGCGTTACATTCACACCGTACAAACTGCTTGGATGCAAACTTCCAAGAGTCTTTCCGTTAATCTTCTCTTGTGTAACAAGTATCTTTTTTGAAGCCATAGGCACATCCTGCTTGTCCCATGCCACCTCCACTTCTTTACCGATGAATGCCACAATAGCCTCCGCATCTTCCTCGGCACAGACTATATACAACATATCTCCTATGTAAAGTTGTGTCTCCTTTGTAGGCAACACCACATGGCCTTCATGCAAACATCTTGAACAAACAAAGTCACGTCCAAGATAATCGCGTACCTGCAAGATTGTCTTTCCGTCCATAGAAGGATTCACCACCTCAAGATGCATCAAATGAGGCTTCATGGCAGCAGAATTACTGTTCTGTGCCGTAAAGTCCTCCTCTTCCTTCTTGAAATTAACTTTGAAAATAAAACGCAATATGATTATTGAGCCTATAATACCGAGAACTCCAAGCGGATAAGCACAAGCATATCCATTGGCAATAACCGGTACACTATCTCCAAATGCAGCCGGACTTTGGTTGGCAATCTGTTCTATCGCGGCATTTGCAGCACCAAGTCCCGGAGTGTTTGTCACAGCACCACAAAGCACACCCACCATCATAGGCAATGCTTGCGGGTCTGACGTATCCATGAATCCATAGTAAAGAGCAAGCATTACCACTATATTCAGCATAATGATTCCTCCCGCAATGAGGTTCATTTTTACACCGCCTTGCTTAAACGATGTGAAAAATGAAGGTCCAACTTGCAAACCGATAGAATAAACAAACAATATAAGACCAAAGTCCTGCACAAAGTTCATCACGTTCAACGGCTCAGGAGTATTACCGTTCAGAACTTGTCCTTGATGCAAAAAATGTCCGGCAATAATACCGACAAACAAAACAAATGTCACCCCGAGCGACACACCGCCAATCTTCAGTCTTCCCAGAAGTACTCCCGCTGAGATTACAGCAGCATAAAGCAGAATGATATGCGCCACAGAGCCACCATTTGTAAATAAATCAATTAGCCATTGCATACAGCTTCATTTGAAAAAGTTGAAAAATGTTTATGTTAAAAGATAGTGTCTTTTTTGGACGTGCAAAGTTAATACTTTTAGAAATACCTTCAAACATATTCACTCCTTTTTGTAAGTCTATTCCGGTCTTACAAAAGGAGATAAGCACATCAATACAAATGGCTGCCATCTGTCATTTCATCAGCATCTATTTTCTTTCTGTCAATGCTTCTCCATGCATAGAATATATATGCCAGCACAAAAGGCACCAACAAAGAGACAATTGACATTACGATCAAAGTAAACTGGCTGGAACAGCTGTTTGCCAAAGTTAGCGAACTTTGCAAACTGCAGTTTGAAGGGTAATACGCAGTATCATTATACCCCACAACAAGCAAAAGAGCAAGTACTGTCAACACCGTACCAATTCCGGCAAACCATATTCCTTTATCGAATGTAGGTTTCAACCATGTCATCAGCACACCTGCCAACACCGACACGACTCCCAGCAGAAATACCGATAACACAATCGGCATTTCAATGAAATTTTCCAGATATTTATACGGTTCCATATACACCATCCCTGTGTCCGGACATACCGCATACCCATCAGACACCAGCACCTTTATCACAAAAGCCAGAAAGAACAGCAGGAATACCGGAAAATCCATTTTTATCATTCGTCTGCAACGACATGCAATATCCTTGTCATTGATATTATTAATAAAATAAAGTCCGCCCAAGATTCTTGCCAAAAAAAGAACTGCCAGCCCCAACACAAGATTCCACGGATTGCACAACAAATCCAGCCCATGCCATTCGTTTGCCCATCGGCTTATCACCGGCATTTGCATAATACTTATATTGTCTTTCTCTATGTAGAAATCCGAACCGGTAAAGAAAGTTGCAACCACAACTCCTAACAACAGCGGAGCCAACACCCCATTCAGGGCAAGGAATACACGATAAGTCTTTTTACCCAAAAGATTGCAAGCCTTAGACTGAAACTCATAACTAACAGCCTGCAGTACGAAAGTAAAGAGAATTATCATCCAAACCCAGTATGCACCACCAAAACAAGTACTATAGAACAAAGGGAAAGAGGCAAAGAACGCTCCGCCAAACGTAACAAGCGTGGTAAAAGTAAATTCCCATTTACGACCTGTCGAGTTAATCATCATTCTTCTCTGCTCTTCCGTCTTGCCCACACAGAACAGCAGCGTATTTCCACCCTGCACAAACATGAGAAAAACAAGCAATGCTCCCAAGAGAGAGACGACAAACCACCAATATTGCTGTAATATGATATATGTTTCCATAAAGTATAGTTTTTATTTGTAAAAAATTCAGACCTCCGGTCCCTTGACAATGGACTTATACATTATTCCCAACTCTGCTGCCAACATCACAACGAACATGACCACAAAAATAAAGAACGTCGTCTGCACAGAACCCACATCCAGCTTCGAGACCGCAGCACCCACCGGCAACATATCCTGTATAGCCCACGGCTGTCGTCCGCATTCAGCTACCACCCATCCGGCTTGCGAAGCTATAATCCCCAGCGGAACGGTTCCTATTCCAATCCATTGCATCCAACGTACCGCAGTAAGGTCTTTTCTATATACAAAGAACAATACCACTGCAAAGAACAGGAGGAAATACCCTCCCAATATGACCATCACCCGAAACATATAGAATGTCAGTGGCACACAAGGCACCAATTCTTCTGCATCATTGATATATCCATATCCAAAATAAGGCATATTCTCTCTCAATTCTGAAGACGCAATCTTCATACGCTCTTCGTCACCCGACTTGTATGCCGTCCTATAATCCGAGAAAGCTCTTATCGCAGCCTTTCCGCGTTCCATCTTTTGCTCCACAGAAAGAGCCACAGTCCCATCCTTCTGCACATATCCTCCTTCTTGCAAATCGCTTATTCCGGGTACAAAGGCATCTGCGTCACGTTCTGCAAGCAAAGACAGCATTTTCGGAATCTCTATGCGGAGCAAAAACGGTTCTACCCCATCAGCGGCAGTTTTCTTTTCCGGATTCAAGATTCCGAATGCAACAAGTCCTGCACCTTCTTCTCCTTCGTAATATCCTTCCATTGCGGCAAGCTTCATCGGCTGCTGCTGCGCAACCTGAAATGCAGAGCCGTCTCCTGTCCATGCAGCAATTAAAGCTCCGGCAAGTCCTACCCAAGCACCAGTCTTTATACTCGCCACAGCAAACTCCCTATGCCTCTTCTTCAGCAAATACCAGCAGCTGACACCCACCACAAAGACAGCAGCCACAATCCAACTCGACAACACGGTATGAAAAAACTTGCACACCGCAGTCGGCGATGTGGCAACAGCCATGAAGTCAACCATTTCACTACGGGCGGTGGCAGGATTGAACTCCATGCCTACCGGATTTTGCATCCAAGCATTAGCCACGAGAATCCACCAAGCAGAAATAGTAGCCCCCAACCCAGTCAGCCATGTAGAAGCCAGATGGAAGCCTTTGCTCACCTTGTCCCATCCGAAGAACATCACTGCAACAAAAGTCGATTCCATGAAGAAGGCAAGTATTCCTTCGATGGCAAGAGGTGCACCGAAGATATCGCCGACAAACCAGCTGTAATTGCTCCAATTAGTGCCAAATTCAAACTCCAGAATAATTCCCGTGGCAACACCTATCGCGAAATTGATTCCGAAAATTTTCATCCAAAACTTCACGGTGTTCTTCCAGAACTCATTACCTGTGCGGTAATACATAGTCTCCATCACACCGATAATCACCGCAAGCCCCAAAGTGAGCGGTACAAAAAGCCAATGACAAATCGCCGTAAGTGCAAACTGTGCACGCGACCAATCTACCATAGACACATCAATAGCATCAATCATAAAAAAAGAACTTTATAGGTAGTAAAAACAAATCAAATGTCAGCCGGTTCATGCGCCCTGTTTATAAGTTCGCCACTCACATAATCGTCCTTGTCAGACGACACGGTTTCAAGAAAGTCGGGCATAAAAAATGCCCTGATAATGCAGAACATCACGAACAACTTAACAAGTATGATAGCCCATAATGTCCTGCCTATTGTCATATTGTGAAAACCGTCAATATAGAATCTGCCTATACCGCCAATCCATTTTCTCATAAAACACATATTAGATTCTTCACACGACTTTACCTGCAAATATAAACTTTATCTTTGGAAGAATCATACAATCCGTCAAAAATAAACACCCATACCCGCCTACTCTTTGAAAGCCATCACGGAGCGCATCAGGGACTTACAACGGCAAAATATCATCCGTTCCGTTTAGCCAGATACAAGCAAAAGAAAGAAAGCATAATCAGCACCGTGGTCGTAAATTCAGCCATAGGCATAGCCAACCATATACCTTCAACATGCAGCAACCTCGGAAGCAGAATAAAGCTTGGTATCAACAGAATGCAACCACGGAGAAAAACAAACAATGTGGCTTTTTTAATCTGTTCCACACTCTGATAATAGCCAATGATTGCCACGTTCAGAATGAAAAAGACAATACCGACAGCAAAATACGGAAAACCATTCACAGCTATCTGTCCTGCCCTGCCATCTACATCCACAAACAATCCGACCAGTTTATCAGGAATAGCAATGAACAGCAGTGCCACAATCATTCCAATGACAAGAGAAGTCATGAACAACAACTTACGTGCTTCCTTTATTTCTTTCCACCTCGAAATTCCGTAGTTATAGCTGATAATAGGCTGTGCCGATTGAGCGATGGAATTTCCCACCATAAAAAAGAAAGGTGTATAATAGCAGGCCACACCGAATGCACCGACACCGGCATCGCCCAAATATTCCATAAAGGTGAGATTACCGACAAATATCAGTACAGCCAATGTCAGTTCCCCGAACAATGTTGACGAACCGACCTTACATTGATAGCCAATATTACGGGCAGTCAGCATCAGACTCTTTCTGGACAGTTTAAGACGAATAAGAGGTAAAGTATTGGCTTTGAACAATAAATAGCTCAATGCCATTAAGCCGCCAACAACATGACATATAGAAGTGGCTATGGCTGCACCCTTTACACCCATGCCCAAAGGAAATATGAACAACCAGTCGAATATCACATTCACCAATGCAGGCACGATGTTACACCACATGGCATAACGCGGCGAACCGTCCAAACGAATAACAAACAGCCCTATCAGTATCCACACCTCAAAGAGATAACTGGGCAAAATCCACAACAAATAGTCAACCACTTGCGGCATCAGTGTATCCGAAGCTCCAAGTATTCGCGCTGTTCGATACGGGAAAAGCCACATCAGGGCGCACAACAGAACAGTAAAGACGGAAGTAACGAGAATGGCTTGCGTGATATTCAGTCGTGCCACCTTTGTGTTTTGTCTTGACAAATGAATGGAAGAAACCACCGAACATCCGGCACCAATCATCAGTCCTATGCCTGCAATAATCTGATAAACAGGTACAACAAAATTTATCGCCCCTACTCCATCTGCTCCTACACCATGTCCTACAAAGATTCCGTCAATAGCTGTTACCGCAGAAATAGAAACCGTGCCCAGCAAAGTAGGTATCAGAAGTTTTCTGAATAGGACAGAAATCTTTTCCGTCTCAAAATTGATTGCATCTCTTTTCATATTCACATTAGTTTATCATATTAGTTTATCCAACACAAAAAAAGCCGGATAAGTGATTAGTTTTACCCAGTCATCTTATCCAGCATTGCAACTATCGTTATAACACCCTCCAATGAGGATTACAAAACAAATGTTTTCTAATTCGGGCACAAAGATACGAACAAAATCCCATGTATTCAAAAAGCAGCTTTTATTTTTCATTATCACAATGGGCAATGCGTATATATCTTGGCTTACATGGATGTATCGGCAACCTTCCTCACACAAGAATCAGCCGTTATTATAACCACATACAGAAAACCACTCCCGACAAACATTTCAAACAAAAATTAGGCATTCTATCATTTTTTGAAGTAACTTTGGCATCAAAATAAAAAAACAGCAGGAAAATGGAATTCAAATCACGATACACCAAAGAGGAAACAGCAGAGCTTATACAATGGTTTAAAAGTCATGAGTATGAGAATGAGTTGAAACTCGACAAAGCACAACACATCACAGACCTTAAAAAAAGCTTGATACAGTTTATACACATTGCATCAACACAGTATGACAATCCTAACTTTGCAGGTTTTATATATAATTTGTTTAGAATAAGAGAAGAACTTATAAAACAGGGAAAGGTGAAAGGATAAAGCCCAATTTTCAAGAGAGATTACTTCATAATATTATAGGAATGCACTCATATTTATATTCGTATTGTTATTTATATGAGTGCATTTACAAGATTATTCATTTGGTTAAAAGGGGATTTGGAGACAAAAGAGGATAAAAATATATTCCACCACAAACTGCCAAAAACGTACAAAAATCCATTTTTCAAATTTGACAAAATGATATTTTCGTCCAAAATGAAGATTTAACATTTGAACCGATTTTTTACCGACGACGAAAAGAGACAGAATTTAGTACAAAGATAAAATATTGATAATCAGCAAAATATAAAATTCATCAAAACATTCAAAAAAACGTGCTGGACGCAAATTTTCGATAAATTCGAGCATTCTGATAATCTGCTGACTATTAATGTATTATAACATAACTCACCATTTTTGACTCTAAAATCCATCAAAAACCTACCCACTTTTAAGTTTCTGTTCAGACACTCTTCTAAAGCAGACAATTATACATTCCTTAACATTTCAGCCGAAGTAAACAGCCTTTTTTCCTGCTTCCCAGAGCATTTTCAAAAAATCTACACTGAAAATTTCTCCAATCTACTAAGCGCGCAAATTTGTAGCGCACTGTCGTCGTCGGAACAGTGCGCTGAAAAAGTGACGACAGTGCGCTGGAAATATCAAAATTTAGTAGATTGGAGAAAAGAACTCTTCGCCAAGG
>JAGASY010000058.1 GCA_017621515.1 Bacteroidaceae bacterium
TATACCTCTCCCTGAAAAGACTATGACGTGGATGTATAGCACTGACAACCAACATGGTAACTTGGCTCCTCCCTGTTAGGAGCAATTGCGGAATAGGAGCAATTGGGGAGCTTGCGACGGAGGGCATGGCGCGTAGCGACGGAGGAGTCTGTGAATACAACCATTATGCCCATTTAAACCAATAGAGTAGTCTATGAATACACCTGCTAAAACAAAAAAAGATGCGGAAAGACCCTGTTATCTTTCCGCATCTTTTAATCTGTTATCAAGGACTTCAAATTAGAACAAATAAGCCACTGAAATCTGGTGAGTGTTGTTCTTGACATCATTCTTAAGAATCTTGCCGGCAGCATCGACAGCATTGTCTATTTCTCCTGTCTTACCGATACCGATATTGTAGTTGTAGCCAACCTGAAGGTGACCGAGCAGTTTGACACCTGCACCCACATTCCAACTGAATTCAGAAGACTTGAGAGAATATGAATTTTCTAAATTCTCAAAAATCTTCTTTCCTCCGATGTTATAGGAGAACTGCGGACCTGTTGCCACATACACACCAACGATGCTACCAAGTCCGATAGAATATTTTACATTGATAGGAATATCTATGTACTGAAGTGTTTCTGATACACCGTCAACTTCTACCCCCTTGTTGTCATAAAGTACGGCAACGTCTGCTCCCAGTCCGATGATAGGTACAGTGAACTCTGCCATAGGACCTACAAAGAAACCTGTTCGGCTGTCGATAGCGTTCTTTGCTATATCTTTGTCAAAACTGACTTTTGATACGTTCAAACCAGCCTTGACACCAAACTTGAACTGTGCGTTTGCCGGAGTTGCCATAAACATGGCAACTGCAACCATGATGATTCCAAATAATTTCTTCATTTTTTTAGTTATTTGTTAAATGTTTCGGCAAATATATGCAAATGTTTGATATTGCGCAAGATTTGTATAAAAAAACAAAACTTTGTTCGGAAATAGAAATGAATTTTTCGTCGTCTTCTAAAAAGTTGTAAAATGATTGTAAACATTGTTGCTTGTTTCTTTGTCGGAGGAATCCAGTGGAGGATATTAACATGGTGTTGAAAAAAACACAGAAATAAATGTGGCAAAATGTGGAGGAATGTGGGGAAATTTGCATATATTTGCATGATTATATTCGCGTGTACGTGCGCGAAGTGTCTTAGAGCGATTTGTATGCGTTTTATTGGAGATTATTCGGCTAAAGCAGATGCAAAAGGAAGAGTGTTTCTTCCTGTGGCATTTCGTAAGGGGATGGACGCGGAAGATGGACAGAGATTCATCTTGCGTACAGACCTCTTCCAGAAATGTCTTGTGCTTTATCCTGAACCTCTTTGGAACTCTATGTTGGATACTTTGCGTGAACGTCTCAACCGGTGGAATGGAGAGCATCAGAACATCATGCGCCGTTTTGTGGCTGAGGCTGAGGTGGTGGAATTGGATAACAACGGACGTTTTCTTATTTCCAAACGTAAGCTTGCTTATGCGGGGATAAAACAGAACGTGAGATTCCTTGCTGTGGATGACCATATAGAAGTGTGGGACACGGAAACGTGTGAAGCCTTGCTCGCCTCCGACAGCGGACTCTCAGAGAAACTTCAAAATGTGATGGCAGATGTGTTTTGTCAGAATTAATTAAGTGTGACGCATTTGAATCTCGTCGATAAATGATTAACAATTGGAAGAATGGAAGAAAATCAGACTACATATCATGTTCCCGTATTGCTTAGGGAAAGTGTTGCCGGCATGAATATAGGCAGTGGCGGTATTTTTGTCGATGTCACGTATGGTGGCGGCGGTCATAGCCGTGAAATCCTTCGTTGTGCCGATAAGGATGCTCGTCTTTATGGCTTTGATCAGGACGAGGATGCCGAACACAATGCGGTGGAAGGTGACAAAAGATTCACTTTTGTCCGTAGCAATTTCAGGTATCTGAAGAATTTCATGCGCTATTATGGTGTGGATAAGGTAGATGCCGTGCTTGCAGACTTGGGTGTGTCTTCGCATCATTTTGACGATGCGGAACGAGGATTCTCTTTCCGTTTTGACGCTCCGCTTGACATGCGTATGAACAGACGCTCCGGCAGAACGGCGGCGGAGGTGCTGAACGAGTATGAAGAGGAGGAACTGGCAAATATTTTTTATCTGTATGGCGAGCTGAATAATAGTCGTAAGCTTGCATCGGCTGTCGTCAAGGCGAGAGTGGAAAGTCCCATACAGACTACCGGTGATTTCCTTGCTCTGATGAAGCCTTTCTTTGGACGGGAACGTGAGAAGAAAGATCTTGCCAAGGTGTTTCAGGCTTTGCGGATAGAAGTTAATCATGAAATGGACGCGCTGAAAGAGATGCTTGCTGCGGCTGTGGATATTCTCAAGCCGGGGGGACGTCTTGTGGTGATAACCTATCATTCGCTTGAAGACCGCATGGTAAAGAATATGATGAAGACCGGCAATTGTGACGGACGAGTGGAGAAAGATTTCTTCGGACGGACGGATGTGCCTTTGCGGCAGGTGAACAGCAAGGTCATAGTTCCGGACATGGAAGAGCAGGAACGCAATCCGAGGTCGAGAAGTGCGAAACTGAGAATTGCTGAGAAATTGTGATACGTGTAAAAGAGGGAGGACTTTGTTGATGAACAAGGATTATAAAGAAACTGATGACACTTTGATAGGTGGAGCTGAAGATATATCCGCTGAGTCCCATACTGTTGATTCGCAAGAGTTGGATCCGGAGAAAGAGGCTGAGGTGACAGACAAGGCGGAAGCCATTGAAGCCATCAAGAAGTTTACGGATGAAGATGATGATTTCGGAGATTTTTCTTTCAAATCTATTATCGGAGGCGACATACTTCAGAGTAAGTTTTTTATGCGGCAGATTCTGTGGTTTCTGCTGGTGGCTGTATTGGCTGTGGTCTATACTGGTAATCGCTATTCGAGCGAGCACGATGTAATTGTCATTGACAGCTTGAAAGAACAGTTGCAGACTGTCAAATATAATGTGCTGACCCAATCGAGTGAATTGATGAATCTTAGCCGGCAGTCGAATGTGGAGCGTATGCTGAAGCATTCGAAGGACAGCATGTTGCAGAATCCGGTGACTCCTCCATACGTGATATTGGCGGACAGTGTGGAATGATGGAGAAGTTCCTTTGGACAGGCTTTGGAATATTGATTGTGATACAATTTTGAGTATAAAAGATGAAATTTGATAAGAAATATATATCCGGACGTTTCATTGGTGTGGTCATTGTGGCACTGGTGTTTTGCGTGGCCATAATATGGCGCGCGTTATACACGATGACAGTGGAACGTGAGCATTGGCAGAAAATAGGTGCTTTGTACGAGAGTAAGATTGAACCGCTCAAAGCTGCACGCGGAAATATCCTGTCGGCGGACGGTCAGCTTATGGCAAGCAGTCTGCCGGACTACAAGGTGTATCTGGATTTTCTTTCCGGTATTCCGAATAAAAGTGATGACCCAAAGGAGATGGCGAAGCGTGATAGTCTGATAAGAAGGAAGGACTCTATCTTTCTTTCGTATATAGACACTATCAGTGAGGGCTTGACTCAGATTTCTCCTAAGATGTCGGCGGCTGAGTATAAGAAACATCTGATGAAAGGATTTGAGAAGCGTAGCCGGTATTATGAGATTTGTCCTCGTCAGGTGCTTAATTATATACAGTTTAATGAACTGATAAAGCTTCCTTTATTTAATGAAAAGAACCGTTATGTCAGCGGACTTGTCGTTGAAATGCGCAATAACCGCAAGAAACCTTTTGGTTCGCTTGCCAAGCGAACATTGGGAGAAATGTTCGGTGCAAAAGATTCGGCGCGTTCCGGCATAGAGCTTGCGTATGACTCTTTGTTGCGTGGGGAGGAAGGATTGGTTCACCGTAAGAAAGTGCTGTCGAAATATCTTGAAATTGTAGATCGTGAGCCTGTTGCCGGACTGGATATTGTGACAACGATAGATGTCAGTATGCAAGATATATGTGAAAGCGCACTCCGAGAAAAACTGAAAGAACTGGAGGCTTCAATGGGTGTGGTGGTTCTCATGGAAGTGAAAACCGGTGATGTCAAGGCGATTGTCAATCTTCAGCGTTATGATGACGGAGAATATTACGAGGCGCGCAACTATGCGCTTGCTTCCCTTATGGAACCCGGTTCTACGTTTAAGACGGCTTCGATAATGGTTGCGCTTGACGACGGTATGATTACAGTGAAAGATTTGGTAGATACCGGCTGTGGTGTATATAATATGTATGGTGCATGGATGCGTGACCACAATTGGGCTACTCGTGGAGGTTATCATGTGATAGATGTGCCTCATACGCTTATGTATTCTTCTAATATAGGTGTAAGCCGTTTGATAGATGAACATTATCATAACCATCCTGAGAAGTTTGTGGAGGGTTTGCATCGGATTGGTATCGGAACCCCGCTGAATCTTCCGTTTGTCGGGGCGGCTGAACCGAGAATACGAATGCCGAACAAGGAAAACTGGTCGAAGACAGCCCTTGCGTGGATGTCTATCGGGTATGAGACGCAGATTCCTCCAATATCGACGGTAACTTTCTATAATGCCATTGCAAATGGAGGCAAGATGGTGCGTCCTCGTTTTGTCAAAGCTGTTCAAAAAGACGGAGAGATTATGAAGGAGTTTCCTGTTGAAGTAATCAGAGAAAGCATCTGCAAGGAATCTACTCTTAAAGATATTCAGGAGATTCTGAAGAGAGTGGTCAACGACAAGGAGGGATTGGGAAAACGTGCCGGAAATCCGCATTTCCATGTATCGGGAAAGACCGGTACGGCACAGGTTTCGCAAGGAGCAGGCGGTTATCGTTCCGGAATGCGGGAATATCTTGTAAGCTTTTGCGGATATTATCCCTCTGAAGACCCTCAATATTCGTGTATTGTAGCCATACGTAAACCCGGCTATCCTGCTTCCGGAGGAGGTATGGCGGGACCTGTTTTCGCAAAGATTGCAGCAAGGGTTTATTCGAAGAATGTGACCGGTGATATTTCAAAGGTGGCGGACTCTCTTTCCGTCTTTGTTCCTGATGTGAAAAATGGAGACATTGCCGCAGCTGGATACGTGCTTGATGAACTTGGTATAGGTGTACGCGGAAAAAACGACGGAAAATGGGGACGAGCAGAAACTAATGGTAACAGTGTGGATTTCACTGCACAGGCACTTGATGATAAGACCGTTCCTGATTTGACAGGCATGGGAGCACGTGACGCTGTATTTGTTATAGAGAGTCGGGGACTTAAAGCTAAGGTTCATGGTGTCGGGAGAGTGAAGAAACAGAGTGTGGCTGCCGGAACGAAGATTGTGGCAGGGCAGACAGTCGCTGTATATTTGGACAATTAAGAAAAATATAAAACATGGAAAAGAATATAGTTATGAATTTACAGACTTTGGTAGATGGACTGGATATTCTTGATGTCAAAGGATGTTTGACAAAAGATATATCAGGCATTAATATTGACTCGCGTCTTGTGAGTGAAGGCAATTTGTTTATAGCTGTGAGAGGTACACAGGCAGACGGTCACAGTTATATAGGTAAAGCTGTGGAAAAAGGGGCTGTGGCTGTGGTCTGTGAGGAGTTTCCTGATTCGGATAGTGAGAGTGTGACTTATATTAAAGTAGCGAATTCGGAACACATGGTAGGACGGATTGCTACAAGATTCTATGGTGATCCTACATCACGGATGAAGCTCGTCGGTGTGACTGGAACTAATGGGAAGACCACAATTGCTACTGTGCTTTACAATATGTTCCGACGATTGGGGCATAAAGTCGGACTGATATCGACGGTGGTAAATTATATTGACGGTGAAGCAGTGCCTACGGAGCACACGACTCCTGACCCTATTACACTGAATATGCTTCTTGGACGTATGGCTGATGTCGGTTGTGAATATGCTTTCATGGAGGTAAGTTCACACTCTGTTGTGCAGGAACGTATCGGCGGATTAAAGTTTGCTGGAGGAATATTTACCAATCTCACACGTGATCATCTGGATTACCATAAGACTTTCGACAATTATTTGAAGGCAAAGAAATTGTTTTTCGATAATCTTCCAAAGGGAGCATTTGCTGTTACGAACTTGGATGATAAGAACGGAATGGTGATGGTGCAGAACACTTGTGCGGAAGTGAAGACCTATTCTGTACGTGGAGATGCTGACTTCAGGGCAAAGATTATAGAGTGTCATTTTGAAGGAATGTACCTTGAAATCAATGGAGTGGAAGTCGGAGTGCAGTTTATAGGTAAGTTTAATGTGTCCAATTTGCTGGCAGTCTATGGTGCTGCTGTGATGTTGGGCAAACCGGCACATGATGTATTAGTTGCGCTTAGTGAAATGAAGCCTGTTTCGGGACGTTTTGATGCAGTACGTTCTTCTCAGGGGCATACGGCGATAGTGGATTATGCTCATACTCCTGATGCGATAGAAAACGTGCTGTCTGCCATACACGGGGTGCTTGACGGTAAAGGTAAAGTGGTGACTGTGTGCGGAGCAGGAGGTAATCGTGATAAAGGTAAGCGTCCGCTTATGGCACGTGAGGCTGTAAAACAGAGCGATATTGTGATTATTACCAGTGACAATCCTCGGTTTGAGGAGCCTCAGGAGATTATAAATGATATGCTTGCCGGACTGGATGAGGAACAACATAGGAAAGTGTTGTCGAATGTGGATAGAAGAGAGGCTATCAGAACGGCATGCCGTCTTGTCGAAAAGGGTGATGTCATTTTGATTGCTGGTAAGGGGCATGAAGATTATCAGGATGTGAAAGGTGTGAAACATCATTTTGATGATAAGGAAGAAGTGGCAAAGGCCTTTGCGGAGATTGTACTTTAAAAATAAATTGTTACATATTAATTAAAGATGCTTTATCTGTTATCTCAATATCTTGACAAACTGAATGTACCGGGTGCGGGTGTTTTTGCCTATGTGTCTTTCCGTTCACTGATGGCACTTATGTTGTCGTTGATAATATCAATGGTGGCGGGCGAATACTTTATAAAATACATGCGCAGACACCAGCATATAGAACAGGCTCGTGATGCGGAAATAGATCCATACGGGGTGCAGAAGAAAGGTGTACCTTCTATGGGAGGAATCATCATCATTGCCGGTGTGTTATTGCCTTCCCTGTTACTCGGAAAACTGACAAATGTCTATATGATATTGTTGTTGGTTACTGTTGTCTGGTTTGGTTTTCTGGGATTTATTGATGATAAAATAAAACTTTCCGGAAACAAAGATGGCATGAAGCCGAGATATAAACTACTTGGACAGCTTTTGCTTGGTTGTATTATCGGGGTTACTTTATGGATTAGTCCGCAGGCTGTTGTACGTGAGAATGTAACACGCGAAATCGGACATTCCGAAGTCGTTTACCATAAAAGTGAGGCGAGAAAATCTACAGTAACCACTGTTCCTTTTTTAAAGAATAATAATCTTGATTATTATGAGGCATTCAGTTGGATAAAAGATGGCAGGACTCAACGTGCATGTGGCTGGGTTTTATTCATTCTTATAACGACTTTTGTGATTACGGCTGTTTCTAATGGTGCGAATCTGAATGACGGCATGGATGGAATGTGTGCGGGAAATTCTGCAATAATAGGTATCACTCTGGGCATATTGGCCTATGTGTCGGGACATATACAATTTGCAGGATATTTGAATGTGATGTATATACCCGGTTCGGAAGAGACGGTGGTATTCCTGTGTGCTTTTGTAGGTGCATTAATCGGCTTCTTATGGTATAATGCTTACCCGGCAAAGGTGTTTATGGGTGATACCGGTAGTTTGGCTATTGGTGGTGTGATAGCTGTTACAGCGGTTATCATTCACAAGGAACTGATGCTTCCGATATTGTGTGGAGTCTTTTTGATGGAGAGTCTGTCTGTGATGTTGCAACTTGGATATGCAAGATATGGCAATAAAAGAGGGTTGAAGTTGCGTGTGTTTAAGCGTGCCCCTCTTCACGACCATTATCGTCATAAGATGCAGCCGGATACGAAATATTTGATAAAAAAACCTGACGGACTGCTCTTTGAGAGTATGATAACTACACGTTTCTGGATTGTGACTATATTGTTGGCTGCAATTACAGTGATAACATTAAAGATAAGATAAATGATGGATAGGTGTTGTACTTGTTCTATAAATAATTAGTGTATGAAAAGAATTGTTGTTTTGGGAGCTGCCGAAAGTGGTGCGGGTGCAGCTGTACTTGCTAAGGTGAAAGGGTTTGATGTGTTTGTTTCCGACATGTCGAAGATAAAAGACAAATATAAGAAACTTCTTGATTCGTATGGAATAGTATGGGAAGAGGAACATCATACTGAAGACTTGATTCTTAATGCTGACGAAATCATCAAGAGTCCGGGTATTCCCGAGAATGCTCCTATGATTGTCAAAGTGAAGGAAAAGAATATTCCGATTATTTCAGAAATTGAGTTTGCAGGACGTTATACAACTGCAAAGATGATTTGTATAACAGGGTCGAATGGCAAAACTACTACTACCTCTCTTATATATCATATACTGAAACAGGCTGGATATAATGTTGGGCTTGCCGGAAATATAGGCCGGAGTCTGGCTTTGCAAGTTGCAGAAGAACACTATGATTATTATGTGATAGAACTTAGCAGTTTTCAGCTGGATAATATGTATGATTTCAAGGCTGATATTGCTGTTCTTATGAATATAACTCCAGATCATCTTGATAGATATAATTTTGAGATGCAGAATTATGTGGATTCAAAGATGCGTATTACGAGAAATCAGACTGAGAATGACGCGTTTATATTCTGGAATGATGATCCGATTGTGGCTGCTGAACTGAAGAAATATAATATAAAGGCTCGACTGTATCCGTTCTCGGAGTTCAAAAGTACTGATGCTATTGCTTATACGGAAGATAGGGAGTTTGTCATAGAGACACCTACACCGTTTAATATGGAACAAGAAGAACTTGCTTTGAGAGGAAAGCATAATCTTTATAACTCGTTGGCAGCCGGTATTACTGCGGATATTGCAGGGGTTACAAAAGAACAGATACGTAAAGGGTTGAGCAGTTTCACAGGTGTTGAACATAGGCTGGAAAATGCTGGACGTGTCCGTGGCATTGATTTTATTAATGATTCAAAGGCTACAAATGTGAATGCGTGCTGGTATGCTCTTGAGAGTATGAAACAACCTACTGTACTTATTCTTGGAGGAAAGGATAAAGGTAACGATTATAGTGAGATTCTTGATCTTGTGCGTGAAAAGTGTATCGGACTTGTTTTTCTTGGAGTGGATAATTCAAAACTGCATGCTGCATTTGATGGTTTGGGACTGCCGATAGTTGATGTCTTGAACATGAAGGATTGTGTAAGTGAGTGTTATAAGATGGCTCGTCCGGGTGCTTGTGTGTTGTTGAGTCCTTGTTGTGCAAGTTTTGATTTGTTCAAGAATATGGAAGACAGAGGCGAACAATTTAAAGAATGTGTTCGTAATCTGTGACCAAGAAAATTGATTATCCAGACTAAAAAATGAAGATATGGGCAAAATCTTTTCAGACTTTTTAAAAGGAAATCTGTTCAAAGGGGACAAAGGTGTATGGATGATATACTTTTTCCTATGTCTGATTTCGCTTGTAGAAGTTTATAGTGCATCAAGTACACTTACTTATAAGACCGGTCATCATTGGACACCGATGATTTCACAGGCCGGTTTTATATTTGCAGGGCTTATTGTTATTTTATTGGTGCATCGTATTCCTTGTAAGTGGTTCATGCTCTTCCCTTTTGTGCTTTTGCCTGTTTCGGTGATTCTGTTGTCATATACCTTGTTTTTTGGAGGTGAGATAAATGAAACAAGTCGTTGGATAACACTTGGACCAATAAGGTTTCAACCTTCTGAATTTGGTAAAGCGGCATTGATAATGTCTGTAGCTGTGGTTTTGGCTAAAACTCAGGCGGAAGAAACGGTGATGGTGAAAGGAGTGCAGAAAAAAGTAGTGGGTGCTATAAAAGGAGGGCATTCTCTTGCTTTTAGGATTATCGTTTATATGACGTTGGTTGTGTGCGGATTGATTTTTCCTGAGAACTTTTCCACTTCTGTTATGTTGGCTACGGTTGTGTTTGTAATGATGATAATAGGACATGTTCCTTGGGATCTTATTCTGAAAACAATTGTGGCGGTTGTTGCTATTGGTCTTGTGGCTGTTGCCATGATGATGACGCTTGACAAAGCCACATTGAATGCTTTGCCAGGCTGCAAACGTCTTGCCACGGGAAAAGGACGAATAGAACGGATGCTTGAAAGTAAAAAGGAGCAAGGCTGCGATTCTTTGGATTTGGCAAAATATATAAAAGATGAGAATGCTCAGGTGACACATGCTTTCATGGCTGTGGCTAATTCGAATATTATAGGACGTGGTGCCGGAAATTCGATAGAGCGTGATTTCCTTTCTCATGCAGAGTCAGATTTTATTTTTTCTATAATAGTGGAGGAAATTGGTCTGTTCGGAGCTGTGTTTGTCATATTTCTGTACATAGCATTATTGATTCGAGTCGGACGTATAGCGCAGAAGTGTCAACGCTTTTTCCCTGCCTATCTTGTTCTTGGGTTTGGAATAATGATGGTGTTGCAGGCAATTGTCAATATGGGTGTTGCAGTTGGGCTATTCCCTGTGACTGGACAGCCTCTTCCGCTTATAAGTCGTGGTGGAACATCAATTATAATAACAAGTTTCTATATAGGTGTCATTCTTAGCGTCAGCCGTTATGCGGAAAAAGTGAGTGAAACAACAGCAACTCCGGCTGAGAGTGTTGCCAAAGGAGAGACTGCTGAATATTATGATGATAAAAATATGATTTGAGACTGCATTTTTGAATTTCTGTATATAAATCAAATAAAACCAAAACCGTAGTTTTGTTTGGGCTTTTATTTGTATTTTTGCATTTGACTAAATTGTAGTTGTTTGGTTGTTGTAAATAATAAGAATGTGAGAAATATATAAGCATTGAATCTATGAATAGTGGAGAGGCTTTGAGAGTTATTGTTAGCGGTGGTGGAACAGGAGGACATATTTTCCCTGCTGTCTCTATTGCCAATGCTATAAAGAAACAGCATCCTGAAGCAGAGATTTTGTTTGTGGGTGCTGAAGGTAGAATGGAAATGCAACGTGTACCTGCTGCAGGCTATAAGATTATAGGATTACCAATTGCAGGGTTTGATAGAAAAAATATATTGAAGAATATTGTTGTTTTGTGGAAGATATTGAAGTGCCAGATGATGGCGAAGAAAATCATTCGTGATTTTTCTCCAATGGCTGTTGTCGGTGTGGGAGGATATGCCAGTGGACCTACTTTGAGGGTTGCTGGAAAAATGGGTATTCCAACCCTTATACAGGAACAGAACTCTTATGCTGGTGTGACAAATAAGCTTCTTGCTAAATCTGCAAGTAGGATTTGTGTGGCATACGAAGGGATGGAACGTTTCTTTCCTAAAGATAAGATTCTTATGACTGGTAATCCTGTAAGACAATCTTTGCTTGAAGTATCTGTCTCAAAGGATGAGGCTGTTCGTGGTTTTGGATTTGACTCGAACAAATCTACCGTGTTGATTATTGGTGGAAGTCTTGGTGCAAGGACTTTAAATGAGAGTGTCCTGAGTCATTTGGATGAGATTCGTAACTCTAATGTTCAGTTCATTTGGCAGACAGGGAAATATTATAGCAAGGAAATCAAAGAACGTCTTGCTAAAGAACGTGAAGTTCCAAATCTTCATGTAACGGATTTTATATCGGACATGGACAAAGCATATACAGCCGCTGATCTTGTGATTTCCCGTGCCGGGGCAAGTTCTATATCGGAACTTTGTTTGTTGAATAAACCTTCTATATTGGTGCCTTCACCAAATGTGGCAGAGGATCATCAGACAAAAAATGCACTTGCCCTTTCTAATAAAGGTGCAGCATTATTTGTAAAGGATTGTGAGGCAGTTGAGAAACTTATACGGCTTTCTATTGAAACGGTGGCTGATAAGACCGTGTTGGCTTCTCTTGGTGCTAATGCCGGAAAATTAGCAATTCCTAATTCGGCTGATGTAATAGCACAAGAGGTTTATAAGCTTGCTTTGCATGCAAGTAAGAAATATTGAGAGATTTGATGATGAAATATAACAAAGATATCATGAGTGAGAATATAAAATCTGTATATTTTGTCGGAGCGGGAGGAATAGGCATGAGTGCTATTCTTCGTTATTTTCTTGTTAAGGGTTATCATGTGGGTGGATATGATAAGACTCCGAGTGAACTTACACATCGTCTGATAGAAGAAGGTGCGGATATTCATTTTGAAGACTCCGTTGAACTTATACCAGATGTATTTAAAGATAAGGAAACAACACTTGTGGTATATACTCCGGCAATACCGGATGAACATAAGGAACTGAACTTCTTTCGAGAGAATGGATTTTCTGTTCAGAAGCGCGCTCAAGTATTGGGGCTTCTGACGGGTACACATAAGGGGTTATGTGTGGCAGGTACACATGGTAAAACAACGACATCATCTATGACTGCACACTTGTTACACCAATCACATGTGGATTGTCATGCTTTTCTCGGTGGTATAACAAAAAATTATGGAACGAACTATATAATTTCTGATAAAAGCGATTATGTGGTAATAGAAGCGGATGAGTTTGATCGTTCATTTCATTGGCTTAACCCATACATGAGTGTGATAACAGCTACAGACCCGGATCATCTTGACATTTATGGCACGAAGGAGGAATACCTTGAAAGTTTTCGTAAATATACAACTCTCATTCAGCCGGGAGGCGCGTTGATTATACACAAGGGTTTGGAAATGAAGGTCGATGTTCATCCCGGTGTTGAAGTGTATGAATACTCTCGTGATGAAGGAGACTTCCATGCAGAAAATATCCGTATCGGAGGTGGAGAAATCTTCTTTGATTTTGTGCATCCTAATGGAGTCGTAAAAGATGTGCAGCTTGGTGTACCGGTTAGCATCAATATAGAGAATGGCATTGCGGCAATGGCTTTGGCGGTTCTCAATGGTGTTACGGAAGATGAACTGAAAGCTGGTATGGCAAGTTTCAAAGGAGTAGAACGTCGTTTCGATTTCAAAATTAAAAATGACAAGGTCGTATTCATTAGTGATTATGCACATCATCCGGATGAAATCCGACAGAGTGTGAAGTCAGTACGTGAACTTTATAGTGACAAGAAGATTGCTGCAATATTTCAACCACACCTTTATACTCGTACACGTGATTTTTATCCGGAATTTGCAGAAAGCTTGTCGTTGTTGGATGAAGTTTTTATTTGTGATATTTATCCGGCTCGTGAAGAACCCATAGAAGGTGTAACGAGTGAATTGATATATAATGGGTTGCGTACTGGAATGGAGCGTCATCTTATACACAAAGAAGATATTCCTGATTGTGTAAGTAAAGGGCATTTCGATGTGTTGATGTTGCTTGGTGCTGGAGATATAGAGGCTTATGTACCGCAGATCACTGAAATATTGAAGGATAAATAGCCTTGTTGTTGATGCTGTTTTATACAATAGTAAGGACACTGTTTTTTTCTAGCAGTCATATACAGTAATATATGAAATTGATGAAGATTTTTAAATTCTCTTTCTTTGTAATTCTTTTTTTAGGAGTTGCCGCTTATGTGGTTTATGCTATGGCTTTTATGTCAAAGGCGGATCCAGAAGAATTATGTACTGATATTGTACTCAATATCAAGGAGACTCCTTATGCCAAGTTTGTTGATAAGGTTAAGGTGGAGGAAATGTTGAAATCTGCAAAACTTTATCCTAAGGGTCTGTTGATGAAGGATGTGGATACCCGTGGTATTGAGGGAGAACTTCAGAAGAATGAGTTTATAGAAAGTGTTGACTGCTATAAATCAGCAAAAGGGAAACTTTGCATCAACATAGTGCAACGTACTCCTGTAATCTATATATTGCCTGATAATGCTACTGGATATTTTATCGACAGTACAGGGAGAATTATTCCAAATACGAATTATGCGACAAATATGATTGTTGCAACAGGAAACTTTTCTCCTGATTATGCTGTGAACAAATTGCTCCCATTAGGGATTTTTATGCAGGAGGATTCTTTTTGGAATAATCAGATAGAACAGATTCATGTTTCAGCACGTCAGGGCGACAAACGAGTGGTGGAGCTGGTTCCGAGAGTGGGAAATCATATTGTCTATCTTGGAGATATGGATGGCTTTGAAAAGAAACTTCGTCGTTTGAAAATCTTTTATGAAAAAGCGATGAGTAAGGTTGGATGGAATAAATATGACAAGATAAATCTTGAGTATAATAATCAGATAATTTGTACAAAACAAAAGAATTAGATATATGGCACCTACAGACAAAGATTTTATTGTTGCAATAGAGCTTGGCTCTTCCAAGATTTCTGGTATTGCAGGTAAAAAGAAAGATGGCACAATGCAAATTCTTGCTTATGCCGAAGAAAAGACCACTGCATGTGTAAAGCGTGGTATAGTTTATAATATAGAGAAGACCACTCAGTGTGTCAACAATATAATAGAGAGGCTTGAGAATGATTTAAAAACAAAAATAACACGTGCATATATTGGTATAGGCGGACAGTCAGTACGTTCTTATAAGTGTGTTGTCAAGCGTAATTTGCTTACTCAAAGCTATATTACAAATGAAGTGATTGATTCAATACACGATGAAAGCTACGAGATTCCTTATGCGGATTGTGAGGTGCTTGAGAATTATCCGCAGGAATATGTGGTGGATCAGAATGTAATTACAGACCCTGTCGGTGTTATGGGTACGAATATTGAAGGCGAATATCTCAATGTCATTTCCCGCACTAAACTTAGGAATAACATCCGTACATGTTTTGCAAATACAAACGTATCCATTGCCGATGATTTTATGCTTTCTCCTTGTCTGTTGGCAAATAATGTATTGACAGATGCCGAGAAACGTTCCGGATGTGTGCTGGTGGATTTAGGTGCCGGTACAACCACTGTAGTTGTATATAAGAATAATATCATTCGTCATCTTGCTACAATTCCGTTAGGTTCGAATAATATTACTCAGGATCTTGCTACTTTACAGCTTGATGAGGCTGAAGCTGAAGAAGTGAAGCTGAAGTATGGTGCTGCATATATTGAAGAAGATGACATAAATGAAGAACTGGAAACAAGAGTGTATGCAACTTCTGACGGCAGGTCAATCGAGATTTCCAAGATTCAGTTAATTGTTGAGGCGCGAATAAATGAAATCATTGCGAATGTCAGAAAACAAATCGTTAATTCCAACTACGGTGACAAGCTTCTTGCAGGTATAATTCTTACGGGTGGCGGTTCCAACATGAGGAATATCGACAAGGCATTCTTGTCTGATATAAAGGTTGATAAAGTCCGTATTGCAAAGACTGTAAACCAGCCAATCTTGAAGGTTCCTTCACTTGCCAACCATAAGTTTGATACCGGCATGAATAATACATTGATTTCTTTGCTCTTGTCAGGGGAAGTCTCTTGTGGCGGTGATGCGGTCGATGATGTGGTGAAGCCGGCAGAGCCTGATGAAGATCGAAGAGAGCAGATACGTAAAGAACAAGAGGAAACTGCGCGCCGGGAAGCTGAAACAGCACAGAAGTTCGATGGTATAAAGGCACTTATACGCACGAATATAAATAAGGTGCAGAATGCCGAGAAGGAACTTGAGGAGAAAGGCAAGGACAAGAAGACAAGGACACAGGTGGATGAACTTATCAATATGGCGCTTGATGTTCTGGGTAGCGAGTACGAAGAATGTGTGACAGCTCTTAATGGCAAGGACAAATACAAACAAAGTCTGAAAGAGGCGGCAGAACTTGCCGAGATTCTTAAGCAGCATGTCGATGAACTTGCCGAAAAACTTGCGAAGGTAAAGAAAGACAACAGTCTGTGGGGACGGTTTACTCGTGTCATGGGTGATCTTGTCAACGAACAGTGATAGATAACATTTTGGATGAAGAACGAATAATAGAAAGGTTAGATATATGTCAGAACTGAATGATAATATAGATGTTTTTAACTTCCAGAAAGGTACGACAAGCATAATCAAAGTGATTGGTGTCGGTGGTGGAGGAAGCAATGCGGTTAATCACATGTATAACGAAGGCATACATGATGTGACCTTTGTGGTTTGCAACACTGATAACAAAGCATTGCAGGATTCTCCTGTACCTGTCAAGCTACAGCTTGGCACAGAAGGACTTGGTGCAGGAAACCGTCCGGAACGTGCACGCAAGGCTACGGAAGAATCCATTGACGATGTACGCAAGATGCTGAACGACGGAACCAAGATGGTATTTATTACAGCCGGCATGGGAGGTGGAACCGGTACAGGAGCCGCTCCGCTTATTGCAAAGACAGCAAAAGATATGGGAATACTCACCGTAGGCATTGTTACAATACCGTTCCGCTGGGAAGGCAACAGAAAGATAGACCAAGCTCTTGACGGTGTAGAGGAGATAAGTAAGAACGTCGATGCACTGCTTGTAATAAATAATGAGCGTCTGCGTGAGATTTATCAAGATTATACAGTGATAAATGCTTTTGCCAAGGCAGACGACACCCTTTGCAATGCCGCAAGGAGTATTGCCGAGATTATAACGATGCACGGTATTATTAATCTCGACTTCAATGATGTCAGCACAGTCCTAAAGGATGGAGGTGTGGCAATCATGAGTTCCGGCTACGGCTCTGGTGAAGGACGCGTGACGAAAGCGATAAATGACGCTTTGAACTCTCCTCTCCTGAATAACAATGACATATATCGTTCAAAGAAAATACTGCTTCGTATTTCGTTCTGTGTAGATGAAGGCGATGCCACACTCATGATGGACGAAATGAATGAAGTCCATGAGTTCATGGAGAAGATAAAGACTCAGGATGTGGAAACAAAATGGGGCTTGTCTGTTGACCCGGAACTGAAAGACCAAGTGAAGGTAACTATTCTTGCTACCGGATTCGGAGTTGAAGACATTGATTCTGCCGAAATGGACGAGCGTCTTATCAAGCGCGATGCAGAAGCTCAGAAGCGTAAGGAGGAAGAAGACGAGGAAATGACAAGGAAAGCCATACGCAGAAGTCAGATTTACGGTCCGGACAAGAAGGGAAATTATATACGTCGTCCTACTTATAGTTACATTTTTACTGACGAAGACCTTGATAATGATGACATAATAAGTATGGTTGAGACTTCTCCTACATACAAACGTACCAAAGATACATTGAAACAGTTCTCTGTCCGTTCACATGAAAGCGGTGCGGCGAATGTGGGTGCAGCCTCTGTCATTACATTCTAAGTCTTGTAATTTTAGAGAGGCAATCCTTTCCGGACAGTCTCTTTGTGTGAATGATAGAATGTGTAAATCTGAATAAGTAAATTATAATAAGAAATAATTATGGAACTGTTTGAACAGATAAGCAAAGACATTGTTGTAGCGATGAAAGCTAAGGACGCTGTACGTCGTGACACTCTTCGTAATGTGAAGAAATTTTTCTTGGAAGCAAAGACCGCTCCCGGTGCTAATGATGAATTGACGGATGATGCAGCTCTTAAGATTCTTCAGAAGCTGGCTAAGCAGGGACGTGAGTCTGCTGAGATTTTTAAAGGACAAGGACGCGAAGACCTTGCTGAGGCAGAACTGGCGCAAGTCCATGTAATAGAGGAGTATCTTCCGAAGCAGCTTGAGCCGGCAGAGCTTGAAGCCAAGATAAAAGAGATTATAGCGGAAGTTGGAGCTTCTTCTCCACAGGAGATGGGCAAAGTCATGGGAGTTGCTACAAAGAAGCTTGCCGGACTTGCTGAAGGAAGAGCTATATCGGCATGTGTCAAGAGGCTTCTTGCCTGATTGTATCAGCGTATGATGATAGTGTTATCACACATTTTTTAATTATGCATAAAAAGCCAGTCGAGTTTTTCGATTGGCTTTTCTTTTTTCTCGCTTTAAATATTTCCCCATTTTGTTTGAGTGTTTATATTGGGACGACTATATAAATTCTCAGATCTTAACTTCAATTTTACGTTGCCAACTTAAAGAAATGAAATAAAAACACTATTAGTAGTTTGTTTTATAAAGAATGCTGAAAAAAAGTTTTTGGAAAGAACATCATACTGTTGTATTTTGGTTATCTTTGCATTACAAGTGAATCTTTTATGAAGCTGATAGAAAACAATATGAAGAAGATTGTTGCTTTGTGTGAAAAACATAAGGTAAGCAAATTATTTGTGTTTGGCTCTATTCTTACTAATCGTTTCAATGATGATAGTGACGTGGATTTGGTTGTTTCTTTCAACAAAGCGGAAGTAAATGACTATTTCGATAATTACTTTGATTTTAAATACTCGTTAGAAGATTTATTTGGCAGAGAAGTTGATTTATTAGAAGAACAGACTATAAAAAATCCATATTTGAAAAAGAATGTGGATGCAACAAAAGCACTGATATATGGATGAATCGATAAAGAAATACTTGTTGGATATTTTTACTGCCATTGAAGAAATAGAAAGCTTCTTTGGTGACAAACCTAAGTTTTTTGAGGACTTTTATAGTAATTTATGCCTTAGACGTGCTATAGAGCGAAACATTGAAATTGTAGGTGAAGCGATGAACCGAATTTTGAAGGTAGATAAGAATATTGCTATCACTAATTCACGCAAAATTGTAGATGCCAGAAATTATATTATTCATGGATATGATAGTTTGTCGGTAGATATTCTTTGGAGTATGGTTATCAATCATTTACCGAAGTTGAAAGATGAAGTAATGGCTCTGTTGAACAAAGAATGATATAGCTTTCTTCCATTATAATATTTCTAAGGTTATCTCATCGTGCTTATTCTTTATATAAGAAGCCTGTCTGTTGGTTTTTCTTTTTTATCTAAAGCTTTTCTATTTTGAATGGTTATACAGTCTATTTGAGTCTGTACTTCGTCAGATATATTTTGCAAAGTGTTACTGATGAATTTGCCAAATATGATCTTTAGTCATGTCACTAAACTACTCCTTTTGCCATTCTCGGAAATCTGACACTTTGATTTTGATTCATGACGAAAAATTAACATTTGAAACATTTGTTCACATTCTGATAAAAAGCGTCCGTTCTGCTAATGTGTTGTAAATTAATAAGATAGCGCTTTCCAAAAAGGCATTAGTTTTACCTTAAAAATCAATACTTCTGATTAAAATAGTAAATGCTTGATTTACTGTATGTTAGCTTTTGAAATATTTGATTTATGTCAATTTTTATTTTCGCAGCCTGTTTTTGTATGCATTTTCAGACAAACAGGGATTTTTACATTCATTAACAGAAAATTTTGTAAGCGGTGTCTTTTTCCCCGATTCCAAGAGTTTTTTCAGATACAGTGCGCTGAAAATTTCTCCAATCTACTAAGCAATTAAAATTGCAGCGCGCTGCGGATAAAATTACAGTGCGCCACGGCTGAAAAAACAGTGCGCTGAAAATTTGAAAACTTAGTACTTTTTTTCAGCCACTCTTCGCCGGGAATAAATAAATGTAAACAAATCGCTCTAAAATGAAACACTATTTCACATTTGAAAGTTGCTTTCAGAGATTTCAAAAATAAGCGCATTTTTCAACAAAACTTCCTCTCGCTCGAAAAAAGCCCGAAAAATCGCGTTTTTTCGTAAATAGAATGTTAAAATTTTGAAGTGACAAAAAGATAGTAAAACATGGTGTTTACTTTCTATTTGTTGTTATTTGTGCTCTTTTGAAAACTCGTCCCTTGCGATAAATTTGCGCTCTTTTGGCATTTGTAGAAATGCAATCGAGATTTCCTATGTTCCTTTGTGGGGTATGTTCATAAACTTCAGTAAACTCTTGCAAGTCCTTACACTCTCCACAACGAGCATAGCCTTGTTTTGTAGTTTATACTATTCTTATATTAATAGTATTTCTATTAGTTACGATAGTAGTACAACGTTCTCCAAACATGAATATAAATGAAATATTTTGTTTCAACGATCTCTTTTTTCCCAAACAAGAATAAAGACAAATTTAGAATTTTAAAAGTAGATGACCATAATAAATTGTAATTACAACATTTATCGTTTTCTTTTATGTTAGAAACAATAAATCTTTTTCCTTGGCATTTTTTTATTTCTAAATGCTTTATACGTACCTTAAATTTCATACCTTATAATTTATGCATATCCGGCGATATACGTTCACCGAATCCGATGACGTCATTCACTCGGTTGGTGATCTTCTTTATCGGTGGTAAATTTAGTGTTTTTTTGAGACTATCGATAGCAAGTAAGAATATTTTCGTTTTATTTACAAATCTGTCGAGGCATACCTCGGTAATCAGCGATATTTATAGTCATATTCCTTAATTGTTCGGTTCAAATTATATTTAGCTATATAATTTCGCAGTTCTTTATTCCATGTAACTTTTTAGTCGAAATTGAGGATGCGGATTCTTTCATTGTTTAAATTATAGTGTGGCTATATAGGCGAATTTTGGCAATATTTGGATAGCATGTTTCCCAAATAAATGCTCGGAAAAACAGGGATTTTGTTTGTGGAATAAAACCGATGGTTCTGCCATTGAAAAAAACTTGGATTTATTATGGTGAAAAAAACTGACTTTATGGAAGTTGTGTCGTTTTAATTGACTAACTTTGCAACTTCAAAATGAAGATTTGGCTTTTAGGATGAAGCAATGAAGTATTAATGATACACAAGAGAAAAACTATGGCGGAAACTAAGAAAATCAAGACTGCGTTAGTGTCAGTCTATCACAAGGATGGGTTGAATGAGTTGTTGGCAGAGCTTCATAAGAATGGTGTGGAGTTTCTTTCAACTGGTGGTACACAGAGCTTTATAGAGAGCCTCGGTTATGAATGTCGCAAAGTCGAGGAGCTTACTACATATCCTTCTATTTTGGGCGGACGTGTGAAGACACTCCACCCGAAGGTGTTCGGAGGTATTCTCGGACGTCGCGAACTTGAAGGCGACCGTGCCGAGATGGCTAAATATGAGATTCCTGAGATTGACCTTGTTGTGGTTGACCTCTATCCTTTCGAGGAGACTGTAGCCAATACGAATGATGAGGCTGCTATTATAGAGAAAATTGACATAGGCGGAATCTCGCTCATACGTGCCGGTGCGAAGAACTTCAACGATGTAGTCATTGTGCCAAGCAAGGCAGAATATGCTCCGCTGCTTGAGATTGTCAAGAAGCAGGGTGCTGAGACTACGAAAGAACAGCGCAAATGGTTTGCAATGAAAGCCTTCGGTGTAAGTTCTCATTACGACACTGCAATCCATGCGTATTTTCAGAAATAAGGACAGATAGTGTTGAATACGGGCGGTCGGGTCTCTGAATAAGGATTTCTCTGTTGTCGGAGTGTGGAAAGAATGGGCATGGGCATTGCATTTGCAGGTTGCTGTCTCGGTTTTGTTTTCCCCCGCTTTTCAGGTCTGATGCGCCGTGTTCCAAAAAGTAAAGAAATAATTATGGGATTTTTTTCATTGACCCAAGATATTGCAATGGACTTAGGTACAGCCAATACAATCATCACTTGTAATGGGAAGATTGTGGTTGACGAACCTTCGGTCGTTGCGCTTGACAAGAAGACCAATAAGATGATGGCTGTTGGTCGGAAAGCCAAGATGATGTATGAAAAGACGCACGACAACATCAGGACATGTCGTCCTCTGCGCGATGGTGTGATAGCCGATTTCGACGCTTGTGAGCAGATGATGCGCGGATTGATAAAGATGGTCAACTCGGGACACCATTTGTTCACACCTTCGCTCCGTATGGTCATCGGTGTGCCTTCCGGTTCTACCGAGGTCGAATTGCGTGCTGTCCGTGACAGTGCTGAGCATTCGGGAGGAAGAGATGTGTATCTTCTTTTTGAGCCGATGGCTGCTGCAATAGGTATCGGGCTTGACGTGGAGGCTCCGGAGGGCTGTATGGTGGTTGACATAGGCGGTGGTTCGACTGAGATTGCTGTAATCTCACTCGGCGGAATCGTCACGAACAACTCCATCCGTGTGGCAGGTGACGACTTGACGGCTGACATTCGTGAGTACATGAGTCGTCAGCACAATGTGCTTGTCAGTGAACGTATGGCTGAACGTATCAAGATAAATGTGGGTTCTGCCCTGACTGATTTGGCGGAGAATGCTCCTGAAGATTATGTCGTACACGGTCCTAACCGTATCACTTCGCTTCCGATGGAGATTCCTGTCTGCTATCAGGAGATTGCTCATTGCATCGACAAGTCTATCGCGCGCATAGAGACTGCGGTGCTTAATGCTCTTCAGAACACTCCGCCTGAGTTGTATGCCGATATTGTGAAGAATGGTATATGGCTGACAGGTGGCGGTGCGTTGTTGCGCGGATTGGATCAGCGTCTTACCAACAAGATAAAGATTCCTTTCCATATCGCCGAAGACCCGCTCCACAGTGTGGCAAAGGGAACAGGGGTGGCATTGAAGAATGTACATAATTTCACCTTCCTGATGAGATAGTTTATACGCATGGACAACCATGTAGATGATGTACTATGGAAAATGGTTCGGATATGAGGCTCTCATGTTCTGCCTTTCTCCATAGTACATCTATAGTATAGGTTCCGTTGCGTATTCCTTGGTTGTAATATACATTGTTTGTTTGCATTAGAGGCATATAGCCCACGTTCCATTCCTTGTTTTTTTATGCGTAGTCTTATAGATTTTCTCCGTAAGTATTTATATTGGTTGGTATTTCTTGTCTTGGAGACAATCAGCCTTGTGACATTGTTTCATGCCGGAGGGTATCAGGAAAGTGCATATCTCACCACAGCCAATACTGTGGTGGGCAGTGTCTATTCGTTTACGAGTAGTGTTGCCTCTTATCTTGACTTGCAGACAGTGAACTGTCAGCTTGAAGCGGACAACGAAGAGCTGCGCAAGAGAGTGGGGGCTTTGGAGGGCAAACTTTTGGATATGGGCACGGACAGTGCGGATATAAGCCGTATTGTACCGCCCGAATACAAATTTGTCAGTGCGCATGTGGTCAATGCTACTCTTCATCGCAACAATAATCTGATTACCATAGACAAGGGCGAAGCCGACGGCATACGTCCCGAGATGGGAGTCGTTTGCTCACGTGGTGTGGTCGGTGTGGTCTATCTGACTTCCGCTCATTATTCTGTGGTCATACCACTGTTGAATCTTAGTTCCAAAGTCAGCTGTCGTCTTCGCGGCTCAGAGCATTTCGGTACTATGCAATGGAGGCGCGGAGCTGTTGATATTTCATACGTGGCGGGTGTTCCGCGCCATGCGAAAGTAAAGCGTGGGGAGATGGTGGAGACCAATGGTTTTTCGGACATATTCCCTCCGGGCATACCTATCGGTCGTGTGGCTGATTTCGGTGACTCGGCAGACGGCATGTCATATATGCTGCGTGTGCATCTGTTTACCGACTTCAAGACATTGCGTAATGTCAGTGTCATCACAAACTATTCGAAGCCGGAGCGCAGGGAACTTGAGTATAAGGCCGATTCGTTGATGATGAATTGATTTCTCTCTTGAACAATAAGAATCTATTTTTTTTCTTTCATCCGGTGAATGACTAATGCATAAAGAATCAGGTAATGAGTAATTCCTTTATATTTCGTTTGTTCAGACTGATTATTCTGTTGGTTGTGCAGGTGCTTATACTCAATCATCTGCATCTTTTGGGCTATGCCACTCCGCTCATAATCGGTTATATGCTGACTTGTTTCCGGTCTGGCACTTCACGCATCAGTCTCCTTCTTTGGGGATTCGTGACAGGTGTTCTGTTCGACATGTTTACAAATACTTCCGGTATTGGAGCCGCTTCCTGTACGTTGCTGGCGATGATTCAGCCTTCCCTTTTGCAGCTTTTCATACCTCGTGACGCTCCTGACGAATTTGAACCGACGTTGGCGAATATGGGGCCGGGTCGCTTTTTCTCATATATATTGATAGCTATGTTTGTGCTTCATTCAGCGTTCTATTTTCTCGACGCTTTTTCTCTTTCCGACTGGTTGCTTACTCTTGTTGCGGTATTTGGAGGCAGTGTGTTGTCGGCTGTTATCATTCTTTTTGTGGAGCTACTGACAAGAAGAAGAATCAGATGATGTGTCTTTCTGATGTAGGAATGTGCGTATAGTTGTGTTCATTTTGATGTAGTTCAAGACAAATAAAGATGAAAGATCATATTCTTGAAAGCCGGAAGTTCGTCATTGGTGGCATTGCTTTGATAATCGTTGTCACTTATATCATACGTCTTGCTTTTCTTCAGCTTATGAGCGAAGACTATAAGACGTATGCCGACAGCAATGCTTTCCTGAACAAGGTGCTTTATCCTTCTCGCGGCGGAATTTATGACCGCAACGGAACTCTTCTTGTGTATAATCAGCCTGCATACGACATCATGGTGGTTATGCGAGAGGTGTCCGGACTTGATACCCTTGACTTATGCCGAACTCTTGGTATGACAAAGGAAGAATTTGACAATCGTATGTCTGTCATCAAGGACCGGAACAAGAACCCGGGGTATTCTACATATACTCAACAATTGTTTCTCGGACAGATTCCTGCTGAAGAATTTTCTGTCTTTCAGGAGAAACTGTTCCGATTTCGTGGTTTCTATGTGCGTGAAAGAGCCATCCGCCGTTACAGATATTCCCATGCGGCACATGTGCTTGGTGATGTGGCCGAGGTGTCTCCGGCAGATATAGAGTCGGATGAATACTATCAATCGGGCGATTATATCGGTAAGCAAGGTGTTGAACGCTCATACGAAAAATATCTTCGTGGAGAGAAAGGTGTAGAGGTGCTTCTTCGTGATGCCAGAGGGCGAATACAGGGACATTATAAAAATGGAGAGAAAGACCGGAGACCGGTTCCGGGAAAGGATGTTACATTGAGTATAGACCTTGAACTTCAGAAGCTTGGTGAAAGACTGATGGAGGGCAAGAAAGGCAGTATTGTGGCTATAGAACCGAAGACAGGAGAAGTGCTTTGTATGGTTTCTGCTCCAACATACGACCCGCGTCTGATGGAAGGCAAGCAGCGAGGGAAGATGATGGCGAGGATGGGGCGCGATCCGCTTAAACCCATGATTAACCGTGCGGTGCTCGGTACTTATCCTCCCGGTTCTACTTTTAAGACTTCTCAGGCTCTGACTTTCTTGCAGGAAGGCATCATCACCGCTTCTACGGCTTATCCTTGTTCTCACGGATTCAGGTTCGGACGTCTGAAGGTGGGATGCCACGGACATGCAGCACCGCTTCCTTTACAGCCTGCCATAGCCACATCGTGCAACGGCTATTTTTGCTGGGGACTGTATTATATGTTCGGAAACCGCAAAAAGTATCCTTCTGTACAAGATGCCATGACTCGCTGGAAGGACTATATGGTGTCTATGGGTTTTGGATATAAGCTTGGCATAGACTTGCCGAGTGAGGCGCGGGGGATGATTCCCAACGCGCAGTATTATGACAAGGCTTATCGGGGAAGCTGGTCTGGACTGACGGTGGTCAGCATTTCCATCGGACAGGGCGAAGTATTGCTTACTCCTTTGCAGATTGCCAATCTCGGAGCCACAATTGCCAATCGAGGTTATTACATTACCCCTCATGTCGTGAAACATGTCGAGGGAGCACAGCTTGCAGACAGTCTTTTGGAGAAGCATAAGACGATGGTTGATTCAAAGTATTATGAATATATTGTCGGAGGAATGCGGAAAGCTGTGACCGGAGGTACGTGCCGGGCTGCCGATAACTCCATGTATGAGGTTTGTGGAAAGACCGGTACAGCGCAGAATCCTCACGGAAAGGACCACTCTGCCTTCATGGGATTTGCTCCGATGAACGACCCTAAGATTGCCATTGCCGTGTATGTGGAGAACGGAGGATGGGGAGCCAACTATGGAGTTCCGCTCGGTGCATTGATGATGGAGCAGTATATCAATGGAGGTCTTTCACCTGAGAGCGAGAGAAAGGCTGAGGAGTTTCAGCACAAGCATGTCTCTTACGGATTGTCGAGTGAAGTGCGTCCTGTACTTGTCAACAAGAATCGCGAAGAGAAGAAAACGGCTACAGACGACAGTTCCGATTCGGAATGAGCGATTTGGAAGTGTGATTATAATTTATAGAAACAAATAATCTGGTTAAAATGCAAAGCGAAGGACGTAAAGGTGTGGTGAGGTCTCTTGACTGGTGGACTGTCGGTCTATATCTTATTCTGGTTACATGGGGATGGTTCTCTGTGTGCGGAGCAAGTTATGATTTCAGCAATCCCGATGTGTTCAGCCTTGACTGTAATTCCGGAAAACAACTTCTTTGGGTGGGAACTTCCGTGTGCCTTGCCTGTGTGTTGCTGCTGATTGAAAAACGCTTTTTCGATTCTACTTCCTATTATATATATATAGTGATGATAGGAGTGCTTCTTGTGACTATCGTCATTGCGCCGGAGACGAAAGGCTCCCGTTCATGGCTTCCTATCGGTTCGTTCATGAAGATACAGCCGGCGGAGTTTGCCAAGTTTGCCGTGGCTCTTGCCATTGGTAAGTATATGGACCGTTACGGTTTTAATATCCATAACTTGAAAGATTTTGCGCGTGTGGTAGGACTTGTTCTTCTGCCGATGGTGCTCATCGTGTGCCAAAAGGAAACTGGAACCGCACTTGTGTATTTGGCATTCTTTCTTGTGCTGTACAGAGAAGGAATGACTGGCGCGTTTCTCTTCTCTGCGTTTGCCGCTGTGGTCTATTTTGTGGTGGGATTGCGTTTCTGTGACGATTTTATCAGTGATATGCCTGTGTCTATCGGAGAATTTACAGTTCTCTTGCTGGCGATGCTCTTCACCATTGGCATGACCTTTGTCTTCTGTCGCAATGCTCTTGCAGTCAAAATAATGTTTTTTGGAGGTGTGGGGGTTACATTAGTGGCTTATCTTTTTTCTGCATACGTGATACCTTTCAATGTCTGTTATGTGATGTTGGCAGTCAATGTCGCCATTATACTTTACCTTATAGGGCTTGCCGTATATACTCGTCTTTACACGTATCTTCTGATAACTCTGTTTGCCATTGCTTCTACAAGCTTCTTCTATATGTGTCACAGCATGTTCGATGCGCTCGATGACCATCAGCGCGTCCGTATAGAAGTGTTGTTAGGAATGAAGGAAGACATACGTGGTGCGGGCTATAATGTGAATCAGGCGAAGATAGCCATTGGTTCCGGAGGTTTTGAAGGGAAAGGTTTCTTGAACGGTACACAAACCAAATTGAAATATGTCCCTGAGCAAGATACAGATTTTATCTTCTGTACGGTGGGTGAGGAAGAAGGATTTATCGGCTCGTCGGCTGTGCTTTTGGTTTATCTCCTGTTTATCTGGCGGTTGATATTTGTTGCAGAGCGTCAGCCGGACACTTTGGGACGCGTCTATGGCTATTCTGTGGCAAGTATATTCCTGTTCCACCTCTTCGTCAATGTAGGCATGGTACTTGGGCTGACTCCCGTCATTGGTATTCCACTTCCGTTCTTCAGTTATGGAGGCTCTTCGTTGTGGGGATTTACCATTCTGCTGTTCGTCTTTTTAAGAATGGATGCCGAAAGAAATCTGAAGAAGAGATAGCAGGCAGAAGAAAAAATTTAGAAGTTTCTTAAAAGAAACATTAAGCAACTTCTCATTTCGATAGTCTTATTCCGCAGTCAGTGACACCTCTGACAGGATTGTCGCGCATGATGTGTCTGATGCGTATTTTGTAGTTCTCGCCCTTTTGGAGCGGCAGCGGTTTCGCTTCGGCATGATATTCCGTAAAAGGGAAACCTATACCAGTACTTTTCCCCTTGTCGTTATATAAAAGAATAGACAGAGTGTCTGTCCATATAGTCTGTTCGTCACACTCGGCTGTGGCGACAAGGGCAAGAGTTTTATATTTATATTCGGATGTAGCGCGAATCCACACATCTACATTTGCCTGATAAGTTTCGGTACATTCCGTAAGCTCGAATACGGCAGGACTGTCTGCATACCATTTCTCTCTGTTTGTCTTGACATGCCGGTGAAAAAAAGGACTGTCCTGACACATTGTAAGTAACAATATGCCCGACAGCCCCATTGTTTTGTACATGAATGACTTCAGTTGCATTGTCGATATTATACTTTGACAAAGAAGTTTGTACCGTCCCGGAAGCGCATTACAGTGGCTTCCCGTCAGTTGTTATTCCTGTTTTCGTTATTCTTGTTTCCGCCGTTGTTCCGCTGCGAATTGTTTCTCCTTGGGCGGCGGTTGTCATTGTTGCGCCTGTTGTTCTGCACGTTCTGCTGGTTCGGTTGCGCTTGCTGATTAGGCTGGGCTTGCCGTTCCTGCTTGTTGTGCTGACGGTTAGGCTGATTCTGCTGACTCCTTTCCTTACCGCCGTCTTTGTTCTCGGCATTCTCCTTGCGCCTTTTTTTCTTCTTGTTGCGGTCGAATCGTGTGATATTTTCCTGTTCAAGCAGGTCAAGCGATTTGGTTTCCACACTCTTCTCTTCCTCAAGCAAGGCAATCGGCTTTTTGCCGTTGCGGTTCATTGTGATAATCTCAAATGCCCTTCGTGCGCTGATTGTCGTCTCGTTGGCAAGTATATGCTTGTCTGTAGAGTAGGTGATGGTGTGAGCCAGAATGTCTGCTTTGAAGAAGAAGAACTCGTTGTCTTCCGTTTGCAGCGTGATTTCTCGTGATGGCAGACGTTTCAGCGATTCCACGTATTGGTCAACCTCGTAGTTAAGGCAGCATTTTAGTTTGGCGCATTGTCCGGCAAGCTTCTGCGGATTAAGTGACAAATCTTGGAATCGTGCGGCACTTGTCGATACGCTGATGAAATTCGTCATCCATGTGGCGCAGCACAGTTCTCTTCCGCATGGACCTATACCTCCTATGCGTCCCGCTTCCTGCCTTGCTCCAATCTGCTTCATTTCGATACGCACCCGGAAACGCTCTGCAAGCACCTTGATAAGCTGGCGGAAATCCACTCTCTCGTCTGCAATATAATAGAATATAGCCTTGTTGCCGTCGCCCTGATACTCCACGTCTCCGATTTTCATCTTCAGTCCGAGGTCTTTGGCAATCTGGCGCGAAGCAATCATGGTGTCATGTTCACGGGCTTTAGCTTCCTCGAATTTTTCCATATCTACCGGCTTTGCTTTTCGGTAGATGCGTTTCAGCTCCACATCGGGCTTGAGGTTTGCCTTTTTTATTTGCAGCGGTACAAGCCTTCCTGTCATGGTCACAGTTCCGATGTCATGTCCCGGACTTGATTCCACGGCAACAATGTCGCCTTTTTCGAGCGTCAGGTTGTTGGAATTGATGAAATAACCTTTGCGAGGAGGTTTGAACTGGACTTCTACGATGTTACATGCCTGCGCATTATCCGGCAGGTCGGCAAGCCAGTCGTAGGAGTTCAGCTTATTTGTATGGCGGCTGCATCCTTCCGTACAGAGTCCGCAGCCTCCGCTTCCACATTTGTATTCGTTCATGTTGTTCTGTTCCTTTCGGGTATATAATATATGATTAAATGTCGGTCGGCAGTCCTGTTTCGGAGTCCGCCTTCCTTGTTTCTTTATCTGTTCTTTATCAGCACAATCATCTTCAGGGAAAAGTCGAAGAAGACAATCTTCGCATTGGTGTTCTGTTCGATGTCGCGCTGTGCAAGCGACAGCTCTTCCATGATGCCTATCACGTTGTTCTCGTTAATGAAAGGGGCGAATTTCACAGTGAACTCGGCTTCTCTTTCGTTCATGTAATTGAGCTGCGACTGTCGGCGGAAGTTATAGATGAAGTTCTCGCGTATCATCCGCTGGCAATATATCAGGAAGCTCTTCTGACGTTCTCGTCCCAGTCCGGCTACTTTCTCGCTCCATTGCTTCATTTCTTTCACTTTGCGCATGTATGACAAGCGCATGAGGCTTACGAACAGGTCGAAATACAGTTGCGATTCCGAGTCGTCGGTGACATTTCTCAGTGCGGCAGCCATATTTCCTCCGGCAGAGCGGGCTATCCGTGCGGCTTCGGCCGGCAGAATGTTCATCTTCTCAGTGAGTGTCTGCTCTATTTCCGCAGCAGAGAGTCGTGGCACTTCTATCATTTGTGTACGGCTCCGTATGGTCTGCAACACAAGATCCGGATGCTCACTCACCAAAATAAAGACTGTTTGTGCCGGAGGCTCTTCCAGAAGCTTAAGCAGTTTGTTTGCGCAGGCCTCGTGCATCTTCTCCGGTAACCATATAATCATTACCTTATATCCGCCTTGACTCGACTTCAAGCTCAGCTTTTTGGCTATGGCATCGCTCTCGTCGGCATAGATGACAAGCTGCTGATTCTCGGCTCCGCTGGCATTCATCCATTCTGCCATACCGAAGTAGGGCGACTGTTCCACCATGCCTCTCCACTCGCGCAAAAAGTCATCGCAGTAGGTTGGCTTGCCGGAAGAGAACTTCTTGTATATCGGAAAAGCAAAGTGTAAATCCGGGTGTTGCAGCTTGTTCATCATCAGGCATGAGCGGCATTGTCCGCAGGCATTCCCCGCTTCCTTTTCGCCTTGACATAGCAGATACTGTGCATACGCAATGGCAATAGGCATTGCCCCGCAGCCTTCCGGTCCGCAGAGCATGAGTGCATGAGGCACTTTGCCTTCTTTCGTCTCATTGATGAGACGCTGCTTCACATTTTCCTGTCCTATGACGTCATTGAAAAACACAATGCAAAATATTTTGTTTGGTTGCCGAAGGAAGAATGGCGGCTGTTTTTATGTCATAAAATCCCTGTGCCGAATCCTTCGTGCGTAAAAAAAGATATGCTTTTATAGCGCCGGAACGCTTAGTAGATTCTTTCAGCCACTTGTCTGATGCTGTCAACAGCCGATACCGTATAGAAGTGGATGGAAGGCACACCGTTGGCAATGAGCTCCTTGCATTGTGTCACACACCATTCTATGCCGAGCTGCTTCACTTCCTCGTCCGTCTGGCATTTCATGGCTTCCGTCGCCAGTTCATGCGGAATGTCGAGATGGAATGTTTTCGGCACCACCGTAATCTGGCTTTTTTTCGCCAGCGGCTTGATACCCGGAATAATCGGTATGGTCACACCGGCCTTGTATGCCCTTTTCACAAAAGAGAAGTATTTCTCATTGTCGTAGAACAACTGTGTCACCGCATACTCCGCGCCCATGTCCTGCTTTCTTTTCAGCACGGCAATGTCTGCTTCCATGTTCGGCGCCTCGTCATGTTTCTCCGGATAACTTGCCACTCCGTATGAAAACTTGTTTCCCGGAACTTTTATCGGAGAACCGTCTATGAACTTTCCGCTATTATACAGATTGATTTGCTCAATCAAGTCTGTGGCATGTTTGTATCCGTCCTCCACAGGCTTGAAGTGAGCCTCCTCTTTCGCTTTGTCGCCTCTCAGCACGAGCAAATCCGTAATGCCGAGAAACTGCAAATCGAGCAACATGTATTCGATGTCCTCGCGAGTGTTGCCGCTGCATACGATGTGCGGTACTGTCTTGATTCCATATCTTTCCATGATAGCAGAAGCAACTGCCACCGTACCGGGACGTCGGCGCATACTGTGGCGCACGAATGTTCCGTTTGCTTGTTCGGTATATACAAACTCACTGCGGTGAGTGGTTATATTGATGTATTGCGGATCGAACTCTTTGAGAGTGTCGATAGTCTTGAACAGACCGCTTGTGCCGGTTCCTTTCAGTGGTGGCAGAACCTCAAAAGAGAATGCCGTTTTCTCTGCCTCGTTGATAAGTTCAGATACAGTCATTGTTTTATTATATAATATGTGCAAAGATAGGCAATATCACTGTAAAAACCGAATAAAACAGAAAAATAGAGCTTTTTATGGTGTTTTTGAAATATATAAGTGTGTTTTGATTTCATTGAGAGATTGTTTAAGATAATTGGTTGCAGTTGTGTGGTAGCAACGGGAAAGTCAGTTGAGAACCCCATAAAATTACCTCTAAGAACTCCTCATAACAAAATTTTTTATATATAAATTTTAACAA
>JAGASY010000059.1 GCA_017621515.1 Bacteroidaceae bacterium
CGTCCTATGCTGAATCCTTGTCGGATAGAGGCCAGCTCTTCAATGCTTGTCCCGGCAAGTTCTCAGCCTGACAGCCCACCCGAACCTATTATAACCGATTCTCCCTCATCACTAAAGAACAATTATGTTCCTTGGTGGTGAGGGAGAACAAAGACGAGCTTTGTGGAGCGAATGGGAGTCGAACCCACCTAAAACGATTTTTCAGGTCGTTGCCTAAGCCGCTCGGCCATCGCCTGACATACATTCTTTATATCTCAGTCGATTGCGTCTGCAAATTTAATATTAATTTGTGAAATACAGCCTAATCTTACCTTTTTTATCATGTTATTTCTCCTTTTCAGTTGCTTTTCAATAGATTTTGCCTGTCCGCTTTCCGATTGTTCGGCAAATTTAGCATGAAGGGTGTAAACGAAAAGTTACATTTTATTCGACTACAGACAATGGACTGTAAACGGTCAATTGCCTGGCCGAACTTGTCTTATTCCACTATTCCTTCTTTTGGTTGCCTCAAAATCAGTAAAGCAGTACAGCCCGAAACACCTGATGGTAGGGAAAACAAACTGATTACGATAAGTTGAACATCAAACTGAATGAATATGAAAGGTACAACGAATTTCAAGGCTACCATTCAAGCCTATCTAGAAGAGAGAGCAAGGACTGATGAACTCTTTGCTATTTCTTATGCCAAAGAGCACAAGGACATTGATAACTGCATCACCTACATCCTGAACGAGGTCAAGCGTAGCGGATGCAACGGATTCAACGATGATGAAATCTATTCGATGGCAATGCACTACTATGATGAGGATAATATTGTCGTAGGTTCAAAAATCAACTGCAACGTAGTGGTAAACCATATGGTGGAACTTACTGACGATGAAAAGGCAGAAGCAAGACAGGCTGCAATCCTCCGCTATCAGCAGGAGCAGATTGAGGCAATGAAACGCCCCAAAAAGACAAAGCAAGTGACACAGACCATTTCCCAACCCACATTATTCGATTGATTATGAAAGCGAAAACCAAAATACAGAAAGAAGTTATCGGATTAAGTCGAAAGATGCACAAGTTATCCGATATACAGAAAAGGTATGCCTTTGAACATTGCTTTGAGCATTTGGCACATAGAAATGCAAAGAATGTCATTACTTGCATGGAGTGCGGACATGTTTGGAATGGAGGTAGCGAATTGGCAGATACTCTTTTGGGTGTTGTCTGCCCACATTGCGGTAAGAGGCTTGAATTTGTAGTAGGCAGGAAACGAGTGTACAAGGAAAAAGATTACTTTTCCATTATCACAACCTGTAAGCAGTACCAGGTTATCCGCTATTTCAGTGTCCAATGTGTCAGAAAAGTAGGATTGCCTGCTGACTTCTCAATCTTTGAAGTGGCGCAAAGGTGGATTTCTCCCGATGGGGTCAGTACGACCGTAGCAAGAAAGAGAGGCTTTTCATTTGTCTATTATGACTTATGGATTCCCGAATCCAAAATGGAGATACGCACAAACCAAGAGCACTATGTCTATGACATCAGTCCTGCTTGTTACTATCCCAAGCAGCGCTTTACAAAGGAGATAATACGGAATGGCTTTAACGGATGTTTCCATGGAATGAAGCCATACGACCTTTTTATGGCAATACTCAACAATCCGAAGCATGAAACCTTGTTGAAGTCAAGGCAAATACCTCTGTTATACCATACACTCCATTCTCCCGACAAACTTATGAGATATTGGGATTCCGTAAAGATTTGCATACGGAACAACTATACCATTTTGGACGGTTCGATATGGTGTGACTACATCGATATGCTCCGACATGCAGGAAAAGACATCCGTAATGCCCATTATGTCTGCCCTGCCAATCTGAAAGAAGCGCATGACAAGTTGGTAGAGAAACGCAATAAAGAGAATCATCAAAAGAAAGTGATGGATGCAAAGTCACATGATGAGGAATACCGGAAGAAGAAAGGCAAGTTCTTCGGTTTGGTATTCACGGACGGAACAATCAAGATAAGAGTGCTTGAAAGTGTCGTTGAGTTTATGGAAGAAGGCAGTGAGCTACATCATTGTGTCTATGCCAACAAATACTATGAGAAGGACAATTCTCTGATATTCTCCGCAACCATTGAAGGTATACGCATGGAAACCATAGAAGTGTCACTCTCCAAAATGCAGATAGTGCAATGCAGGGGAAAGCATAACGGCATATCCCATTATCATGACCAAATCATGCAACTGATGAAAGACAATATATGTAAAATCAGCGCACGTATGAGTGCATAAAAACAAGACTTATGGATTGGATAATTTTTCTGACAGTCTGCCTTCTGATAAGACACCTGTCTTCCCATCGTCCGTCACGACGCAAGAACAGACGTATGAACAATATCCTGTTATGGGCTATCCCTTTCTTTTGGCCCATTCTGATATTGAGATTCATTCTCCGTGACAAGCCACGCAAGACTGACATGTCACCCTTTGACTATGAGCAGCACTTGAAGAGCAACCGAAAGTAATTAACCCATAATAAAAATAAGGTATGAAAGATGAGATAAGGCAAAATGGTCAGGTCATACTGTCAAGTGATGACGGTATCAGTATTCCAATGATATACAACAATCTTGTAGGTGTAAACATGCAAGGTACGGAATATCGTGACTATCTAAAACATGTGGCTATGGAAGATATGGGATTTGAACCCGGACGGATTGAGTATTTCCGTGATGGGGTGTTTCATAAATCCTGTACTATTCCTGATGTATAAGAACAGAACGGATGGTACTGGAA
>JAGASY010000060.1 GCA_017621515.1 Bacteroidaceae bacterium
AACAGAAAGTTCAGACTTCAAACAGTGGAGTGTTCCTGAGAAAACTTCAGAAAACAACTACAAGTCCAAACTCACTCAGGCTATCGTAAACGGCATTGAAAGAGAAGGAGAAGTGAACCGTGTGGCATGGCAGACAGTGGAAAAACTTATCACCAATGTGGAGGCTGCCGCATTCAGAGCACAACGCGACAATGAACGAATGGCAGACGACGAATGGAGGTTCAAGGGATTGAAAGAGGTGAAAGCATCGCTCAATGTGAACCTCAATGACACCAAAGCCATCAGTTCAGACTTAATAGGTATATTCTTTGAAGACATAAATTACGCTGCTGATGGTGGTTTGTATGCAGAACTCATACAGAACAGAGATTTTGAGTATTCCAAGAGCGACCGAGGTGAATGGAATTCCCAAACATCATGGACTCTCCAAGGAGAAGGCAGTGAATGGACTATAGAAACAGAGAATCCTATCCATGCTAACAACAGTCATTATTCTGTGCTCAACACGACTAAGACCGGCGCACAGCTAATCAACGGCGGATTCGACGGCATAGTGACAAAGAAAGGAGAGAAATACATCCTTTCTCTGTTCCTGCGTTCACTAAGCAAAAACGGACAGAAACTCAGAGTTAGCATCAAGAACGGTTCCGAAATAATTGCCACATCTACATTTTCCGCATCATCTGCATGGAAACAATACAAAACAACTCTCACGGCAAAATCGGATGCAGACAATGCCACTCTCTGCATAGAACCTCTCTCAGAAGGTAAAGTGGGTATTGACTTCGTAAGCCTTTTTCCACAGAACACATACAAAAAACGCACCAACGGTATGCGTGCAGACCTTGCACAACTGCTGGCTGACATCCATCCTCGTTTTGTACGCTTCCCCGGAGGATGCGCTACTCATGGCAACGGTATAGACAATATCTATCATTGGAAGAACACAATAGGTCCGTTGCACGAGCGTAAAGGCAATTTCAATATCTGGGGCTACCATCAGAGCATGGGACTCGGATTCTACGAATATTTTCAGTTCTGTGAAGACATCGGCGCAGAACCTCTGCCTGTACTTGCAGCCGGAGTTCCTTGCCAGAACAGTTCTCGTGGAGGTGACGGACAGCAAGGCGGAATCCCAATGGATGAAATGGATGAATACTTGCAAGAGCTTCTCGACCTTATAGAATGGGCTAACGGTGATGCAAAGACTTCTTCTCTCGCCCGATTGAGAGCTGAAGCCGGACATCCGAAACCATTCAACCTCAAATATCTTGGAATTGGCAATGAAGACCTCATCAGCGATGTATTTACAGAACGATACAATTATCTATGCCGCGGCATAAGAGCCAAACATCCGGAAATCACCGTTGTCGGAACTGTCGGTCCGTTCTTTGAAGGTTCTGATTATGAATACGGCTGGCAGATAGCCAAAGAAGAGAAACTGCCGATAGTTGACGAACACTATTACAATTCACCGGGATGGTTCATCAACAACCAGAAGTTCTACGACAAATACGAGCGCAATTCAACCAAAGTTTATCTTGGTGAATATGCATCCAGAGGCAACAACCTCGAGAATGCTCTTGCAGAAGGTGTACACATTACCAACCTGGAACGCAACGGCGATGTGGTTGTCATGTCTTCATACGCTCCGTTGCTTGCCAAAGAAAAGCATACACAGTGGAATCCGGATTTGATATACTTCAACAATACAGAAGTAAAGCCAACGGTTAATTATTACATACAGCAACTTTGCGGACAGAACTCCGGTTCACAGTACATCTATAATGACCTCAATGTAGAGGACAACAATGAAGCAGTTTTTAAGCGTGTGGCTTCTTCTGTTGTAAAAGATGAAAAGACCGGTGATCTCATATTAAAACTCGTCAATTGTCTTCCTTCTTCTGTCAAGCTTGACATTAACCTCGGTTCTATAGAAGGTTATCAGAAAGCAGCTTCAAAAACAGTGATAACTGGAAACTACAATGAGCGCAACCTGAAGCCTACAGTCTCTTCGATAGAAGTCTCAGACAAATTTGATTATGAACTTCCAAGATATTCTTTCACTGTCATCAGAATAAAACATGACACTGCAAAGAAGTAATAATATCTAATTCAAGTAAAAAAGGACAAGGTTCCGTACATCCGAACCTTGTCCTTTTTTATTTTGATTTATTTTCAAGGAATCCACATAAAACAGATTCACACAATACATCTCAGTTATCTGAATCACTCGTAGCTTTTCTGACTCTGCTCAATGTCTCCGGAGTCATTTGCAGATAAGATGCCACACATTTCAAAGGTGCACGTCGGATTATATCCGGAGACTCTCGCAACGTAGAGAGATAACGCTCTTTTGCCGTGTAAAAACGAACTGCATCAGCCTTTTTTTGAGAAATAATCAATGAGCGTTCAAGTATAGCAAACATCAGACGGCAGAACTCATACGACTGCTTTGTAAGCTCCTGAATGGCATCATACGGAATACCATATAGCACAGAAGGTTCAAGAGCCTGTATCATAAGACGTGCCGGTTCACGTCGGAAATAGCTCTCCACACTAATTACCATACTGTCCTCATACGACAAATGCTCCGTAACCTCCTTACCGTCCTTCCGGCAGAACTGTCTTATAAGCCCTTTCTCAACATAATACATGTAGTCACATACATCATTCTCATTGAGGACAAGTTCTCCACGTTTAAACTTCATAGGCACAAGAATATTCGCCAATTCATCCAGTGCATCAGTGCTTAGCACGATGTAACTTCTGGCAATTTCCCTCGCAATGTCTTTTCTCCTGTCCATAGCTGCTATCTATAAAATTTATGAAACACCCGGCTTCTGCGAATAGTCTCTGTCTCCGAATATCTTGCTTCCTACACGAATAAGGGTACTCCCCTCCTCCATTGCAATCAGATAATCATGACTCATCCCCATCGACAGTTCACAAAAACCATTATCTCCCACAAAATATGTTTCTTTTACCTCATCAAAAATCCTGCGCACCAGATGAAACTCCCTTCTTATCTGTTCATTGTCATCCGTATTAGTCGCCATACACATGATTCCGGCAATTTGTACATGCTCCATCTGCCGCCACTCGCCTTCATCCAACATGGCATAAAGTTCATCCGGTGTAAAACCGAATTTTGTCTCCTCCTGAGCTACATGCACTTGCAACAAGCAACTAATTCTGCGCATAACTTTCGCCCCTTGCCTGTCTATTTCTCTCAGAAGTCTGACTGTATCAACGGCATGAATCAATGAGACAAAAGGGGCTATATATTTCACCTTGTTTGTCTGAAGGTGTCCGATAAAATGCCATTCAATGTCCTTTGGAAGCACACTCTCCTTGGCTGTCAGTTCCTTAACCTGACTCTCTCCGAAAATTCTCTGCCCAGCATCGTATGCTTCCTGCAGTTCCTCAACAGGATGATATTTAGACACAGCCACAAGTCTTACCCCATCGCCCAAGTCTTTCATCACTGTTTTCAGATTCTCACCAACCATCGCCAAATTCCAATTTAATAAGATTGCCTACTTCTATATCTCTTATCTGTTCATGCAAGATGTAATCTCAAACCATTAAGATTACCCCTTATTGTATTCGACAGAATCCGAAGCATCGTAAGGATATACATCCAACAAAGGAGTTTCCTGCACCAATGCTATCTCATAGTCAACCATTGAGCCTTGCATACCTTCGTCAAAACGCTTCACTGCCTCACGCAAATTACCGGCCTGAACAAGCATCAGTGCAGCCGACTTCTTCTCTGTCTGTGTCTTCTCATCGAGAGTGATAAAGTTGCATTTTACTTTATACCACTTGTCTGCGCTCTCTTCATCCGAAGTGAACATTTCGCTATACTTGGCACGCTTGATGTCCGCAACAGTCAGTTCGCCATTGCAAAACGGCGATATTTCTTTTATAATCCTTGCTTCTGCCTCTGTAAAGTTCAGTGCATCTACAAGATATGTTTCGCTTACTTTCTTTGTCATTCCTCCTTCGAGCGTCTTTTCTGTTTTCACTTTACACTCGAACCAATTATTCATTATCATAACAACAATATTATTTGGCTAATAATCCAGTTTATGCAAAAATATTAAAAGGAGTTCATCCTAACAAATTGATATATGAGTTTTTAATATTAATTATATATTCATCCTGTAAAAAATCTGTCAATGTCAAGAAAAAACAGGATAATATATGTTCAGACAATTTTTCCTCATACAACAACTTTACATTTTAAAATCTCACGGAATATTCCGGCTGCCATCTTAAGCCGTTCAGAAGATAAAGCCGGTGTATCAGCTAAAGGATAAGGAATACCCAAATTCTCATACTTGTAACGTCCCATTGTGTGATAAGGGAGAAGTTCCACTCTTTCCACCACATCATACTGTGAGACATATTCCGCCAATCTGCGCAGACGATTTTCATCGTCGGTCAGTGCGGGCACAACCACATGGCGAATCCACACCTTCTTTCCCTTCTCCTGAAGATAATCAAGAAACTTCCGGTTATTGTCAATCATGCATCCCGTCAACGTCTTGTGCAGTGCCTCATCCGACGTCTTCACGTCAAGCAGCACCAGATCTGTATGTTCGAGCAACACTTTGGCTTTGTCATTGAAGATAACCCCAGAAGTATCAAGTGCAGTATGTATGCCGGCAGAACGACAAATTTTGAAGAACTCAGTCACAAAGTCAGCCTGTACAAGAGGTTCTCCACCTGTCACAGTAACTCCTCCAGAGGCTATGAAGCTCTTATATTTCCCGACTTCCTTAAAAAGTTCCTCGGCTGTGAGTTCATACTTGACATCTGCATTCACATCCCATGTATCCGGATTATGACAGAAAAGGCATCTCATCGGACACCCCTGCATAAACACCACAAAACGTATTCCCGGACCATCCACTGTCCCGAAACTTTCCAAAGAATGTATTCTGCCCAACATGATTCTCAAGTTATTTAAGACTGATAAAGTTGCAAGGTCATAAGATCATAAGATTCCGGAACAGACAATCATTCGCCTCTTCCAATCCCATAACCTTACAACCTCACAACCTTATCAGCGTTTCAGTTCTTTATGTCTAATCAAAGACTGTGGTTTATCGTTCTTGACAACACATCAAGCTGCTGCTCACGTGTCAGCTTAACAAAGTTCACAGCATAGCCCGACACACGGATGGTAAGTTGAGGATACTTCTCCGGATGCTCCATTGCATCGACAAGAAGCTCACGATCAAAGACATTCACATTCAGATGATGACCTCCATCTGGAGTGAAATAGCCATCGAGCAGTCCCACAAGGTTCGTCACCTGAGTTTCATGCTCCTTACCCAAAGTACCCGGAGATATGGCAAATGTATATGAAATACCATCATGAGAATGCTGGAACGGCAGTTTTGCCACAGAAGCCAAAGCAGCTACAGCTCCCTTAGTGTCTCTTCCGTTCATCGGGTTTGCTCCCGGAGCAAATGGAACACCGGCAGGACGACCATCAGGTGTCGCACCTGTATTCTTTCCATACACCACATTCGACGTAATGGTCAGCAACGACTGCGTAGGTTCTGCATGACGATAAGTTTCATGCTGACGCATAAACTCCATGAACTTTTCAGTCACCATAAGTGCCAGCTTGTCCGTATTCTCGTCATTATTTCCAAACGGCACATATTCGCCTTCACGCTCAAATCCGGTAGCAAGTCCACGCTCATCACGAATCACCTTTACTTTACAGTTCTTTATCGCAGCAAGTGAATCGGTAACAATAGACAATCCCGCAATACCCGTGGCACGTGTGCGCAATACATCACCATCATGAAGAGACATTTCAAATGCCTCATAATCATATTTATCGTGCATGTAATGGATGATTTTCAAGGCATTCACATATACCTTGGCAAGCCAGCGCATCATCTGCTCAAACTTGCGCATCACCTCTTCATATTCAAGATAGTCTCCTGTAATAGGCGCATACTCCGGAGAAATCTGCTCGCCCGTAATCTCATCACGTCCTCCGTTGATAGCATAGAGCAAACACTTTGCCAAATTCGCACGTGCACCGAAGAATTGCATCTGCTTACCTATCTTCATAGGGCTGACACAACAAGCGATACCGTAGTCGTCGCCATAATCAGGACGCATCAAGTCGTCATTCTCATACTGTATGGCAGAAGTCTGAATCGACATCTTCGCACAATAACGCTTCCAGTTTTCCGGTGCATTGGCAAACCAAAGCACCGTAAGATTCGGTTCCGGAGCCGGACCAAGATTCTGCAAAGTGTGAAGGAAACGGTAGCTTGTCTTAGTCACCATTGACCGTCCGTCAACTCCCTGTCCACCTATAGACTCTGTTACCCATACAGGGTCACCAGAGAACAAATCATTATATTCCGGTGTACGAAGGAAACGCACAATGCGCAGCTTGATAATAAGCTGGTCTATAAGCTCCTGTGCCTCTTCTTCCGTGATTTTTCCCTCCTTCAAATCTTTCTCAATGAAAATATCAAGGAATGTAGATACACGACCGATAGACATGGCAGCTCCATCCTGATCCTTCACTGCACCCAAATAGCCGAAATACACAAACTGTACAGCCTCACGTGCGTTCTGAGCCGGACGAGTGACATCAAAGCCGTAGTTTGCACACATCTTCACGAAGTCCTTCAGAGCCTTAATCTGCTCACTGATTTCTTCGCGCTGCTGAATGCACTCCTCAGTCATTTCCTGAATGTCCAGACGATCCAGAAAACGCTTCTTCTCCTCAATCAAGTTGTTCACACCATAAAGTGCGATACGACGGTAGTCTCCGATGATTCGTCCACGACCGTATGCATCCGGAAGACCGGTTATGATATGCGCATGACGTGCAGCACGTATATCACTTGTATAGGCAGAAAAAACGCCCTCGTTATGAGTCTTACGATAACGTGTATATATATCTTTCGTTGCAGGATCAAGCTTATATCCGTATGCCTCCAATGCCGTCTCCACCATACGTATTCCTCCCTTCGGGAAGATACCGCGTTTGAGAGGCGCATCTGTCTGCAAGCCGACAATAACCTCGTTCTCCTTGTCAATGTAGCCTGCACCGTATGTCGTAAGCGACTGTGGCATACGTGTTTCAGCATCATATACCCCCTTCTCACGTTCTGTTTTGAACATCTCGCTCAACTGGCTCCAAATTTTGACAGTACGCGCCGTAGGTCCTGCAAGAAACGACTCGTCTCCGTCATACGGAGTGTAATTGTGCTGGATAAAATCCCGGACGTTGATTTCACGCTTCCAGATAAATCCCTCGAAGCTTTCTACGCAATTAGATAATTTCATTTTTGTAGTTAGTTTTGAGTTGAATGATAGTTTGAGGGCGCAAAGTTATGCCAAAAAGCACAGAAAACAAGTGTTCCAAAGCTTTTTATTTGGTTTACCGATAAAAATACTTATTTATAAGTATAAAACGACCTTTATAATTCTCAGATGTATTTGATTTTGCATGGATGTATTTGACAGACTCCTCCATCGCTATTGCGATGGAGGAGTCTGTCAAATACATCCACTCAGAACATAGAATGCACCACTTAAATCAGTGAGAACATCCTATAATTATAGCAAATAATTCAGAAAGAACCTATGTCATTATTTCAGAACCTTCTTATTGCCAATAATATACAACCCATGAGGAAGTCCGTTGAGGGCATCAGCAGAAGATACACCTGAACGCAATTTGACTCCATTCATAGAATGAACATCTACCGTTGCATCCGTGTTATAGCCGCAGGATGGGATGCCTTTAATTCCTACGGCTTCGATAAAATCCTCTACGGAAGACTGAAATCCTATATAGCTGATGACGGAAGTTCCCGTTGTGGAGGTAAGTCCAAAGATGGTCTGTCCCTGACAAATACTGAACTTGTCACCTTTACAGAAATCATCAATGCCACTTGCAGAAATGTCCCAAGCAACCACCACCTCACCATCACGTGCTTTCTTCACAACTGAAGGAGCCACACTTGTGCCACGGTTCATTCCGTTAAGCCACCACAAGTATGACTTACCTGCCGACATACTGAGATTAGTTCCTTTCACCACCAAATAGCGGTCATTGCCATCCACATTATAGTTGCAGTTGCTGTGGTCGAGCATAAGGCATACATTATTGTCGCCTTTACCAGACTTAACCGTAATGGTGTTGTCATCCCCATATTTGATGTTGCTCTGACTTACTCTGGCAGCATCCCCAGTTTTCCATTCTTCCGCTTTGAATTCATAGCTATGGTCTTCATATCCGTCAACAAGACGAAGATAATAAAGCCCCGGACACAAAGTTGACGAAGAAGCCACAATACGGAATACCACCGAACTCTTAGTCTGTCCGTTTTCCGACTTCATCAGTTCTGCCGGCACTGCATATTCTATATTATAAAAGCCTTTCTCATCGGCAGCATAATATGATTCAGGAACTGTGACATCGGCAATTTTCACATTATCCACATATATGGAAGCTTTGCGTCCTTTGTCGGCAGTAGTGAAACGACACATCAAAGCCAAACCTTCCGTCGCACCCTTAGTATTGTTCAATGTATATTCAATGAATCCTCCGGCAGGAGCATCACGATAGAACTCACCGTTATATGAGCCGGAATTAGAGCCAACGCTATATTTTGCCTTATGTCCCGCCTCGCTCTGCTGTTCGCCCGTACCTACAAAATCTAATGTGCGCTCAGCAAGCTCTTTCTCAGCCAAGTCTGCCTTTCCCATGTCGCTAAGAAGATAATTCTCTGCTGTCTGCTGATACCAATAGCAGGAGTAGCGTGCATGATGAATGGAATAGAACGGTTCCAGCAACAGTTTGTCCCAATTGCCGCTTCCTTCTTCGCTCTTGGCATCAATAGAAAAATGGAGTTTCTCCGGTGCAACAGCCGCAATGCGCGACAACACTTCATCGCGCTCCCCTATGAGCAACGGTGCCGACGACAGTGCCTTCATGCTTGCACGACAGCTTGGAGCATGATCCATACGTCCTTCACCGCCATACTCATTCTGCAAAGCCTCATGTTCAAGCCCCAAGGTTTCAGCTTCTTCGTCAGAAGCCGCTGTGGTTCTGGCAGCCAGCAATATCGGACCATACTTGAAAGCGATGTAATCGGTATAGTTCGGACACTCCTCGTATCTTAGTTCCATAGGCAAGCTGACTGTAACAACGTCACCGGATTTCCACTTGCGGTTGATGTAGATATAAGATGCCACACCCTTCTCCACTTCAAGATTCTGCGGCTCTCCATTGACACTGATTCCGAATCCGTCGGCAACCCACGCAGGATGACGCACAGCCAATGTATAGCTGCCCGACTTCGTTACCGTAATCTTTGTCTGCGGTTCGTATGGGAACGATGTTTCCTGTTTGATGCCGAATTTCTTGGATTGCAGTTCGCTTGCCGTGAAAAGATTGACAAACAACACAGTGTTGTCTTCTGAATGTGTATAGACGAAATGTCCGTACTTAGAATGGTTCTCCATACCTGTACCAACACAACACCACATCGACTGATTGACAAGGGAGTAGATACGGTAGCTTTGCGGACGCAACGAGGTGAAATAGACATACCCTCCTGTCTCCGGGTCTTGGGTAGAAAGAATATGGTTCCACATGGTGTTTTCATAGAAATCCGCATAACGCGCATCATGCGTCTCGTCAAACAGATTCTCCGACAGTTTGAGCATGTTGTTGGAATTGCAACTTTCCGGACCGTCAAGGTGATTCATATACTCGCTACACCTTTCCTGAGCCAAAAAATGTTCGCTGACACTGTTGCCACCGATACATACAGTACGATGTGTCGCCACATCATCCCAGAAATTATGTGCTGCCACACGATATTTCTCATTGGCAGACTCTTCCTGAAAGATTCGTTCAAAACCGATAAACTTAGGAACCTGTGTGTTGGCATGTTGTCCGTTAAGGAAAGTAACGGAATATTTTCCCTCACTTCCCTGCATACCGTTAATCTCATGTGCATGGCTGTATTTCTTTGCGGCAGCAAGATATGCCTTATCACCGAACAGATGGAAAGCATCCACCAGAGTCTCGTTCATGCCGCCATGCTCCCATCCGAGAATATCCTGCATCTGGGCTTCGGAAAGATTGCTGACCACATTCACACTCCAGTCACACATCTTGCGGTACATTTCTTTTGCCATGTCCGAATCGGCATAAAGCCACGCATCGCGCAATCCGGCAAGCACCTTGTGCTGACAATAGAAAGGAACCCAGCCTCCATACTTTTTGAATGGAGCCAAATCTCCCTTGTAAAGCCCTGTCCATATCTGATTCAGCGGCTGCCCGCCTAAAAATCCTTCCATTCCTTCCTTATTACCGTCAAATGCATTCTGACAATCGGCAAGCACATTGAGCATATAGTCAAGACGCGACTTGAACAATTGCTTCTTTTCCTTATCACGACAGGAAGCATAAGCCAGAGAGAGAGCGGTAAGATAATGTCCGCCTATATGCCCTTCAAGCGACCAGCCGCTGTCTCCCCAATTGATAAAAGTAGGGTGTGCAGTCGTCCATCCATAATATTTGCTGTCTTTCTTGTCGGCAAGTCCTGACTGTCTTATAAACGGAGTAAGCAGACGGTCTGTATCATACTCCAGCAGCATGTTGTAATTGCGTTGCATGGCGGTGTTCAACGGACTGTCTAAAAGCGTGATTTCTTCGAGATTGAAGTGTTGCGGATACAATTCGCTTTGCGCTTTCATCGCACACGGCAACAGAGAAGCCGCGAAAAGCATCGTGCAGATAAGTTTTTTCTCCTTCATTTCGCAAAATTTGTTTTGTTTAATTATAAAACTAATCTTTAGTGTATTTCTTGTTTGAATCCGGACTTTCGTCAGCGTCACAAAAAGAAGTTCCGGCTACATATATACTCATGGGCATGTCTGCATCAGACCTACGGATACATCCTACTCCGCTAAGTTACGCAAAAGTTTTAGAACGTCAATCATCCAAATGATGATTTTGCTTGTTCGTCAGCAAAGTTACACCTTTGTCTCATATCAGCTTTTCAGAATACAGCTGTTAGCTTTAGATTTTGCAACCCGACATTTACTTATTTGTAACAAAAGCTTTAGTTTTTGTAATCGCAATGGAAAAAGAGTCCCAAAGTCGCATCATAGGATTGTGGCAATTCTCCAAAGACTTGGTTGATGAGCTTTCTGATTTGAAGATTTTTCAAGTTGAACATATCGCTGTTGGGGTTGATGACGGTGATTTGACCATTATAAAATAACTATGTTTATGTCTGTGGATGTTTTCGATTGATTTAAGTGGATGTATTTGACAGACTCCTCCGTGTGGTTTAAGTGGGTGTACTCACTTAAACCACATGAAGGAGTGTCGAATACAACCAACTAAAATATGCAAAAATCCAACTTTTTAAAATGACAAAATGATATTTTCGCCCAAAATGAAAATTTAACACTTGAAGCAGTTTTTGAATGAGGGCGAAAAGATAAAAATTTCACCGTCAAGATAAACAATTGATAGTCAAATAAATACAACTTTACGAAAAACGTTCAAAAAAAATGCGTTGGACGCAAATTTTTGAGTATTTTGAACAGTCTGATAATATATTGATTATTAATGTTTTACAACTAAATTCACCGTTTTTGTCCCCAAATCACATCCGAAATCCACCCACTTTTCAGTTTTTGTTCAGACGCGCTTTCAAAACCATTAATTATACATTTCTTAACAATTTGACCGGTTTTTGCTGTCTTTTTTTCCGTTTCTCGGTGTTTTTTTATTTTCAGCGCGCTGTCGTCAAATTTTCAGCGCACAGTGAAAGAATTTCCACTGCGCTGCAAATAAAATTGCAGTGCGCCATGAAGAAAAAAACAGTGCGCTGAAAATTTGAAAACTTGGTAGTTTTTTTCAAAAGACTCTTTGCCAGAGATAAATAAATGTAAAAGAACCGCTTCAAAACGAAACACTATTTTACATTTTGTAAAGCCTTCATAAAATGCGCGTAGAATCCCCGTTCTTCGACAAAAGTTTGTCGCGCTTCATTTTGCCGCGTGCCAGAGGGCTTGGAATTTTAACATTTTAGCAAAATCA
>JAGASY010000061.1 GCA_017621515.1 Bacteroidaceae bacterium
TACACCCATTGTTTCAGTGCATTCCACACCAGACGATGAGAACCTGTCGTCAAACGCTCCTGCAGGATAATATATCAGACCATTCTGGAAAGTATCCTCCACTTTTGTCTTGTCATATTCCATTCCCGCATAAGCAGAAAGTCTCGCTATATTCTCACCACTCTTGACAAACTTTCTTACTCCGCCCAAGCTGTTACCAGCAAGCTCGTTCCAGCCACCAAAGTTGCGGCTTGTAGTAGAAAGGGATATTACATTGCTCTTTCCTGTTTCTGCATAAATCTGTGCTTCAAATGCAGCAAGGAAGACATTTTCAATTTCTGAAATACTACTATATACAAGACCCGTCATCTTAGTGAAAACTGCTTCTGGTCTATTCAATGCAGAAAGGTCAATAACAAAAGAAAGCATATCTTTGTAAGTTTCTGTAAGCAGAGTTCTAATAGTTTCGCCATCGCCTTCGGCTGATGCTGTATTTACAGCCTCCAAAAACTCGTCTAACCTTCCCTTTTCAGTATCTATAATTGTCTGAAGCGCCGCATCAAAGGTAGCATAATCACAGATTCCTGACTTGTCGAGCTTTGTATATGCCCCATACATATTTTTATAGGATGTGTCAGAAAATCCCGTATAAATGTTTAAGAGATACTTGTAAACACCAAAAAACTCTTTCAATTCGTTCCAATTGGCTATTTTTTTAAAATCTTCAATACACACATTCAGTTTTTCAGGAACTCCGATAACAAAATTCTCAATTTCTTCAACCATAGACTGTCCCATATCTGCTAACAGCAAAAAGTGTGTCTGATCGCTCTCCTTGTATATCTTGCCAAATACATTTGCAACAACTTCAGGGTTGAGAAATGCACCGTCTTCTGACAGACATATCTCACCAGCAGTAGCAGCTGTTCCATTTATGCTGTAAGTTGCTGAATTCTTTGTAAAGTCAACATATCCGTCGCCAATAGAAAGTCGGATTCCGTTGTCTGTTGATGACAGTTTAGCACCCACGCTCTTGGCAACAATATCACTCTCAACGAACCCATTGTCATCTGCTCTTGCCGGATACATATCCCCATAAATCATAGCTGTACCATTGCTCTTGGGAAGAACAACCTGTTTTTCTGCTACAGCCATTAATGATTCATTCCTTGATTCTGCATAGTGCGGACTGGTAAAGCGCTTTAATGTCTTCATTTTTGTAGCGTCAACCGCATAAGTTATGGCACCAATATACTCATTCTCACGTCTTTCCTTGGGAAACTGATAAAAAAACATACCATAAGCAACACCATCAACAACCGATATGTTTTTATCTGCATGATTTAGCACATCACTCGAAGGAGCCCAGTTATCCATTTGCATAATATACTCCCAAGTCTTACATCCATCATAACTCACCGCCATAGCAACCTGATTTGTAGGCAACTGAATAGCTGTAAGATTTGCAGTTGTGGGCTCATACTCCCAAATCATATAATATTTGTTTGGATTTTCCTCATCGCGACAAACTGACAAACAGCTTGCCGGAGAAATGAACTGAGTTGGTTTAAAAGATTCTTTGTCAAAAGTAACCGCTCCGTCAAAGGAGTCAATGGAATACACAAAGCCCTTGTCAGTACGGAGATATATTCTCACCGTATGGTCAGGCAATTCCACAACAGAAGGTTCATGAACCACCGTATCTTCAAGAGTTTCGTTTGAAATGGCAGTTTTGGAATATTTCCATGTCCGCCCTTCATCATCAGAATAGTGTGCAAAGACCTCACCTTTTTCTTCGCTCGATGCAACGGTTACATAATAAATTCTCGGATACTGTGCCGAACCGTATTTTTTTGTTCCCTGAACAAGACCGTTGCCCATTGACCAACGCCCTGTCATTCCATCAGCTGAATGCTGAACATTTGCCTTGTTCAACAGATTTCCATTTGAATCCAAGAGGTATGCAACGCTGAATAAAGAACCAAAAGCCGAATCCTCAATGCACAGCCAGTTTCCTGATGCAAGCTTGACATAATTTTTCTTTAGATAACTGTTGGTCTGTATTTCTTCCCATGTTTCACCCTTATCGGTGGTTGCCATATTCTTTCCGGATTTCGTCAGTGCCGAAATAGCCTGGCCATCTTCTTTGCCTTCAAACACTCCCAAATCTGTGCTGTAATCCGGATATTGCCAATAAGTGTCGTTTACACCGCTGTTTACTTTTCCATCTCCGGAATAGTATACATTGTCAATTATTATTGAACGCATCGAACCCAAATCAAATCCAAGTCGCCCTCTTCCTATATAGGTTGTCTTTATATTACTGAAAATGTTATTCCCATCACATTTTAAAGCAATTCTGTTGTTTTGAACTGATATTTCAAAGGTATGTTTTGACCCAGGGGTCACAAGATGTGATGTCGTGGCAAGAGTGGTTTCGTTAGGTGTTGCATCAGTAAAGAGGTCGTCACGTATACTTTCCGCTCCATTGGCTTCAATGATTGACCATCTTCCCGTTTGCTCCCCACTTGCTGTAAGGCTGTACTGAATTTTTATATTCTGGAACTCATTGCGGTATCTGAGAGCAATAGCCATTGACCTCGTCTCCCCGTTGTCCAAATTGGGAATAACCATATCCCACTTGAAAACAGGGTCTTCAGCAGTAACATCAAGCATATAAACTCCATCTCCCGAAATTGTCATTTCGCCATTAGAAACACTGCCTTGCGCTGTACCAAAATAATTGTTCCAATACTCAATAGGATGGATTTCGTTGTTACCCTGAAAATCTTCGCTGAAATAATATATGTCGTCTGTATTTTTAATCGAAACAAAGGAGCTTGCACCTGCTTTTGACATTGTTCTTCTCAACGAAACCTTGCTTGCAACTTTTGGCGCTCTGAAAGATGCCAAAAATTTATTATCGCAGAATAGTTGTGCAATACCACGATATACAGTCAATCTGTAATATCCAGCGCTCACCTTATCATATATGGTTTTTTCTGTTATATCTCCATTAGTCAAGCCTTGTGTTTTTGCTACAACTCCGCCATTGAACTTAATCGAAATCTCATATTCACCATCATAAAATAGTACAGCTTCGCTAGATGCATCCATCTTGTCGAATTCCAGAGAATAGAAAGCATCCACGCCCTTTATATCTTCTTTTGTAAACTCTCTATGGTGTTCAAGATCTCCTCTGAAAAGTTCATTTTTAACGCCGCTTCCACCCAAAGAAACTCCCGAAACCCCAGAGAAAGACATTCCAGATTTTCCGCTGCTTCGTGGCAGATAATCAGAGAAAATAAACTGTCCATTGCGATAAACCTCAGCCACACCCGATGCAACCACTATTTTATACTTTCCCGCTCCTCCAGGAGCAAGTGGATATTCCGCAGTAGCGTTATCACGAGATGTATATAAAATCTTATCCACTGAATGAGTCAAAGAAAGACCAAAATACCCATCATTCACCATAACGTTTCCGTTTCCTGAAGAATAGGTATATTCAAGCTCATATTCCTGCGCCATTTCAAAAGAACCGCCCGTTGTTGTGCTACCATTAATAAACACCGTATCGGTTGTTTCAGAGGTTCCATCTTCGAGCAAAGCCATTGCATAAATGCTTGTTGTTCCAACTCTCAAATTGGACACACTGAATGTATAAGGTGACTGAGTCAAGGTTTCTGCCAACTCGCCATTTACATAATACGAAACGCTGTTTATGCTCTCCTCTGATGTATTATTAAACAAAATCTGCACTGAACTGCCATAAGGAACCTTCTCAGGCGCCACAAGTTTCAAATTTCTATCAGGTTTTTTCACCGTGAATGTCCTTGGAAATGAAAACTTGTCGTTAGATGCTTTAGCTTCCACCGTATACACACCAGGAGGCAAATCTGAAATTGACGTTGAACAAGAGCTGGACAAAAAAGATTTTTTAACAGACTTCACCTTGATATTATTGATGTAAAAGTCAACAGTTGGATTACCAAATCCCATATTCACACTAAGCGGGATACTTTCCCCCACGTTATACACAGCACCCTTTGCAGGCGTCATGCTCACAGCATTTTCATATTTGGTGACGCTGAAATTCTTCATCTGCATTTTTGTTGCCATATTAAAAGATGCAGCTGTAGCGAATGTTATAGCATAATCAGAACTATAATGTGTTACCGGCTGAAGCTTGAAGTCAAAAATCCAGTTGTTATTGTGGAATACCCCTACATCATCTCCTCGCAATTCAAAACGGATAGTATTCCAGTCATAGCCAAATCCAACCGGATAGAAACGGCTTATACCACCATCATTATATTTAACACCCGTCTTATCCCATTCAAAATAAACGCGTCTAAGATCCGGAACCTGAATGTCCACAATGACATACTCACCATAACGTTCCATTTTAAAATCAAACTCAACATCAAAGTTATCCGGCATAATGCCGTATCCCGCAGCATTATGTATGGCATGTACCGCACCATATGCGCCATTTGTGCCTGTTGGTTCCAGTTCAAAATGAAAAACCTTATTTTCATCCGTAGTATACATATACCCGCAGGAGCAAGCATCATTTGAACCACACTGCGTATAAAATGTACAGCCTGACCACTTGATTATGCCGTCGGTGGCATCATCGCTGACAGCAGCAAAGGACACAATGGGCGAAAGAACAGAAAGTATCATACTTATGCACAAAATAATCGCCCTTTTTTTCATAATGAGTCTCTCCTCTTGAATTAAATTTATATAACCAACTCATATTTTAAATTGAGTATTTTTTTCAAGTTCATATCTCCTAAGAGATGGGCTATCAATCAAATTTCTATAATAA
>JAGASY010000062.1 GCA_017621515.1 Bacteroidaceae bacterium
TACACCCATTGTTTCAGTGCATTCCACACCAGACGATGAGAACCTGTCGTCAAACGCTCCTGCAGGATAATATATCAGACCATTCTGGAAAGTATCCTCCACTTTTGTCTTGTCATATTCCATTCCCGCATAAGCAGAAAGCCTTGTTATGTTTTCACCGTCTTTTACAAACTTTGCTGCTCCGCCCAATGTGTTGCCGGCAAGAGCACTCCAGCCATCAAAGTCACGGCTTGCAGTTGAAAGAGATATTGTGTCACTTTTTCCTGTTTCTGCATAAAGCTGTGCTTCATACGCAGCACGGAATACATTTTCAATCTCTGCAACGTTGCTATATACAAGTCCTGTCATTTTCTTGTAAATAGCGGCATCGTTTTTGACATCGGATGTGTCAATCACAAAGGAAAGCATATCCTTGTATGTTTCGGTAAGCAGAGTTTTGATGGCAACACCATCCCCCTCTGCTGACGCCGTATTTATGGCAGTCAGGAATTCACCAAGCTTGCCTCTTTCGGCATCTATAATTGTCTGGATTGCATCATCAAGGGTTGCATAATCTGAAATTTCTGATTTATCCAGCTCTGTGTACGCCTTGTACATATTTTTATAGGATGCATCTGAAAAGTCCGTATAAAGATTCAAGAGGTATTTATACTTTACAAAGAACTCCTTGAGTCCTTCCCAGCTGCCTATTGTCTTGAACTCTTCAATGCAAACACTGAGTTCTTCAGGAACCCCCACGACCAGATTTTCAATCTCATCAAGCAAAGACTGTTCAATATCCGCGGTCAACAAGAAATGTGACTGATTGCTTTCTTTGTATATTTTTCCAAATACCGCTGCCACAACCTCAGGATTGAGATATGCACCGTCTTCGGATAAACAAATTTCCTCTGCCGTAAAAGCCGTACCATTCACGCTGTAAGCAGCTGAATTTTTTGTAAAATCTACATATGCTTCACCGATTGAGAGTCTGATTCCTCCTGTCGTTTCCGAGAGCACTGCTCCCACACTTTTGGCAACAATAGCATTTTCAACAAACCCACTGTCATTTGCTCTTGCAGGGTACATATCTCCAAAAATCATTGCTGTCCCATCGCTCTTCGGAAGCACTGCTTGATTTTCAGCAACAACAGTTATAGGCACATTGTTTGGCTTTATATAGTGAGGACTGGTGAAACGTTTGAGCGTCTTCATCTTTGCTGTATCAATGGCATAAGTCATCGCACCTATATATTCGCCATCAATTCTTTCCTTGGGATACAAAGGTCTTGACATACCATAAGCAACCCCGTTGACAACAGACATATTGTTGTCTGCATGATTGAGCATATCGTTTACGGGTCCCCAGTCATCTGCTTCCATAATATATTCCCAGGACTCACATCCATCATAGCTCACCGCTATTGCAGTGCGGTTTCTCGGAAGCTGAATGGCTGTCAAATTCGCAGTTGTCGGTTCATATTCCCAAATCATATAATATTTTTCGGGATTTTCTTCATCCCTGCAAACAGACATACAGCTTGAGGGAGCAATAAACTGAGTAGGTCTAAACGTATTTCTGTCAAAAGTAACAGCTCCATCAAAGGAATCAATGGAATATACAAAACCTTTGTCTGTTCTGAGGTATATTCTCACCGTATGGTCAGGCAATTCCACCACAGACGGTTCGGCAAGCAAGGTATCCTCAAGGGCATCAGTTGATATATTTGTCTTGGAATACTTCCAAGTGCGACCTTCGTCATCAGAATAGTATACAAAAGCTTCGCCTTTTTCTTCACTTCCTGCTGTTGCCACATAGTAAACTCTTGGATACTGTGCGGAGCCATATTTTTTTGTTCCCTGAACAAGACCATTACCCATAGCAACACGTCCTGACATTCCGTCACCTGAGTGCTGAACATTTGCCTGATTCAGCAAATTCCCCTCTGCATCCAAGAGATATGCAACGCTGAACAAAGCGTCATAAGCCGAATCTTCAACACACAGCCAGTTTCCTGACGCAAGCTTGATGTAATTCTTTTTATCGTAACTGTCGGTTTGTACCTCTGTCCATGTAGCACCTTTGTCCAGAGTAGCCAGATTTTTGCCTGATTTGGACATAGCCGAAATAGACTGTCCCTCTTCCTTACCTTCAAACACGCCCAAATCCGTGCTGTAGTCCGGATATTGCCAATACGTATAGTTCACTCCGCTGTTTACTTTTCCGTTGCCGGCATAGTCTATATTATCAACTTTTATTGCATTTATATTTCCCGTATCAAAGCCAATTTTACCATTTCCAAGATAGTTTGTCTTTACGTTGTTGAAAATGTTGCTTCCATCACATTTAAGGGTAATACTATCGTTTTTAATCGATATTTCAAATGTATGTTTTGTGCCAAGGGACACGAGATATGATGCAGTGGCAAGCGTTGTCTCGTTGACGGTGGAATCGGTAAAGGTCTGGTCACGTACGCTCTCTGTTCCGTTTGCTTCAACAATTGACCACTTTCCTGTTTGCTGTTGCTGACCCGATACAGTTTTTATTGTTAGGCTGTATTTAATTTTGATATGCTGGAACTCATTTCGGTATCTGAGGGCAATACCCATCGTCCTGGTCTCTCCCGAAGTCCAGTCACCCGAGTCGGGGATGATCATATCCCACTTGAAATCAGGATTTTCGGCAGTGACATCCAAAAGATATGGTCCATTTCCCGAAATTGTCATCTCACCGTCTGATACTGTGCCTGTTACACCGCCCAAATAATCATACCAGTATTCAAGCGGACTTATTTCGTTTGTACCTTGGAAGTCCTCGCTGAAATAATAAATATCATCTGTGTTTTTCAGAGAAACAAAGGTGGTTTGCCCCGACTTTGACATTGTCCTTCTCAATGAAACCTTATGAGCAACCCTCGGTGCTCTGAAGGATGCTAAAAACTCATTATCACAAAAGAGCTGGGCAAGGCCGCGGTAAACAGTCAATCTGTAATAACCTGCCTCTACCTCATCACATATAGTTTTTTCGGTTATCTCTCCGCCTGTCAATCCCTGTGTCTTCGCCACTATACCGCCATTGAACTTAACTGAAATTTCATACTCCCCGTCATACAGAAGGATTGATTCACTTGATGCATCTTTCTTGTCAAATTCAAGGGAATAGAAAGCATCCAAACCCTTTATGTCTTCCTTTGTAAATTCTCTTTCTGTTCCGAGAGCCGCCCTGAATAGCTCATTCTTAACACCGCTGCCGCCCAGAGAAACCCCCGAAACTCCCGAGAATGACATTCCGGATGCTTTGCTGCTGGTGGGAAGATAATCAGAGAAAATAAACTGTCCGTTTCGATAAACCTCAGCTATGCCTGATGCTACCACCACTTTGTAAGTTCCCGCACCCCCCGGAGTGAGAGGATATTCCGCCCCGGCATTATCACGGGATGAATAGGAAATCTTATCAGTCGAATGGTTCATCGAAAGGCTGAAATAACCGTCATTTACTGTAACGCTTCCATTTCCTGAAGTATAGGTATAATTGAGTTCATATTCCTGAGCCATATCAAAAGAACCGCCGACCGTAGCAACGCCGTCTATAAACACCATATCCGTCGTCGCCGATGTTCCGTCACTGAGCAAAGCCATTGCGTAAATGCTTGTTGTTCCGACTCTCATATCCGATGCCGTGAAAGTATATGGAGATTCTGTCAAGGTTTCAGCCAACTCACCATTCACATAATAGGAAACACTGTTTATGCTTTCTCCGGAGGTATTATTGAACAAAATCTGCGCTGAACTGCCGCAAGGCACCGTCTCAGCAGCCGAAAGGCTCAAGTTTCTGTCAGGATTTTTCACCGTAAACGTTCTTGGGAATGAAAACTTGCCGTTTGCCGCCTTTGCCTCCACGGTATATACTCCAACAGGCAGACCCGAAATGGACGTGGAGCAAGAACTGGACAAATAGGATTTTGAAACTGATTTCACCTTCACATTGTTGATGTAAAAATCAACAGTTGTGCTACCCCAGCCCATATTATTAGCGCTGAGTGTTATATTATCTCCCACATTATATACTGCGCCCTTTGCAGGAGTCATACTTATCGCGTTATTGTAGGAGGTAATGCTAAAATTCTTCATCTGCATCTTGGTCGCCATATTCGCAGATGGAGCTGTACTATATACTATGGCAGAATTAGTGTGGTAATTTGATATCGGTTGGAGCTTGAAATCGAAAATCCAGTTGCCATTTAATGAGACACTTACATCATCCTCCCGCAATTCAAAAAGGAGAGAATTCCAATCATAACCAAAATCCACAGAATAGAAACAGCTTGTACCACCATCACTGTATTTAACCCCTGTCTTGTCCCATTCAAAATAAACTCTTTTGTAGTCCGGAACCTGAATAACCAGAAGGGTATATTCGCCATAAGACTCCATTTTGAAATCAAAGCTGACATCAAAGTTGTCCGGCATCGCACTATATTTGGTAGCATTTTGTATGGCGTGTACCGCACCATAGCCATTAGCACCTTTTGGCTCTAAATCAAAGTGAAAAACATTGTTGGAATCTGTACTATACATATATCCACAAGAACAAGCTGCTGCCGAGCCGCACTGTGTATTCCAACTTTGGCCTGCCCACGTGATGCTGCCATCGGTAGCATCATCGCTGACAGCAGCGAAAGCCTCAATAGGCGAAAAAACCGAAAGTATCATACTTATACACAAAATAATCGCCCTTTTTTTCATAATGAGTCTCTCCTCTTGAATTAAATTTATATAACCAACTCATATTTTAAATTGAGTATTTTTTTCAAGTTCATATCTCCTAAGAGATGGGCTATCAATCAAATTTCTATAATAA
>JAGASY010000063.1 GCA_017621515.1 Bacteroidaceae bacterium
ATGGTGCGCCTACCCGAAGGCTTTCGGGAGACCGGGATACATCACACTGAAAATCGGACTCGACAGATTCCTGTCGCGTTGCGAGATTCTATTCTATTATTGGAACACAGAGAAGGAAAGAGATGTGTACAAAGAGTAGCCCCTAAGGGGAGGAGCCTATATACCTATCCCTGAAAAGACTATGATGTGGGTGTATAGCACTGACATCCAACATGGTAACTTGGCTCCTCCCTGTTAGGGGAGGTGGCGCGTAGCGACGGAGGAGTCTGTGAGTGCACCCTTTAAACTATACGGAAGAGTCTGTTGAAAACACTTGTGAATCCCCCACAAATGTTTTCACTTTTTATTTATTCCCTTTTTTCTTTTTGAGATAATACAGGCATTCTTTCAGAATCTTTGCACCTGTCAGCCTGAGTATGGCGAGATAAAGTACGGCTGCTGTGAGTATGCGTGTGATGAGCAGCAGATAAATGTTGGATATTGATTCGGTCAGAAAATAAGTTGTCACCATTGTGATTGCGGCAATGGAAAAGAATGGGGCAATGTCCTTGATGGCGGAAAAGAAGCTGAGACGTATCTCGCGCCACAAGAAATAGTGCCATATCCCCACCCAGATGATGCAGATGGCGATATAGGCTGTAACCATCAGATGTATTCCGGAAATTCCCCATAGTGACAGACTGAAGATTTTGATGGTACAGGCTGTCAACAATACAATAACACACTGAGCCATGATATTCCACATGTAGATATGTGATTTGCCTCTACTTATGATGAAATTGTAGTAGAGAACCGTGATAGGCATGAAGGCTCCTGCCACACATAGCTCCTGCATCATTTTTGCACTGGGCAGCCATCTCTCCGTGATGGTGATGACGATAAATTCCGGAGCGATAAGCAGTATTCCGAACATGGTGGGGAAACAAACGAATGAGGTGAACCGCAGCATCTTGCGGAAAGACCGGCAGAGTGCTTCTCTGTCGTTTCCTACCTGAACAAATGTGGGCTGTGCCACACTCTGAACCATGCCGGTTATGGTCTGGCTTCCCATCAGATTCCATTTATTCGCCTGAGTATATGTCCCAACTTCCATTGCCGTATAGAAACGACCGAAGATGAATGAGAATATATGATTGTTGATACAGTTGAAAATGTTGGTGATAAGCATCTTGCTTCCGAATCCGAACATTTCCTTTATAGGTTTCAGACTGACGTCTCTTGAAGGCTTCCAGCGTGAAAACCACCAGCTCAATGCCGCTACTCCGCTTACGTATATGATACTTTGGGTTGCCACTCCCCAATATGCCATGCCGTTGACAGCCATTATGACTCCGATTGTGCCCGAAGACAACATGGCGGCAAGCGACATGAATGCCTGTTCTTTTGCCATCAGCTTCTTGAACAGAATGGCTCTTGGTGTAATGGATAAGCTTGCTATGAAAAAACCTAAGAAAGCATAGCGCGACAGCCATAGCAGCCGGGGTTCATTGAAGAAATGTACGAGCAGTGGCGCACAGAACCAGAGTATGACATATATCACGGCACTGCACGTCACATTGAACCAGAACACAGAGTTGAAATCCTGGTATGTGGCATTCTTTCTGTTTGTCAGTGCGGAAATAAAACCTCCCTCTTGCAGTGCGGATGCTATTGCTGAGAATATGGTGAGTTCTCCTATCAGACCATAATCTTCCTGAGTGATACATCGTGCTATAATGATTCCGAACAGCGCATTCATCACTTGCATGATGCCGTTGCTGACTCCTCCCCACAAAAAACCTTTTGCTGCTTTTTCCTTCAAGGTAGATTCTTTCTGACGGTCTGAAGATTCTTCTTTATCGCCTTCTGCAGAAAAGTTCTTCTTTGTCTGTTGCCGGAATGTCATCATATAGTGAGATAGAGAGGATTGTATGAATGTTGTTTGTTTATACGGAATCTTTTGTGTTTATGGAGTTGCGTCTTCTGTGCTGATAAGTTTTAATTATAGACGCTCACATTCGTTCCGTCGTAGGTTATTCTGTACCGGTATAGTCCGCGCGGATTCTGGTAGCCTTCTCCTTCAACGGCACTGATAATTCCTAAGTTGTTCAGGTCATAGACAATTCCGCATTTTGCACATTTAGCCGTACCGTCGTCTCGCAAAGTCAGTCGGCGGTCGGCACGGTCGCAGTTGGGGCACGAAAGATCGTAGGCAAGATTCTCCCCATAATAGTTTGTGCCTACGATAATGCCGCCGAGTCCGTATGAGAAGTGCGTACTTATGGCATCCACCGTGTATTGCTCAGTACCGATGCTGTTGCTCATTTCAATCACTGTATTGCCGTTTGAAGTTCTTTTGCGCACACTTACAAACTGTCCCGGGTTGCCCATTGCATTGTGCAGCTGAGTGTATTGCAGGGTGTTGAAAAAGCAATAGACATAATTCTTGTTTGAATATGAACTGCTTGCTTCATCCTCACATGAAGCAAGCAGTATGCCGAAAAGCATTATAAAAGCCGATATTCTTATAATTCTGTTCATATCTGATATTATGCAAATGTTTCCGATATTAAAACGATAGAACAGGGTCTTTTATTATGTCGTTAATTTGTTTCAGTTCTTCTTCCGAGAATGCCGTATTGTCGAGTGTGGCAAGATTTCCATTGAGCTGGTTGACGGAAGAAGTTCCGATGATGACAGAAGTCACATGCTTGTTGTGCAATACCTATGCAAGTGCCATCTGTGCCAATGATTGCCCGCGTTCACGAGCTATCTTCCCCAGTTTTCGTGCGGCTTCTATGCGCTCCGGTGTCACCTGTGAAGTCTGCAGAAAGCCTGTAGCACGTGCCGCGCGGCTTCCTTCCGGTATTCCGTGGTCATATTTTCCCGTCAGCAGTCCTTGGGCAAGTGGTGAGAAACAGATGATGCCGCTCCCGTTCTCTGTGGCACATTCGAAGTTCGATTGTCCGTCGTTTGTTCCATCTTTGGCAATATCAGCTTTGCGGTCAAACATTGAATAGCGGTACTGGCTCAACAGACAAGGCACATGTGCTTCTTTCAGGATGCGGTAGGCAAGCTGTTGCTCCTGTACAGGATATTTGGAAATGCCTACGTACAAAGCCTTGCCCTGACGCACAATGTCTATGAGTGCCTGCATGGTTTCTTCCACAGGAGTCACACCGTCATAGCGGTGGCTGTAGAACACGTCAAAATACTCCAGTCCGGTACGGCGCAGACTTTGGTCGCACGATGCGATGAGGTTCTTGCGTGAAGAGCCGGTTCCATACACACCCGCCCACATGTCGTGCCCTGCTTTGCTTGCAATGAACATTTCGTCTCTGTGGCTTTGCAGATGGTTTTTCAGTATTCTGCCGAAATTGGTCTCTGCACTGCCCGGTGAAGGCCCATAGTTGTTGGCAAGGTCGAAGTGACAGATTCCTTTATCAAAAGCTGTCAACACCATTTCCGTGGCTGTGTTGAAGTCATCCACATCACCGAAATTGTGCCATAATCCTAACGAGAGGCGGGGGAGCTGAACACCGCTCCGTCCGCAATATTTGTATTCCATGACAGGTCAGCCTTTAATAAGTTTCTCTATTGCATCTTCCATCTTCCCGAAATTGAAACTTTCCACCACATTCTGCATCAATGCTTCAATCTTGTCATTGCACAGATTGCCTATGCTGCCTTCGTGAGTGTGGTGTATATCTTTCATCGGAGTGAATTTTCCGGCTTCTATGTCCAGTCCCACTTTTTTGTAAGCGTCGCGGAACGGCATTCCTTCCTTGGCAAGTCGGTTTACTTCCTCCACAGAGAATATCGGGTCATAGATGCTGTTGTCCATGATATGTTCATTGACTTTCATCTTTCCGATGATATAAGTCGTCATCTGCAAACAATCTTTTAAGTCGTCAAATGCAGGCAGGAACACTTCTTTTATAATCTGCAGGTCGCGGAAGTAGCCGCAAGGCAGATTGTTCATAATCATGGTGATGGTCTGTGGCAGTGCCTGAATTTTGTTGCATTTTGCACGTGTCAGCTCAAAAACGTCCGGATTCTTCTTGTGCGGCATGATACTGGAACCAGTGGTGCAGTCGTCCGGCAATTTTACAAAACCGAAGTTCTGACTGTTGAACATGCAAGCATCGAATGCCAGTTTGGCTATCGTGCCCGCTATGGTCGCCATTGAGAAAGCTACATTGCGTTCTGTTTTCCCGCGCCCCATCTGTGCATACACCACATTGTAGTCCATTGAGTCGAACCCAAGAAGGTCTGTCGTCATTTGTCGGTTGAGCGGGAACGACGAGCCGTATCCTGCTGCCGAGCCTAACGGATTTCTGTTGGTGATGCGCCATGCTGCCAGCAAATATTGCATGTCATCTACAAGTCCTTCTGCGTATGCGCCAAACCAAAGTCCGAAGCTTGAAGGCATCGCTACCTGCAAATGCGTATATCCCGGCATGAGTACATTCCGGTATCTGTTGCTTTGGGCGATGAGTTCATTGAAAAGGCATACGACAAGTCGTGCTATTTCCTTGATGCGGTCACGGATGAATAGTTTGAGATCGACAAGCACTTGATCATTTCTTGAGCGTCCGCTATGAATCTTCTTGCCTGTGTCGCCCAGTTTTCTTGTGAGCATAAGCTCCACCTGTGAGTGAACATCTTCTACTCCCTCTTCTATCTCAAACTCTCCGCGTTCCGCCTGTGCATATATGTAGCGCAGTTCTGCAAGCAGTGTTTTCAACTCGTCTGCCTCCAACAGTCCGATGCTTTCCAGCATGGTGATGTGTGCCATTGAGCCGAGCACATCGTATTTGGCGAGGTACAAGTCCATTTCACGGTCAAGTCCGACGGTGAATTTCTCTATCTCTTCTGTCATCCGGACATTCTTTGTCCATAGTTTATCTGCCATATTTGCCTTTTGTTTATTTATATAAAGTTTTAAGGCTCTAAGGTTGTAGATAAGAGCCGTCTTTGAAATATACGATTATATATATGTACACACGCTTATTTTACAACCTTAGAACCTTGTGACTTGAATCTGCGAAAATCGGATTTTGCAGATATTAATTATCTCCGTATGGAATCATGGCAAGCATGTCTGCAACCTTGTCCACCCCTTCTTTGAGAGGCTTCTCCACCATTGCCCTGATGAACATGTTCAGACTTGCATCTACCGTGAGGCGCATCTTGCACGATGTTTCTGTGACAGGAAGCAGTTGAATCCACATTTTGAATCCTATCGGTGAGTTGGTTGATTCAAATTTGATACATTTGTCTGGGTCGCGTTCAATGATGCGCAAGGCGATATTGCCGACAGGTGGCGCATCCACACTTACTGAATCGCGGTCGCACTGTAAGGATTCAAGACGCGATTCTATGTCGTTGAGCTTGTCCTTTTGGTTTTCCGGAAGTTGCTCTTTCAGTTTTTCCTTTACAGCAGGGTCTTGAAGCTTCTCGCGTATGGCGGCAATATTGTTCAAGTCCGACAGCTTTGCAAACACATTGCTCTGTGGATATGGTATTTGCTTTATTCCGCTTTCAAATTTTGACATGTAATAATTATATAGGCGAGTAAGTGATGTGAATAAAAGAAAGAGCAGATAAAAAGACAGACAGTGTATAGTTCCTCTTTTGTTTAATAGAACACTGTGTCCATTTGTCTTTTTATCCACTCTTTTGTTTGTTGGCTTATTCGTTGTTCCAATGAGCAGGGTCGTTGCGCCACTCGTTCAGTACAGGAATATGAGCTTCTGTGATATAGCCTGTTTTCAGTGCGGTTTCGAGCACAGCCTCATAGTTGGTAAGCGTGATAAGTTTCACTTTGGCATCTTTGAACGCTTCTTTTGCCACCTCAAAGCCGTATGTATATGATGCCACCATTCCTATTACTTCACAACCGTTCTTGCGTATGGCATCTACAGCTTTCAAACTGCTTCCGCCGGTTGAAATCAAGTCTTCAATGACCACAACCTTCATTCCCGGTTTCAGTTCTCCCTCAATCAGATTTTCGAGACCGTGATCTTTTGGTTTCGATCTTACATAGACGAATGGCAGATTGAGTGCATCAGCTACGAGTGCACCTTGTGGTATTGCACCGGTTGCTACTCCTGCGATGGCATCTACGTCTTCAAAGTTTTCCATGATTACACGGCAAATCTCTGTTTTGACAAAATTGCGAAGCTCCGGATATGACAATGTTTTACGGTTGTCGCAATAGAAAGGAGATTTCCATCCCGATGCCCATGTGAAAGGATTGTCCGGCTGGAGTTTTATAGCCTTGATTTTAAGAAGTTTCGCTGCAAAAATTTTCTCTAATGTTTTCATATTTTCAATGTTTTGATTCCGCAAAGATAGTGCAAACGGAAGCCATAAGCAAATTTATTCACATTTAGTTTGGTTTGTATCGGTGCATTCATTAAAACAAAAAAGGACGCCCCCAGTAAGGAGACGTCCCATGAATTATCATCAGTGTCATTCGGACAAGGCAGTAGGCCTGTCCGCCCGACCGTCTGTCAGAATCAGAAGATTACCTTTGAAACCTTCACTGTGCCGTCTGACAATGTAGCCTTGAGGATGTTCACACCCTTCTGAGGAGTTGCCACACGTACACCGCCGAGAGTATAGTACTCTACTGCTACAACCTCTGCACCAGAAGGAGTTACACCATCGATGCTTACCTGGCTGTCTGTACCGTAGTAAGTAAGCTTGAAGTTGTCGGCAGCAAACCAGTTAGCAGTAGTAGAATTTGTACGCAAACCAATGTTCACTTTGCTGTCAGCCTCCTGCTTAGTGAAGTAGAGCACGAAGCGTACAGGAGCATTTCCTATAGTATTGATACTTGTTGTGTATGCATCGTTATCACCTTCCTGTGCGAAGAGGTTCACACCTTCTGCTTCAGAAGTCATTGCACCTTGGTTGCATGCGAAAGCGTCAACTTCCAATGCGTAGCCACCAGCCGGCAGATAAGCGAGTGTCTGCACAACTTCTGCATCTTCAAGAGGAGTGTTACTGCCTCTCCAAGCCTCAATGAACTGGTTGCAAGAAGCTTCAGAGTCTGGGTTTGTATATACACTGTTGTTCTGGTAGCCTCTGTTGCCCTGAGTAAATGAAGAGTAATCCCATCCGTTGGCATTGCCTTCGTCGAATGCAGGGTTCTCGATAACCTGTGTGAAGTCGATAGGGTTCTCGTCTGAAGCTTCTGAGCCGTCAGGAACTCTCAAATAAGCAATAGCTTCTTTGATTTCTGCAAGTTTGTTTGCAGCGTCAGCAGCTGTGTAGCCATCCATGTCTGCATTGATTTCGTCAGCGAGGCTGTTTGCCTTTTCGAGAGCTGCTTCAGAAGCACTGTTCTCATAAAGACCCATTGCGTCAGCAAGATTGTTGAGAGCATCGTTGAGGTCAACGTATGCCTGTACAGAAGCCTTTGCATTAACAACGCTTGCGTTGAGCGCGATGAGTGCGTCATACATTGCATCGCCGTCTGTAGCATCCTGAGCGTTTGCGATAGCTGTCTGGAGAGCATCCAAATCTGCGCTGAACATGCTCTCTTCGAGAAGAACCTGTGCATCCTCGATTACAGAATTGATAACGAATGCAAGAGCCTCCGGATCTTTTGCCTTGTAGATGAGCTTGAAGTTTGTCCACAAGCACCAGCGTGAACCACCAGAAGTTGCAGTTGAACGAATACCGAGACGAAGTTTTCCGCCTGAAACAAGACCATATACAGTCTGCTTGTATCTTCCTGCCTGGAATGCTGTTGAAGCACCGTTCATACTGTTCGGAACCCAACCTTCTGGAGTCTCGTAGTCAGTCATCCAGTCGCCTGAATCGTAAGCGCACTCAGCAGAGCAGTCTGCCATGATGTGCTGTACCGGAGTTGCGAACTCGTTGAGATAGATTTCAGCAGGAACTGCTTCTGTACCATCGTATGAGCCGTTTGCACCCGGACGATAGAAAGCGTTTACAGACACCTCATAAAGACCGTCCTGTATTGTTACATCCTGATAAACATCGAAAGCCTTTTCGTATGCTTCTGCACAAGGATACTCAGAAAGACCGCCAGTCTTAGCCAAACCGTCTGTCCATGTCCATCCCTTGCCTGAAGGGTCGCTGAATGTCGGGTTTATGATAAGTGCAGTACAGTCTGTGTTGAGACCCATACCGTTGTTGATGGCATTTGTTCTCAATGTCTCAAGGAACTGTGTTTCTGCCACGATTTCCTCTGTAGAGAGCAGACAGTTTGCAAGGATATACTTGGCACCACCGTTAGGATAGGTCTCGTCCGGTCCGTCTTCACTTGTGAGATACCAAGTCATGAGTTCCACATCCTCACCTGCAAGGTCTGCATGTTCACCGAAATACTTATCAGCATCTTCTACAGCTGCAACGTATGCTGCGTATGCATTAGCGTTAGCACGTACATTGTCATTTGCTTCATATATAGCAGGAGCACATTCAAGGATTTCCTCCTTTGTCGTTGCACCCTGAGCCTTTGCCAATGCAGCCTTGTAAGCATCGAGAACAGTCTGCTGTACATACACACCTTCCTTCTCATACTCCTCAACTGGAGTTGTGATATTGGCTATGTACATCTTATAAGAGTCGAGTGAGTTACCGTAGTATGTGAGTACCACATTGTCTATACCCATCCACTGACCTTTCACTTCTGACTTCTTCAAACCGATTTCGATAGAGTCGGCATCTACAACAGACCATACCTTATATGTAGCAGGTGCGCTGCTTGGTACAAGCACACTGTCATTGTTCGCATATACGTATGCAGCAGTGATGTCATCGGAGAACGCACCCATCTGGAGACTATAGATACCGTTAGGCACGTTGTTGATGACCTTGTACATCTTTCCCTTATAAGAAGTAGAGTTCCAGTTCTCCCAGAACTTGCCTGTGAAGTTGCTGCCTCCGTTTGCTATGTCTTCGTCTGTCTTGTTTGTGGCAAGACCGTGGTTCGCTGCACCTGTGGTATATAACCATCCGTCCGTATTTTCTTCGAATGTAGAGTTGCCTACATATTCAGCTGTCATATCGAGCGGCTTCTCCGGACTTGCAGAGTTTTCAAGAGCCTCAGCGATAGCCTGCTTCAGCTCAACCTGTGCAGCCTCAATCTGCTCCTTGGTGCTGTTTGTGTTTGCATAGACAGTTTCAGCAGCAGATGCATCTACACCTTTAGCCTTAGCCTCATCGATTATGACTTTCAATGATTGAGCTGCGTCATACACTACGAACTTCTCCTGATAAGCGGCATAGTCTGCTTCTGAGATAAATTGCCAGTCAACACAGTATGTGCCTTCAACCTCTTCATCCGTCTTGAAGAGCAGAGGAGTGATGACTGTGTTTGCGGCATCTGTTGAAATGTCCAGACCGAAATAAGCGTTCTCGTAGTTCAACCAGTTGTAAGTAGGGTTAAGCTCTGCACCATACAGACGGTAAGTCTTGTCAGCTCCTTTTTCAATTTCCCAGAAATAGTTTGGCTGATTGCCGTGGTCAACAAAACTTTGAGTTTCGCTGTCAATGAAAACCTGCTTCCATGCCTTCTTTGCGATAGAAGAGTCATTGAACAAATAAGTCTTGCCGTCCCACGGTTCAGCTTCTTCACCTTCCTCTACAGCAGGAACGTACTTGCTGATAAATACTTTGAGACCTTCTTTTCCCACACTGGCCTGAGTTCCCCACGCATTACCTTCTGTAAAGAAAGACTTTGCGTCGCGGTTGTAAAGGTAATAGACAACAGTGTCTGTTCCTTCACTCACTTTCAACTCAGAAGCGGTTGGGATAGGCTGTGTCCATTGTGCCATAACACCTGCGCTTGCAAGCATTGACGCACCAAATAGAAGTAGCTTGTGCTTCATAATTGTAATTTGTTAAGTTAAACGATAAATTATTGTTGGTTAAGTTTTTATAAGCCTTAAAAAATAGTCTCCCTTAAAATTTTCTGTGCTTTTCTACACAGTCGAAGTTAAGGAAAACGGTACATCTCTCCGCAAGAGATGTATTAAACATTACAAATGTAGAGAAAAATGTAATTTGACAAAGAGAAAAACTGTTAAATTTTACTCCCATTCTAATAAAATTGTCAAAATTGAGATTCTATTATATAAGCCTGTTGCTCTGTATATGACAATAAAGAAAATTTATTCAAGAAAGACATTGTATAACCAAAGAAATTTTAAAACAACTTCTTAAGCCCCATAAAATTTTTTTTGAATCCGCTTTTTTGAGGCTATGCGGTTTTTGACAAAATGGCAGGATTTCAGGTAGAAACAAAAATTATTTGCTTGTTTAATGCGTTTTCTCTGTCTTTTTGATTTTGTCAAATGTTAAAATTCCAAGCCCTCTGGAACGCTTCAAAATGAAGCTCACTGAACTTTTCTCGAAGAATGGGGATTCTACGCGCATTTCGTGAAGCTTCTGCAAATTGTGAAATAGTGTTTCATTTTGGAACGGTTCTTTTACATTTGTTTATTTCCGGCGAAGAGTTTTTTTGAAAAAAGTACTAAGTTCTTAAATTTCCAGCGCACTGTTTTTTTCTTCACGGCGCACTGTAATTTTATTTCCAGTGCGCTACAATTTTCAGCACTGTGCGCTGAAAATTTGAAAACAGCGCGCTGAAAAGATAGAAACTGTGGGGAGCGGAGAAAAAAGCAGTTTGTTTCGATTAAAATGTGAAGAAGTGTATAATTTCCCACTTTGGAAAAGTGTCTAAACAAGAACTTAAAAGTGAGTGGATTTTTGAGGAATTTTGAGTATGGGAATGGTGGATTTGTATGTAAAATATTAATAATCAATAGATTACTAAAATATTCAGATTTTTCAAAAAAATGCATCCGGTAGATTTTTTCGAGTGTTTTGAGAAATTTTGCATTCAATTGATTATCAACAATTTATCTTTAAGCAAAAAATTTTGTTTCTTCGCCCTCAGCAAAAAATCGCTCAAAGTGTTAAATTTTCATTTTGGGCGAAAATATCATTTTGTCAAATTGGAAAATGACATTTTAGCGTGCTTTCGTCATTTATGTAGATGCTTTCGACAAACTCTTTCTTCACCGCCGCTAATACATCTGTTTACCACACAAGAACTCCGTCAAACATCCTCACAAACAGCATTGCATGTATATATTATACTTATTTTATAAGAGCACAAAATTTTAACAAGTTTTTTTTCCTCTCAATTATGTTTTTACTTATATTTGCCGCACAAAATACATCTCTTGCGGAGAGATGTACCGTTTTCCTTAACTTCGCCGTGTAGAAAAACACAGACAATTAAGGGGAATCATTTAATTTTATAAAGCATATAACAACTTAACCAACAATAATTTATCGTTTAACTTAACAAATTCAATTATGAAGCACAAGTTACTTCTATTTGGTGCATCAATGCTTGTAGGTAGTACAGCATTTGCCCAGTGGACAAAGCCTGCTGACCCGGCTGCCGTTCAACCGGAGGCCGATGTGGTCTATTATCTTTACAACAAAGATGCAGGTGCGTTCTTCGCAGGTATGGGACAGTGGGGTACTCGCGCAGGTGTGAGCACATCTAAAGGCGAAAAGGTAAGACTTCGCCAGGCAATTAATGCCAATTACGGTGAGATTAACACAGAGGAATGGGACGGTGTGACATATGTCTTTCAGGATTCTGTGGAGGTGAAGAAACGCTTTGACGAAGTTTGGTTCGGCACCGACTCTGCAACAATCTGGGTTGACCGTCAGAACGATGTGAACAACAACCTGAATTTCTCTTGGAATTTCGTGAAGCAGGGCAACGGCATGTTCCGTATCAAAGCTTCAGACACTGTTGACAACTATGAGGCAGACAAAGTGGATGGATGGCTCGGTCTTGTTGCGTCAAAGGCAGACAACTGCTGCTACTTCTGTACTGAGAGCCGCTTCCCGGGAGAAACTTTGCAGGTTGACTGGTATTTCGTGACACCAGAAGCATACGAGGCTTATATTCCGGCTTTGAAGCTCTATGGTGCAGCGATGACTCTTAAGACTGCTATCGACAAGGCAAAGGCTGATTGTCCGGGCATCGTGCTTACAGACGCAGAGGCTGTCTATAACAACACTGAGAGCACAGCTGAAGAACTTACTGAGGCTGTGAAGCTGGTTGATGCGGCTACTATCGAATATGCAAAGAACAATGCATCGGTTGACAAACCTGCTGACATGACTGCAGCCATCACGAATGCTACTTTCGATAGCAACAGTTCAGGATGGGAAGGCGATGCGCCTACACAGGGTTCTGGAGCCGGCGAATACTTCAACAAGAACTTCGATGGTCATCAGACAATCAAGAACCTCAAGCCGGGTATATATAAAGTAGGAGTACAGGCATTCTACCGTGCAGGTGGACATGGCGGCGATCCTGAATACAACAGCTATACAGAGGATCCGACAAAAGACCGCAACGCAGTTCTCTATGCCACTACCTCGGTCAACGAAATGAGCAACACTATCAAGCGTGCTATGGACGAGGCTGTATCAGAGGCTGTGGGCGGTGATGAGTCTGCTGTGGGCGACAAGTTCATCCCTAACAACATGGCAACAGCTGTTACTTATTTTGAGAAAGGTCTTTACCACAACTCAGTATATGCATGTGTGGGAGAAGACGGAGAACTCACTCTCGGTATCAAGAAGAGCACAACTATCGGCAACGACTGGGTATTGCTCGACAACTGGAAACTCCTTTATTACGGTGATAGCGACGAGGCATATACATTGTGGAAAGAGGAAGCTGTGAAGACTCTTCCGACAATCGAACTCGGCGAGGGAGACCTTTACAAGGCTTCATACAAGGAAGACTATGACAAGGCTGTGGCTGCTGTAGGTACTGCTACAAGCAAAGCTGACATCTTGACTGCCATTCCGGCTGTGACTAATGCTGTAAGTGCATTGCAGGCTAACGTCGATGCATACGCTACATACGCATCTGCTGTAACAGAGGCTGAGAAGTATTTTGAAGAGCATACGGACCTTGCTGGTGACGATGTGGAATTTGTGACTTGGTATCTCATGAGCGAAGACGGACCGGACGAGAACTATCCTCACGGTGGTGCACAGTATGTTCTTGCTAACCTCCAGCTCACAACAGAAGAGATTACTGACGAAACTGACAGTTTGAAGGTATGGAAAGAACGTGCCATCAAGAACGGTGTGAGCGAAGGCAGTGATATGACAAGTGTAGTCATCAATCCGGGCTTTGAACTTCCTAACGGAGAAGGATGGACAGGAAACATCACAAATGCACATGGCGGTAACGCTAACAACTACTGTGCTGAGGCATTCAACATGTTCTTCGACTTCTATCAGGACGTATCAGGACTTCCTAACGGTCTTTACAAGGTGAGCGTACAGGCATTCTACCGTGCCGCTGCCAATGATGTGGCATGGGCTGGAAAAGATTCAGACCCAGTACTTTCAGAAGTTTATTTCAACGACTTCGCAACTCCGGTGAAGAACGTGATGTCTATCGAATATACAGAGAACCTTGGAGATAACTGCTGGTCAACTCCTAACGGTACATACACACTCGATGGCATGAATGCTGCTTCTGCTGCATTCTCTCTCGAAGACGAGAGTATGAACTTCACTCAGAATGTATATGGTATCGTTACAGACGGAACAATGCGTCTCGGTATCCGCCAGAAGGAGAACGCTGCTGCACAGGCAAACAGATGGACTCTTTGGGACAACTTCAAGATTACTTACATGGGTAAGAACGAAGAGGCTCTTGCAGATGTAATCAATTCTCTTACAGAAACTGCAACAGCACTTCTTTCTGAGGAAATGTTCAGTGCAGACATGGACGCTCTCCAGACTGCTATGGGAAATGCTGCTGACGCTCAGGGCGGAGACGCAATGTACGATGCAGTAATCGCACTCAATGCAGCTATCAATACTGCGAAGGCTTCCGTACAGGCTTACGTTGACCTCAACGATGCTCTCAATAACCTTGCTGATGCAATGTCAAATGGTACTGCTGCTGCAGCTGTCATTGAGAAGGCTGAAATTCTTGCTGATGAAATCAGTGCAAATATGGACAGCTACACAGGTGCTGAGGCTTTGGCTAAGATAGAAGAAGTTAAGGACATGATTGCTCAGCTGAATGTTCCGGATGCTTCTGAAGCTTCAGACGAGAACCCAATCGACTTCACTTCAGTTATCGTGAACCCTGCATTCGACGAAGGCAATGCTAACGGATGGGATTACTCTTCATTCACTCAGGGCAACAGAGGCTATCAGAGCAACAATGTATATACAAATACTGAATCTGAGGCTGTCTGCAACCAGTTCATCGAGGCTTGGAGAAGCGGCAACACTCCGCTTGAAGACGCTGAGATAGTACAGACACTTGCTTACCTGCCAGCCGGCGGATATGCTTTGGAAGCTGATATTATCGCATGCAATCAGGGTGATACAAGTACAGATGCAGAAGGTGTATTCCTCTTCGCACAGGAAGGTGAAAATAATGCTTACACAGTGAACCTCCACTCTGTAGGAAGTGCTCCTGAGCATTTCGTTCTTTACTTCACTAAGCAGGAGGCTGACAGCGATGTTACTATCGGTATCCGCACGAAGGAGACTACAGCTAACTGGTTCTGCGCTGACAATTTCAAGCTCACTTATTACGGTACTGACAGCAAGGTAAGCATCGACGGTGTAACTCCTTCTGGTGCAGAGGTTGTAGCAGTAGAGTACTATACTCTCGGCGGTGTACGTGTGGCAACTCCTCAGAAGGGTGTCAACATCCTCAAGGCTACATTGTCAGACGGCACAGTGAAGGTTTCAAAGGTAATCTTCTGATTCTGACAGACGGTCGGACGGACAGGCTGAAAGGCTTGTCTGAACGGCACAGATAATAATCCAAGGGACGTCCTCGGCAAGGGGACGTCCTTTTTTCGTTTTAATGAATGCGGCGGCACAAGCCAAACAAAATGTGAATAAATTTGCTTATGGCTTCCGTTTGCACTATCTTTGCCAAGTTAGAGCAAAGAAGAATGAGAGAGAAATCTAATTTTAATCTTTTACGAAGTATAGATAGTCCTGACGATTTGCGCAAGTTGAGCATAGAGCAGTTGCCGTGCTTGTGCGAAGAGTTGAGGCATGACATCATAGAGGAATTGTCTGTCAATCCCGGACATCTGGCTTCAAGTCTTGGTGCTGTGGAACTGACGGTGGCTTTACATTATGTATATGACACACCGTATGATCGTATAGTATGGGATGTGGGACATCAGGCATACGGACATAAGATTCTTACAGGGCGCCGGGACAGTTTCTGTACCAACCGCAAACTGCATGGGATAAAGCCGTTTCCGTTTCCGGGCGAGAGCGAATACGATACTTTTTGCTGTGGACATGCCTCTAACTCCATATCTGCAGCTTTAGGAATGGCGGTTGCAGCAAGGATACATGGAGAAAACAGAAAGGTGGTGGCGGTAATCGGTGATGGTGCCATGAGCGGTGGACTTGCTTTTGAAGGCATCAACAACACTGCCGGAACTCCCAATGACATGCTCATTATTCTCAACGACAACAATATGTCGATAGATCGTAGCGTCGGCGGGATGCGCCAGTATCTGCTGAATCTCACAACGAATGGCACTTACAACACTATGCGCTATAAGATTGCGCAGAAGCTTTCGCAATGGGGGATACTTAATGAGAACCGGAGAAAGGGGATTATACGCTTCAACAACAGTATAAAGTCTGTGCTGACTCGCCAGCAGAATATGTTCGAGGGCATGGATATTCGTTATTTCGGTCCGATGGATGGTCATAACGTGATAGAGCTTGTACGTATTCTGCGAACTATCAAAGAAATGCGGGGACCTAAACTTCTTCATATCCATACGACGAAGGGGTATGGATATAAGCCGGCGGAAAAGAATGCGACGGTGTGGCACGCTCCCGGCAAGTTTGACCCTGAGTCGGGAAAGATTCTCGATACTCCAAAGGATGCGGCTCTTCCTCCCAAGTTTCAGACGGTGTTCGGCGAAACTCTTCTTGAGCTTGCCCGGCAGAATCCCGCTATAGTCGGTGTCACTCCTGCCATGCCTACGGGGTGCTCGATGAACATTATGATGAAAGAGATGCCTCAGCGCACCTTCGATGTGGGCATTGCAGAAGGTCATGCCGTTACGTTCTCCGGAGGTATGGCGAAAGACGGTCTGCTTCCATTCTGTAATATCTATTCTTCATTTATGCAGCGTGCATACGACAACATCATACATGATGCTGCCATAATGAAGCTTAATCTGGTGCTTTGTCTTGACCGTGCCGGTCTCGTCGGCGAGGACGGTGCCACTCACCACGGTGCTTTCGATCTTGCTTTTCTGCGTCCGATACCGAATCTTACTATTGCGTCTCCGTATGACGAATGCGAGCTGAGACGTATGATGTACACGGCGCAATTGCCGGACAAAGGTACTTTTGTCATACGTTATCCTCGTGGACGCGGCTCTGTGGTTGATTGGCGATGTCCTTTTGAGGAGATTCCTGTGGGAAAGGGACGTCTGTTGAAGGATGGACGGAACATTGCCGTATTGTCCTTAGGGCCTATCGGTACTGAGGCTGCCAAGGCTATAGAGATAGCAGAGACACAGGCGGATGCGCAGGGGCGCAGTATCAGCATTGCTCATTATGACATGAGATTCTTGAAACCTATAGATACGGACTTGTTGCGTGAGGTAGGCGAAAGATTCGCTTGTGTGATGACAGTAGAGGACGGTGTGGTCAGTGGTGGTCTCGGGAGTGCTGTACTTGAGTTTATGGCGGACAACGGATATTCTCCGGAACTGAAGCGTGTAGGTTTGCCGGACATGTTCATAGAACACGGAACCGTGGCGCAGTTGCGTGAGATTGCCGGAATGGATGCTGTAAGTATTGCCGAGAAATTACTCAAATTCAATATATAGAATTGAAGACCGGAAGCCTGATATGTACATATACGGCTTTCCCGGTCTTCTTTTGCGATATTTTCAAGTGATATTAATATGAAAGTTATCATAGCCGGAGCCGGTGCGGTCGGTACTCATCTTGCCCGTCTGTTGTCAAGCGACAATATAAGTGTCATACTCATTGACCGTGACGAGGAGAAACTGAGCAAGCTCAACACGAATCTCGATATCATGACGCTTAATGTTCCTCCCACATCGTTGAAAGGGATGAAGGATGCCGGCATGGAAGATGCTGACTTGTTTATTGCTGTCACACCTCACGAGAGCGAAAATCTTTTGTGTTGCATGTTGGCAAAGCAGTTGGGCGCGAAACGGACTGTGGCGCGAGTTGATAATTATGAGTACATGCGTCCTGAGAATCGTGCGTTTTTTGAGAACATGGGCATCGCCTCGCTCATTTATCCGGAATTGCTTGCCGCAAAAGATATAGCAGCCTCTACGCAATTCAGCTGGGTGAGGCAGTTGTGGGAGTTTGGCGACAATAAGGATCTTGTGCTTATGAGTGTCAAGATGCACGATGAGAATCCGAAGTTCGACAAAGAGATAAAGAATAAGAACAATCTTCTTGTGGGAAGGACGCTCCGGGATATCGGTATGGACGGACATAAATTCCATGTGGTGGCAATCAAGCGCGAAGGCGACACTGTCATACCGTATGGTGATGAGAAGATTCTGCCGCGCGACCTTGTCTTTTTTATGACTACAAGAAATGAAATCAACACCATACGGCATTTGTCCGGCAAAGATGATTATCCGTCCGTGCATCATGCAGTTATTGTAGGCGGTGGAAAACTGTCTGTACGTACCGACTGGGCATTGCCAGACAGCATGAGCGTCAAAATCATAGAGCCGAATCAGGAGCGTTGTGAAGAGTTAGGCAGATTAGTTAAGCCGCGTACTCTTGTCATCAACGGTGAAGGGCATGACATGGAGTTGTTGAACGACGAAGGGTTTGACCATCTTGAAGCTTTTATTGCGCTGACGGACAATGATGAAGAAAACATTCTTGCCTGTGTTGCGGCGCGGCGCAAAGGCATACGCAGAACTATTGCTCAGGTGGAGAATCTCGACTATTTTGACATGGCGGAGGATCTTGACGTGGGTACGATAATCAACAAGAAAGTGATTGCGGCAAGTCATATCTATAGGATGCTTCTGAAGGCGAAAGTGGATAATGTGAAGAAACTTACCGTTGCCGATGCCGATGTGGCTGAGTTTATTGTGAAGAAAGGTTCGAAAATCACGAAAAAGAGTGTCATGGAGCTTGGTCTTCCGCGCGGAGTGAATATCGGAGGCATGGTGCGTGACGGCAAGGGATGTCTGGTGTCCGGAAAAACCGTTTTGCAGGAAGGAGATAAGGTGGTAGTTTTCTGTATTAATTCTACATTGAAGAGGCTGGACAGGTACTTCAAGTGAACTTTGTATAAATATTTAACAGGACTTTTTTGTCCTTGTTTAGTGGATGCGTTCGACAGACTTCCTTTTTGTTTAAGTCGAATATAACCACTAAAGATATACGGAGAAGTCTGTGAATAAACTCACAAGTAGTAACAAATAAACTGAAAAGACTATGTAAAATAGATACAGAAATATAATTATGAATAAATCTATCAGCATATTGGATAAGGATTACGTTTTATGGGTCAAGGAACTTGTTAAGCGTTATCGTAGCAGTCAAATCAAGGCGGCTATAAAGGTGAACAAAGAAATGCTTCGCTATTATTGGGAACTTGGCAAGGACATTGAGGAAAAGCAAGTGGACAATAAGTATGGCAGTAAGTTCTATGCTACACTGAGCCGTGATTTATGCCATGAAATGCCTGGTGTAGAAGGTTTGTCTGAAACTTCAATTCGTTATGCTAAGCGTTTTTATGTCCTTTATAACCAACAAATTGCAAATCTTCCACAAGTTGTGGAAGAATCTGAAACAGCAAATCTTCCACAGCTTGTGGAAAAATTGTATTCTGATTTGTTCTCAATTCCTTGGGGGCATCATCGTTACATAATAGACAAATGTTCAAATAGTTCCGATAAAGCTCTGTTCGATGTTCGTCAGACGTTGGAAAATGGCTGGAGCAGAGATATGTTGCTCAATGTATTGGGTACAGATTTGTATGAACGTAACGGTAAAGCTCTGACAAATTTCAAGAGTACACTTCCTGATGTGGACAGCGATTTGGCACAAGAACTGACACGTGACCCTTACAACTTTTCTTTTACTGGTTTACTCGGGAAATACAATGAGCGTATATTAAAAGACACGTTGTTGACCAATATAACGAACTTCCTGTTGGAACTTGGTACAGGGTTCGCCTATGTTGGCAAGGAATATCGCCTACAAATAGCTGAGAAAGAAAAGTTTATAGACCTACTTTTCTACAATCTCAAATTATCTTGCTATGTAGTGGTAGAGGTAAAAATCGGTGAGTTTGATTTTGCCGATGCAGGGCAATTAGGCGGTTATGTTGTAGCTTGTAATCATCTTCTTCGTAAGGAGGGACGAGATAATCCTACAATTGGATTGCTTATTTGTAAGCAAAAAAGCAACACATTGGCTCAATATGCTCTTGAATCAAGCAGTCAGCCCCTCGGAATATCCGAATATGAGCTTGAAAAACTCTATCCAGAAAAAATTGAAGGTACAATGCCGTCAATAAAAGAGATTGAGGCTAAATTAGATGGTCAAAACAACGACTAAATTTAATCTTACAAACTAACAATCATGCCCAACTGGAAACTTATAGCTAAAGTAATAGGTGTTTTGTTGTTCATTGAAGCCGGACTCATGCTTCTGTGTCTCGGTGTCTCTGCTTGGTACAAGGAAAATATCATGGCTTTTCTCATCCCGACCGGAATAGCTCTTGTTGTCGGCGGGGCTGGCATTGCTATGGGTGCAAGAGCCGGAAAGAACATGGGACGTAAGGACGGATATATCATCGTCTCGCTGGTGTGGATTATATTCACCTTGATAGGTATGCTTCCTTTCCTGATAGACGGTTGCATATCCGATGTGGCAAGTGCATTCTTCGAAACTATGTCCGGGTTCACCTCCACAGGTTCGACCGTCATTGACGACCTGAGCGTAGTGCCCAAAGGGCTGTTGTTCTGGAGAAGTATGGCGCAATGGACAGGAGGTATAGGTATCATTTTCTTTACCATCGCCATTCTCCCTGCCTTCGGGGTAGGAGAAGTGAAGCTCTTTGCTGCCGAATCCACCGGACCGTTGCATGACAAGGTGCATCCGCGGATAAGTGTGGCTGCCAAGTGGATTGGAACGGTGTATCTGCTGCTTACCGTCAGCTGCATTGGGACGCTCATCCTTTGCGGAATGGATGTGTTTGATGCAGTGAATGTTTCGATGGCAACCACTGCCACGGGGGGATTCTGTACGCACAGCGAACTACTGCACGATGTGTTCCATTCCCCTGCCATAGAATATGTGCTCATATTCTTCATGTTCATTTCTGGAGTCAATTATACGCTCATATATTATACGATATTGAAAGGGCGCATCAACCGCTTTTTCAATGATGCGGAGTTGCGATGCTACATGATGATTGCCGGCGGAGCCACACTGGTATGTACGGTATTCCTTTTTATATCCAATAATTTCAATGACCTTGAACTTGCATTCCGTGAGTCGGCTTTCACTGTGGTTTCCTTGCAGACAACCACGGGGCTTGCCACGTGCGATTACACCTTATGGCCCGTACAGCTGATGCCAGTGCTGCTATTTGTCATGTTCGCCGGTGCCTGCTCGGGTTCGACAAGCGGAGGTTTCAAGTGCGTCCGTATGTCCATTCTCTACCGTGTGATGCACAATGAGTTCATGCGCATCCTGCACCCTCGCGCCGTGCTCCCAGTTCGTCTCAACGGCAATGTCGTTCCGTCTTCTATCGTGCAGACGCTCATGGCATTTGTGACCCTTTTTGTGGGAGCATTGTTTCTTGGTGCCTTTGTGCTTGCTCTCTGCGGTGTCGATCAGAGTTCTCCGCGCCAGTCGTTTGATTATTATGAGGCATTTGGACTTGCTATGTCTTCTTTGAGCAATGTAGGTCCGGGCATGGACTATTACGGTCCTGTACATTCATGGTCTGTGCTCAGTCCGCTTGCAAAGGTCATCTGCTCGTTTCTCATGTTGATAGGGCGTCTGGAGATTTTCCCAATCATTATTCTTTTCACACGTGTCTTCTGGAAACGGTCATAAAGGCTTTTTTGTTATAGCTCGTATGTTATGGAAATAAGTAAAAAGATAGCAAAATGAGAGTCGAATCCTCTGTTTTTCTGTCTTTTTGCTACTCTAAAATTTTAACATTCAAAATCGAAAAAAACGTGATTTTTCGGGGTTTTTCCGAGCGAGAGGAAGTTTTGTTGAAAAATACGCTTATTTTTGAAACTTCTGAAAACCACTTTCAAATGTGAAATAGTGTTTCGTTTTTGGACGGATTGTTCACATTTATTTATTCCCTGCGAAGAGCTCTTGGAAAAAACTACTAAGTTTTCAAATTTTCAGCGCACTGTTTTTTTAGCCGTGGCGCACTGTAATTTTATCCACAGTGCGCTACAATTTTAACTGCTTAGTAGATTGGAGAAAATTTCAGCGCACTGTTCCTGAAAAAACTCTTGGGATTGGAATAAAAAACACTGAACACCGAATTTTCTGTTAATGGATGTGAATTTCCCTGTTTGCTCGAAAATCCGTACAAAAATGGGCAAAGGAAATAAAAATTGATGTGAATCAAGTATTATAAAAGATAACATGCAGTAAATCAGGTGTTTACTGTTTTAATCGGAGGTGCAGGTTTTTAAGGTAAAATGAATGCCTTTTTGCAGAGTGTTATCTTGCTGATTTTTAGCAAATTAGCAAAATTGTCCTGTTCTTCTGAATTGTGAATAAGTGTTTCAAATGTTAATTTCCGCCTTGGGGCGAAAATCAATTTGTCAAAAATGAGAGATGAATTTTCGTATGTTTTTTGTAGGTCTTAGTAGGTGTGTTCAACAGCAATAGGAGTCTGTGAGTATTCCCTGCAACTATGGTAAATAGAAAAATCAAAAATTTTCTAAATTTAAAAAACCGGTGCATAAGAAATATTCAAAAAGGCAAATAATTTGGCATTGAGCATGATTTGCATTACCTTTGCAAGCTAATAAAACGTCATATATTTTTATGCGCATCATAAAAAAACTCGACATATTTATCCTGAAGAATTATCTTACTCTGTTTGCGGGTACGTTCTGTATCAGCCTGTTTGTCGTCATGATGCAGTTTTTGTGGAAATATGTGGACGAACTTATCGGAAAAGGACTTGAACTGAGCGTGATGGCGAAGTTCTTCTTTTATGCCGGAGAGACACTTGTACCGTTGGCATTGCCTTTGGCGATACTGCTTGCTTCTTTGATTTCATTCGGCAACTTGGGAGAACGGCTTGAACTGCTGGCCATAAAGGCTGCCGGAATATCATTGTTCCGCACTTTAAGACCGTTGATTATATTCAACCTGTTTGTGGCATACGGCTCTTTCTATTTTCAGGATGTGATTGCTCCTATGGCAAACCGGAATCTTATGCAGCTGCTGTATTCCATGAGACAGAAGTCGCCGGAACTGGATATTCCGGAAGGGGTATTCTACGACGGAATAGAGGGGCTGAACATATATGTAAGGCAGAAGGATAAGGAGACCGGTGCGCTATATAACATTATTATATATAACATGCGTGACGGGGTGGATAATGCGCATATCATACTTGCCGACTCCGGTAGTCTGGAGACAAGTGCCGACAAGCAGCATCTGCTCCTGCATCTTTATAGCGGAGAGCAATTCGAGAATCTCCGTTCCGGTGCTCTGGTGACGAACAATGTGCCTTATCGGCGAGAGACGTTTGTGGACAAGCACTTTATCATAGACTTTGATACGAACTTCAATATGGCAGACGGAGACACGTTCTCCAGTTCTGCCAATACCAAGAATATGCAACAGCTTGTTGCCGATATAGATTCGTTGGAGACATACTACGACAGTCTGGGACTTACCTATTATAATGAAATGAAAAGGAGTGCCCTTTTTGTTCCGGTGATAGATGGGGAGAATGCAGACAAGAAGGACGAGAGCGGCGGGCAGAAAAAGGACATGGCGAAGCAGAATGTCGAAATTGTGCTGGACAGTGTTTTCGGAAAGATGAGTGCCGGCGAACAAGAGGCGGTAATAAGGTCAGCCATGCAGAAAGTGTCCATACAGCAGATGGACACGGAATTTAAGAGTGCGAGCATGGAGGATGGAAACAGTCAGATACGGCGCCACTGGCTCAAGTTCTGGGAAAAGATAACAATGGCTCTCGCCTGTATGGTGTTCTTCTTCATCGGTGCTCCTCTCGGCGCCATCATACGCAAGGGAGGACTTGGCTTGCCGGTTGTCGTGTCGGTCATCATATTCATTATCTACTATATCATCAATACCGCCGGAATGAAGTTGGGACGTCAAGGCACCATCCCCGTGTGGTTCGGTATGTGGCTGAGTACCATCGTGCTTGCTCCGTTGGGTGTATTCTTTACCGTCAAGTCGAACAACGACTCGGTAGTGTTCAACATGGATGCCTACACAGCCTTCTTCCGCAAGCTTTGGGGAGTAAGAGTGAAAAGGCATGTAGTTCGCAAAGAGGTTATCATCAATACTCCGGACTATGCCCGGTGTGCGGAGGAACTCGACTCAATTGTGGAGCGGTGTCAGGAATATCGGCGGACACATCGTTTGCATCTGTTCCCCGGCTATTTCAACTTGTATTTCCGCAATGGCAGGGATGAAGATGTGGAGGTCCTGAAAGAGTCGATAGAGACGGTGGTGGAAGAATTGTCCAACAGTAAAGATAAGAAGATATTGTACGGACTTAACGACATGCCGGTGATTGACGAGTATGCCCATACAGCTCCTTTCCGCAACAAGAAACTGAATATGGCGGCGGGAATAATCTTCCCGATAGGCATAGGACTCCTGTTCCGGATTGCGCGCTTCAGACGAAGGTTGAAGACTGACTTGCGCGCTGTCGTGAAAACGGGAGCGGATTTGAAGAAGCGGTGCGAGACTCTGAGCCGCTGAATCTGCTCTGCTTGTAGTAGGCAGGGAGATTGCAGACCGGAGTCGCCACAGAACAAATAAATTGTAAACTAAAAAACTCAAAATATGGAAGACTTTAAATTCAGTACGATAGAAGAAGCTGTCGAAGACTTCAAACAAGGAAAGTTTGTCATTGTCGTCGATGACGAAGACCGTGAAAACGAGGGTGACTTCATAACTCCTGCGGAGACGATAACTCCGGAAAAAGTCAATTTCATGCTTAAAGAGGGACGTGGGGTGTTGTGCGCACCTGTTACTATATCAAGAGCAGAAGAACTTGAACTTCCGCATCAGGTGGAGAACAATACGTCAATGCTCGGCACACCGTTTACCGTGACGGTTGACAAGCTGGAAGGCTGCACCACCGGAGTGTCGGCTCACGACCGTGCTGCTACCATACAGGCTCTTGCCGACCCTGCATCCACTCCGCAGACATTCGGACGTCCGGGTCATATCAATCCGTTGTATGCTCAGGACAAAGGGGTGCTCCGCCGTGCTGGACATACGGAAGCGGCTGTCGATCTTGCGCGTCTTGCTGGTTTGCGTCCGGCGGCAGCACTGATTGAGATTCTGAATCCCGACGGAACAATGGCGCGTCTGCCTGAACTTCAGGCGAAGGCGAAGGAGTTTGGCTTGAAGCTGATACAGATAAAAGACTTGATTGCTTATCGCCTCTGTCGTGAATCGCTTGTGGAAAAAGGTGTTGAGGCTGACATGCCGACCGAGCACGGTCATTTCCGTATCATTCCTTTCCGTCAGAAGAGCAACGGACTTGAACATGTGGCTTTGCTGAAAGGAGAGTGGACGAAGGACGATCCGGTGCTTGTGCGTATGCACTCTTCTTGTATGACCGGAGATATTTTCGGTTCTATGCGTTGCGATTGCGGAGACCAGTTGCATAAGTCGATGGAACTTATCGAGAAGGAGGGCAAAGGACTCATCGTATATCTCAATCAGGAAGGACGCGGCATCGGACTGATGAATAAGATTGCTGCCTACAAACTGCAAGAAGAAGGGTATGACACGGTGGATGCCAACATCCATCTCGGTTTTGACCCTGACGAGCGCGACTATGGGGTGGGAGCACAGATACTCCGTGAACTCGGTGTCGGAAAAATCCGTCTGCTGACAAATAATCCGGTGAAACGTGTCGGTCTTGAAGGCTACGGACTTGAGATAGTTGAGAATGTGCCTATTGAAATCACTCCTAACGAATACAACGAGCGTTATCTGCACACCAAGAAGGATCGTATGGGGCACACGCTTCATTTCAACAAGTAAAAAAACAGAGAGGACTTCCGGTTCTTTCAATAAAAAAATAAGCAAATGGAAAATGATTCTTATTTACGTGACTATTCCTATGGTAGTTCACATGACGTGACGGCAGCGTTTCCCGCACTGATGAGAAACGTGTATGTATGGATGACAATGGCACTTGCCGTGACCGGACTCACTGCATTCTACGTGGCTTCGACACCGGAACTGTTGTATGCCATATTCTCAAGCAAATTGGCATTCTGGGGGCTGTTTATAGCCGAACTGGCTGTGGTGATGATTCTCACGTCGTGCATTAAAAAACTTTCTTTCCCTGTGGCGGCCTTGATGATGGCGGCATATTCCATTCTTAATGGAGTTACAATGTCGGCAATCTTCATTGTCTATACGCTTTCATCAATAGCTTCTACTTTCTTCATCACGGCAGGGACATTTGCCGCAATGGCTGTTGTGGGATATACGACAAACCGGGATATGACGAAAATCGGCGGCATCTTGTTCATGGGTCTCATAGGCCTTGTGATAGCTGTGGTGGTCAATATGTTCCTTGGCAGCTCTCTCATGGACTACATCATATCCGTTTTTGGTGTCCTGATATTTACCGGCCTGACAGCATACGATTCCAACAAGATAAAGGCAATGCTGATGCAGTGTGACAGAGTGGATGATAATACGCAGAAGATAGCCCTGTTGGGTTCGCTGTCGCTGTATCTTGATTTCGTCAATCTGTTCCTGTATCTGCTTCGTTTTCTTGGAAACAGGAAATGATTGGTCCGCTTTTGTATTAGCTAACAGAAAGTAATAACAAAGTCCGATTCCCCTTGCTATATGGACTTGGGAGTCTTTGCTGCCGATGTGGCGGGACTTGGGAAATAAGAAGTATGGAAAATTTATCAGATCGTCTTAACAGGCTTTCGCCTTCTGCCACACTTGCCATGTCGCAGAAAAGCAGTGAACTGAAGGCTCAGGGTGTGGATGTAATCAATCTTAGTGTGGGTGAACCGGATTTCAACACTCCTGATCACATCAAGGAAGCAGCAAAAAAAGCTGTCGATGAGAACTTCTCACGCTACAGTCCTGTTCCCGGCTATCCGGAACTGAAGAATGCGATTGTGGCAAAACTGAAGAATGAGAACGGACTTGACTACAGTGCTTCTCAGATTCTTTGCTCTAATGGTGCAAAGCAGTCTGTATGCAATACCATCATGGCACTGGTGAATGCCGGTGATGAGGTGATTATTCCTGCACCGTATTGGGTCAGCTATCCGCAGATGGTGAAGCTTGCAGAAGGAGAGCCTGTGTTTATCGAGGCAACTATTGAGCAGGATTTCAAAATCACTCCGGAGCAACTTGAAGCAGCCATCACACCAAAGACACGTGCCATTATTCTTTGTTCTCCTTCTAACCCTACCGGTTCTGTGTATAGCAAAGCCGAACTTGAAGCATTGAAGAATGTTCTTCTTAAGCATGAGCGCGTCATTGTCATTGCCGATGAGATATATGAGCATATCAATTATATTGGCAAACATGCGTCAATGGCGGAGTTTGACGATATAAAGAACAGAGTTGTCATCATCAATGGGGTGAGCAAGGCATACGCAATGACAGGATGGCGCATCGGTTTCATTGCTGCTCCTGAATGGATTGTGAAAGGATGTAACAAACTTCAGGGACAATATACGAGCGGTCCTTGTTCTGTCAGTCAGAAGGCTGCGGAAGCTGCTTATACAGGCAGTCAACAGTGTGTGGAGGATATGCGCAAGGCATTTGAGCGCAGAAAGAATCTGATTGTGAAACTGGCAAAAGAGATTCCGGGTTTGGAGGTGAATGATCCTCAGGGCGCTTTCTATCTTTTCCCTAAATGTTCTGCCTATTTCGGAAAGAAAGACGGTGAGCGCGTAATCAATAACTCTACTGATTTTGCGATGTATCTCCTTGAAGTGGGACACGTGGCAACAGTTGGCGGCGACGCTTTCGGAAGTCCTGAATGTTTCCGTATGAGCTATGCTACAAGCGATGAGAATATTGTGGAGGCGATGAAGCGCATCAAGGATACTCTTGCAAGACTGAAATGATGAAAATGCTCTTGTGTAGGCTTAAGTGAAGTCTGTCGGAGCTGAATTTTGATATTGAAGCACAAGGTGCAGGACTTGCTAAAGGCGAGTCTGCATCGTTGTGCTTCTTTTTTTATTGGGCGAATTGTCCGGTCTGCTGACAATAAACCGTCAAACTGGTTCTAAAATGTGGGAATAATTTTCTGCGGCTTCTGAAATTACGTATCTTTGTGCACAATATATAATAAGAACGTCAATGAAGTATTCAATTGTGATTCCTGTATATAATCGTCCGGAAGAAGTTGACGAACTTCTTGAAAGTCTGACAATGCAGAGTTTCAAGGATTTTGAAATTGTAGTCATTGAGGACGGCTCGGCAGTTCCTTGTAAGGATGTGGTCGATAAGTATGCAGGGAAGGGGGAAATGAATATCAAGTATTATTCAAAGAAAAATTCCGGTCCCGGTCCTTCCAGAAATTACGGAGTGGAACGTGCGTGCGGGGAATATGTCATCATTCTTGATTCCGACTGTGTGTTGCCGGAAGGCTATATGGCTGCTGTGGATAAGGAACTTTCCGATTCTCCTTGCGATGCTTTCGGAGGTCCGGACTGTGCACACCCTTCGTTCACACCGATACAGAAGGCTATCAGCTATTCTATGACTTCTTTCTTTACGACGGGAGGGATACGCGGAGGAAAGAAAAAGCTTGACAAGTTCTATCCGCGCTCATTTAATATGGGAGTGAAACGGAGTGTCTATGAAAAGCTTGGAGGCTTCTCGAAAATGCGTTTCGGGGAAGACATAGATTTCAGCATAAGGATTTTCAAAGGCGGATATACCTGCCGCTTGTTTCCCGAAGCATGGGTCTGGCATAAACGTCGAACCGATCTTGACAAATTTTTCAAACAAGTTTTCAATTCCGGTATAGCAAGAATCAATTTGCAGAAGAGACATCCCGGCTCCATGAAGCTTGTACATCTGTTGCCGGCTGTGTTTACTGTGGGTGTCATATCGCTGGTCTTGCTTGCCATGATTCTGCGTTTTGCTGCGACGGGAGGAATCCCTTTTGGACATACCGTGATAGGCTGGTGGACATTGCCGCTCATCCCTCTGCTACTCTATATAGCCATGATATTTGTAGATGCCTCCAGACAGAATCATAGTATGGTGATAGGTTTTCTTGCTGTCGAAGCTGCATTTGTGCAGTTGTTCGGTTATGGTTTCGGTTTCTTGAAAGCCCTGTGGGAACGCTGTGTGATGAAGAAGGGCGAGTTCTCCGCTTACGAAAAGAATTTTTATGATTAGAAAATCATTCCAGCCTTTCAATGAGGAAGAGCTGCAGCAGGAAGTGCCTGAGAACGGTAAACTCAGTATCAAGCATTGGGCGGAGGAAGACCGTCCGAGAGAGAAACTGTTGGCAAAAGGAGCTTCTGCGCTCACAAAGGCAGAACTGCTTGCCATATTGATTGGCTCCGGAACATCGAAAAAGTCTGCTGTAGAGCTGATGACAGAGGTGTTGCGCGACTGCGACAACAAACTGAGTCGCCTCAGTCGGATGTCTGTCGAGGAGCTGACACGATACGGCGGTATAGGCGAGGCGAAGGCTGTGACTTTAAAAGCTGCTGCGGAAATTGGCAGACTGCGTTCTGAGGAAGACGCGCTTGCAGACATTGTGCAGTTCCGTGACTCTAACCAGATTTACAGGTTTATGCTTCCTCTTATGCGTGATATGAACCATGAAGAGTGCTGGGCACTGATGTTGAACAACAACGCGCGATTGATGAAGCGGGTGAAGATAAGCATGGGAGGCATGACGGAGACATCTGTCGATGTGCGTGTACTGATGAAAGAAGCGTTGCTTTCAGATGCCACATGTATGATTCTTGTTCACAATCATCCGTCGGGGGCTTGTCGTCCGAGCAATGACGACATCAAGTTGACGGAAAAAGTCAGTGCAGCCGGTAAACTGATGAACATAAGACTGATAGACCATGTGATTGTGACTGACGGCAAATACTATAGCTTTGCTGATGAAGGGAGATTATAAAGACAAAAAATACGATAAACCAATAAAAAACATTTGTGTATGGCAGAAGAAATCACAAAATATACGATAGAAGAGAAAACAGTGGAGATGTTGAAGACTGTATTTGACCCGGAAATACCGGTCAATGTGTATGATCTCGGACTGATTTACAAGGTAGAGGTGACAGACGAGTTCGACATAAATGTTGACATGACACTGACAGCTCCCAACTGTCCTGCTGCGGATTTCATTATAGAAGATATTCAGCAGAAGCTCGATTCTATACACGGTGTGAGGCAGGCTAACATTAATTTGGTGTTTGAGCCGGAGTGGAACAAAGACATGATGAGTGAGGAAGCAAAGCTTGACCTTGGTTTCATGTAAGATAATCATCTTAAAGACGGAAGAAGAATGAAAAACATTTATTTCATATCGGATGCGCATCTCGGTTCGCGCGCAATACCTCATAGCCGTACCCATGAGCGCAGACTGGTGAATTTTCTTGATGCCATAAAGCATAAGGCAGAAGCCATATATATGCTTGGCGACATGTTTGATTTCTGGTTTGAATATAAGAATGTGGTTCCTAAGGGATACACGCGCTTTCTGGGGAAAATCAGTGAACTTACGGACATGGGAGTCGAAGTGCATTTCTTTCAGGGAAACCACGACCAATGGTGCGGTGACTATTTAGTGAAAGAATGTGGAGTAATTCTTCATACCGAACAATACACATGCGAGATATGCGGCAAAGAGTTCTTCATTGCTCATGGAGACGGACTTGACTACCGTGACAAAGACTGGAAGACCCAATTGATGTTTACCTGCTTCAAGAGCCGTACATTGAGAAACATTGCACGCATGATTCATCCCCGTTGGTTCATTGACTTCGGCATGGAGTGGGCAAAGCGTAGCAGACTCAAGCGTGAAGACGGAAAAGAACCTGATTACATGGGGGAAGACAAAGAGGGGCTTGTGCTCTTTGCCAAGGACTATCTGAAGACTCATCCTTCCATCAATTTCTTCATGTTCGGTCATAGACACATTGAACTTGACCTTATTCTGAACAAATCGAGCCGCGTGATGATTCTTGGCGAATGGATAAGTCTGTTCACCTATTGTGTCTTCGACGGCGAGAACATGTTTATGGATAACTATGTAGAGGGAGAGACGGAACTGTGAGATAGAAGAAAAAGGCGGGCAAACCTGTGGGCTTGTCTTTGCCTTGAAAGTAGATTCAGCTATTCTTGAAACGAAACAGATTATGAAAATTACAGTTATTGGTGCCGGAAATATGGGCGGTGCACTGGTGAAGGGTTGGGCGAAAGCCGCAGATACCAGTGCAGTTGAGTGTGAAATAACAGTGACGGCACATACACAACAGACGATAGATAAGTTACAAAAGGAGTTTCCCGGTTTGCATACATCCCTTGACAACGCAGAGGCAGTGAAAGGGGCGGACATTGTTGTCCTTGCTGTCAAGCCGTGGCTTGTCGGTGATATTGCAGAAGAAATAAAGGATTCGCTCGATTACAAGAAACAAATAATTGTGTCTGTGGCGGCAGGAATCTCAACGGAGAGCCTGATTAAACGCTTTGAATACAAGGCAGGGCATGATACAGACTATGATTATGCGGACAAAAGTGTGGAGGATGATCCTATCTCCGGCAGCAACTATGAGTTTCCGGAGCGAGGACAGCGCAGAGGAGTTCCTCCGATATTCTATGTGATGCCTAACATTGCGGCAGAGTATGGTGAGAGCATGACTTTCGTCTGTGCGGCAAGAGGGGTGTCGCAGGAGCATGTACGCAAGGTAGAAGCCCTTTTCCGCGTGGTCGGTGAGGTGCAGGTGTGCGAAGAACGCTTGATGGGAGCCGGTATGATGATGGCAGGATGCGGCATAGCATACGTTATGCGTTACTTGAGGGCGCAGATGGAAGGTGGAGTCGAAATGGGATTCTATCCGAAAGCTGCCCTACAGATTGCTTTGCAGACCATGCAGGGGGCTGTCGCATTGCTGAAATCTACAGGGATGCACCCGGAAGCGGCGATAGACAAAGTGACCACTCCGGGCGGAGTCACAATAAAAGGCTTGAACGAACTTGACCATGCGAATTTCAATTCGGCTGTAATCCGGTCGTTGAAAGCCGGATTACCAAAGAATGATTGAATAAATAGATGTTTTTTGTGCGGGGAGGGGCTTTGACAGGCTTCTCCTTTTTTTGCTTTTAGGTGGGTGTATTTGGGGGTAATATTTGAAACAGTTTCTTAGTAGGATTCTGTGTATGTATCTTATTCTCCATAGCTGTTTCCAATCAGTTTCTTCAGATTTTCCTTCACGTTTTGCAAGTTGCTGTCGGTAAGTAGCGGTATCAGCCGCTGTATTTCATCCACCTCTTTGTTCCACCATTCGAGCTTGAGCAGCAGGGCTGTCAGCTCATCGTCAAATCGTTTGCGGATTGTCCGTGCCGGATTTCCGGCAACCACAGTATAAGGCTCTACGTCACTGCCGACCACACTGCCAAGACCGATAATCGCTCCGTCGCCGATATGGACTCCCGGGAGGATGGTGGCATTCTGACCTATCCATACATCGTTCCCGACCACAGTGTCACCTTTGATGGGCAAGTCTGCAATTGTTGGCAGCTCCTGCTCCCATCCGTTCATGATATAGAACGGATAAGTGGATGCCGCATTCATCTGATGGTTTGCACCGTTCATGACAAATGTCACTCCCGAGGCTATCTGGCAGAATTTGCCGATAATCAGTTTGTCGCCATTGAAATCATAATGATGAAGCACATGCTTCTCAAAATCCATATCGCTGAAATAGGTGAAATCGCCCACGATGATATTAGGATTCGTGATTGTCGGCTTGATGTATGTCACCGATTTGCAATTGGCGACAGGGAATATGTCATTCGGATTTGGTTTCATAGCTTATGGTTGCGTTTGATTTTGTCATTGTCTGAACCGGTTTCATATAGAATGGAATATGAGGCAGTTTCATCCGGACAGACATCTTCGCTCATTAGAACGTAATTGTTAGAAAACCTTACAAAGATAACCATTTTTTAGGTCTTGGCTATGTGACAAAATGATATTTTCGCTCAAAATGAAAATTTAACACTTGGAGCGGTTTTTTGACGAAGACGAAGAGACGAAAAAATCAGCATGAGTATAAATTGTTGATAATCAATAAGATATAATTTTATTCAAAACGCTTAAAAAAACGCACTGGACGTAAATTCCTGAAATTTTTGAGCGTTTTAGTAATGTGTTGACTATTAATATTTTACGAGTAAATCTACCGTTTTCACTTTCAAATGCCACTAAAAATATACTTACTTTTAAGTTTCTGTTCTGATACTCCTTCAAGGCTGTGAATTATACACTTCTTAACATTTCAGTCGAAGCAAACAGCCTTTTTCTCTACTTCCCGGTGTCTTTTTATTTTCAGCGCACTGTTTTAATTTTTTCAGCGCACACTGAGAGAATTTCCAGCGCACAGAAAATAAAATTGCAGTGCGCTCCGAAGAAAAAAACAGTGCGCTGAAAATTTAAGAACTTAGTAGTTTTTTCCAAAAAACTCTTCGCCGGAGATAAATAAATGTAAAAGAATCTCCTAAAAATGAAACACTATTTCACATTTCTTGAAGGCTTCGGAAAATACGCGTAAAATCCCCGTTATCCGAGGAAAGTTCATCGTGCTTCATTTTGAAGCGTTCCAGAGGGCTCGGGATTTTAACATTTAGCAAAATCAGAAAGATAGTATTTTGATGTAAAATCTGTAAATATAACAGATGTAGCTGTGTTTTGCTATTATTTTGTTAGAAAATAATTTTGTTAAAAAATATATATAATTTTTTTTGTTATGGGACGTGTTTAGCGGCATTTAAGTGGTAGTATTCGACAGACTCCTCCATCGAATACATTCCTGCAAACACAACCCGAAGTGCATGATATAGTTCTTCAGCGAATATAATTAGGAACTCACAATGGGGAAAGGCACTGCTTCTCCAGTTACGCAACCATTGGTTGCGTAATTAGGTCATTACAATTTTACCTTTCTTATAAAGCATTTGGGATGGGTGCAAAATTTCATACTCTTATAGCAAGTCAAGGATGTTTGGGCGCGTTATTGGTATATGGTACAAGTATTACCTCCCATTGGTCAAAATGCTATCTGCAAGAAGCTATTTAGAATGTGCTATTAAAGGCTGCAACTATATTTCTGACTTATTACTTGCAAAATACTGAGTAATATCGGTTATATATACAGCGCATAAATAAAAGGAGTTTTTGGTTGAATAATATTCGTTTTTGTATCATTGTATTTCCATTTTAATGACTACATTTGCGCCTCCAAAGTGGTTAAGTCTTTAGCTTGTTGGTAGTTTACAATTATGAATACAAACAGAAACGAAGAATGCTTGTGGAACCGAGAATATTGTAAGGTGATGTGCAGCAACTTCATGCTGTTCTTCTCGTTCTACTTGCTTACACCGCTGCTGCCTATTTATCTGGCGGAGCGGTTTCAGACAGATAAGGACACTATCGGTCTTGTGTTGTCAGGCTATGTGGTTGCGGCTCTTCTCGTTCGTCCGTTCAGCGGATTCATTGTGGATACTTTCAACCGCAAGAAGGTGCTGATGTACTGCTTCTGTCTCTTTTCCATTTGTTTCGCCGGCTATATAGGAGCGGCATCACTGTTGTTCTTCGCCCTTGTCCGTACCTTTCACGGGCTGCCATTCGGGGCGACAACTGTCGCCAACAGCACGGTGGCGATTGATACATTGCCTTCGTCGCGCCGTAATGAAGGTATTGGCTATTATGGTTTGAGCAATAATCTGGCTATGGCAATTGCACCATCGGTAGGTATATGGCTCTACTCGCTGACCGGCGATTTCCGTCTGCTCTTCTGGATTTCACTAATTGTGGCTGGCATCGGGTTCTACTGTACCACTACTGTGCGTCTGCCCGTGCGTCGTCCCGTACCGGGAAAACCTCATCTGAGCATGGACCACTTTTTTCTGACGCGGGCTTGGCTGATGGCAATTAATATTCTGCTTTTCGGTCTCTGCTGGGGTGTGATGAGCAACTATGTGGCTATCTATGGCAAGGAAGTTTTCGGAATAACCAATGGTACAGGTGTGTTTTTCGCCCTGCTCTCGATAGGGTTGTTCGTATCGCGGCTCTATGGAGCGAAATCTCTGCGCGAGGGATTCCTGTCAGAGAATGCCTTGCAAGGTGCAGGCATCAGTTCTGTGGGCTACACGCTGTTTGTCCTGTCGCCCGGCGAGTGGGCATACTATCTTTCCGCTCTGCTTATCGGACTGGGCAACGGTCGCATGTATCCGGCTTTTCTGAATATGTTCATTTCCGTGGCACGCAACGATCAGCGGGGTACGGCTAATTCTACAATTTTGACTTCATGGGATCTTGGCATGGGACTGGGCATCTTGATTGGCGGTGTACTGATTGAGTATGCGGGCTATACGACAGCTTTCGCCGTTACAGCCTGCTCGCAGATTGCCGGCTTCTTCCTTCTCCTATTTCGTACACGTCGTTTTTTCATGGAACGCCGGCTTTAGTGAGTTTTTTTATTCGTTATCTTCTAATTCTTTCCGGTATTTCTTGTTTCTCGGGTGGCAATTGATGATTTCCTCTCGCAGCCTTGACGTATCAATGTGTGTGTAAATCTCGGTAGTGGCAATGGATTCGTGCCCTAACATGACCTGAATGGCTCTCAAGTTGGCTCCGCCTTCGAGAAGTGAGGTGGCGAAGCTGTGACGGAAAGTGTGTGGACTCACCGTTTTCTGTATGTTCGCCTTTTCAGCCAGTTCTTTTATCAGATGGAAGACCATGATGCGGGAAAGGTTCTTCTTGCGGTGCTTGCTGACAAATACATAGTCTTCATAGCCGGGCTTGATGTCGATTTTGTCACGATCAAGAAAATAAAGCTCCAGTTCGTGGATGGCTTTGTGCGATATGGGCACAAGCCGTTGCTTGGAACCTTTTCCCATGACTCTGATGAATTCTTCGTCGAGGAAGAGGTCGGACAGGCACAGGTTGCACAGTTCGCTGACACGCAGTCCGCAGCTGTATAATGTCTCTATGATGGCTTTGTTGCGTTGCCCTTCCGGTTGTGACAAGTCGATGGCGGCCTCTATGCGGTCAACCTCGTTGGTGGTTAGCACGTCCGGCAGATGGCGCGATTTGCTTGGGAAGTCGAGCAGTTCTGTCGGGTCAGTGTCCATGATGTCGCTTTGGAGCAGGAACTGATAGAAGCTTCTTACTCCAGAGAGAATCCTTGAAAGCGATGTGGAGTGTATTCCTATGTCGATGATTGCGGCTGAAAACTGGTGGAAGTGTTCAAGTTGTACTTCAAACGGCGAAATGTGGTCTGAGGCGATAAAGTCAAGAAATTTCTTCAGGTCGCGCATGTATGCGTCAAGTGTATGTTCGGAAAAAGACTTCTCCAGTTTCAGATATTGATAGTATCTTCTTAATAAGATTTTCAAGTCGGGTTCGTTGTTCATTCAGCAATTCTTGTTTTACAAAATCAGACAAATGTCTGCAAATGTATTCAAAGTTTGAAGAAAAAGTGAAAAAAGGCAACGGATGTTTTCGGGCGGGTGAAAAATTGCATATCTTTCACAAAGAATAATGTTTTCCGCTTGGGCGGTGGTGCTGGAAACACGTGTGGCATCACGTTTGGACGGGATAATGATAATAATAATTGTAGTAGTTGTATGAAGATACGGATAGCAGAAGAGAAAGATATTGACAGGGTTCACGGCTTACTCACTCAGGTGGGTGCGCTGCATCATGCCGGACGTCCCGATTTGTTCAGGGCCGGTGAACGTAAATATACGGACGAGGAGCTTAGACAGATTTTCGTGGATGCAAAGACTCCCGTGCTGGTTGCAGTGGATGATGATGACTGTGTGGTAGGTTATGCTTTTTGCATGTTTGTCCAACACAATGACAGCCATATTCTGACGGATATATGTACGCTGTATGTTGATGACATCTGTGTGGATGAAAATATGCGTGGCAGACATATCGGCACACTGCTTTATGACGCGGTGGTGGAACTGGCGAGGGAGCGTCGCTGCCATAATGTGACGCTCAATGTATGGTGCTGCAATGAGCCTGCCATGTCTTTTTATGAGAAGTGCGGAATGAAGCCTCAGAAGGTGGGTATGGAAATGATTCTATGAAGATATTCAGAAAAAGGAAACAGATATGAAGAAGATATTAATATTGAACGGTCCCAATATCAATCTGCTCGGGAAACGTGAACCGGGCATATACGGCGCACGGGGATTTCTTGATTATTATGAGGAACTGAAATCGGAGTATCCGGATATCCTGTTCGACTACTATCAGTCGAATGTAGAAGGCGAAATGATAAACAAAATCCATGAAGTGGGTTTTGAATGGGACGGGATTGTGCTCAATGCCGGAGCCTATACCCACACGTCAATTGCCTTGCAAGATGCCATAAGAGCGGTCACATGTCCGGTCATCGAGGTGCATATTTCCAATGTGCATAAGCGTGAGGAGTTCAGACATAAATCCATGATTTCCTGCGCCTGTGTCGGTGTGATATGCGGGTTCGGACTTGATTCTTATCGGCTTGCCGTTGAAGCACTTCTGAGAATGTGATGCTCGGTTGTCTGTGTTCTCCACACGGAGGAAACAGGATGCGGCGGTAAATTATCCTCTTTGTTGTCAGGAAAATAGATTGTTTTTTTCGGATAAGGGAAAAAAACAGTATCTTTGTCGGATAATACTCAATAAGATTGATTGTTTTGGTAATAAAAAGAACACATTATTAATAAAGGACTTTTATTATGATGCTAAAAAAGACAAAGATTGTTGCGTCTATTTCAGACTTGCGATGTGATGTGGATTTTCTTCGTTCGTTGTTTGAAGCAGGAATGAATGTAGTGAGGATTAATACGGCTCATGCTACACCCGAGGGCATGAAGAACGTGATAGATAATGTACGCGCCGTTTCAAACCGAATAGCCATTCTTATAGACACGAAAGGTCCAGAGGTCAGAACCACGGGGTGTGCCGAGCCAATAGAGTATGTGGCGGGCGACAAGGTGCGCATTATGGGCAATCCCGGACAGGATACTGTGAAGGACTGTATATGCGTTTCTTACCCGGATTTCGTGAAAGACCTTGAAGTAGGCAGAAAGGTGCTTTTCGATGATGGAGAGCTGTCTATGACAGTCATGGGCAAGACAGAGGAATGGCTTGAGGCGGAAGTGGATAACAACGGTGTGCTTGGAAGCCATAAGAGTGTGAATGTTCCGGGAGTAAGGATCAATCTTCCTTCGCTCACGGAGAAGGACAGAAGAAACATTGATTTTGCCATAGAGCAGAACATTGACTTCATTGCTCATTCTTTTGTGCGTAACAAGCAGGATGTGCTTGATATAAAGGAAATTCTTGATGATCACCATAGCGATATAAAGATTATTGCGAAGATTGAGAATCAGGAAGGTGTAGATAATATAGAGGAGATTCTCGCCGTGGCTGACGGAGTGATGGTGGCTCGCGGCGATTTGGGCATAGAGGTGCGTCAGGAACTGATTCCCGGCATACAGCGTCTGCTGATAAAAAAGGCTATCGCAGCCCATAAGCCGGTGATTGTGGCGACACAGATGCTCAACAGCATGATTAAGAATCCGCGTCCGACAAGAGCGGAAGTGACAGATGTGGCAAATGCAGTGTTCAGTCGCACAGACGCTATCATGTTGAGCGGAGAGACTGCATACGGAAAATATCCGCTTGAAGCTGTCAGAACGATGGCGACAATTGCGAAGCAGGCAGAGCAGGACTTGGCGGGAGAGTCGAACCGTATTCCGCTGCCAACGAATTGTACTGTGACTGAGTTTCTTGCCAAACAGGCGGTGAAAGCAAGTGTGAGAATGCCTATTAAGCGGATTATCACAGACTGCTACAGCGGCAGAACGGCGCGTAATCTTGCTGCTTTCCGTGGCAATGTGAAAGTGCTTGCGCTCTGCTACCGTGAGAAGGCAACCCGACAGCTCGCCTTGTCGTATGGAGTTGAGGCTGTATATCTGGAGGAACGTGATAATGGACAGGATTATTACTTCGCCGGCTTGCGTAAGCTTTTGCGCGAAGGAGTGCTTCAGCCGAGTGACTTGATTGTATATCTGAGTAGCGGTAAGAAGGGTACGCAGACTTCATTCCTTGAGATAAACAAGGTGGATGATGTGATAGAGAACGCAGAAGACTACGTGCTGCCGAACTCCAACCGTTATCTTTGATGCGGTGAGCCGGCAGTTTGCCGGCTTTGTGGAATGTGCAGTTTTAAAGATTTATAAATATGACCGAAACCGAACAGCTGGACGAGTATATTCTGGCTCACATAGATGAGGAGGGTGAGTACCTGCATCGTCTTTATAGAGCGACGCATGTCAAGCTCCTTTATGGCAGGATGGCGAGCGGGCATCTTCAGGGACGTCTGTTGAAGATGTTTGTGAAGATGGTGCGTCCGAAGAATATTCTGGAAATCGGAACCTATAGCGGTTACTCGGCTTTGTGTCTCGCCGAAGGGCTGGAGGACGGAGGAATGCTTCATACCTTTGAAATCAATGATGAACAGGAGGATTTTACTCGTCCGTGGTTTGAGAACTCGGAATATTCCGATAAGATAGTCATGCATATCGGAGATGCTCTGGAGCTTGTTCCCGGACTGGATGTGGTGTTTGATTTGGCTTTCATCGATGGCGATAAGCGTAAGTATGTGGAGTATTACGATATGGTCATGGAGTGCCTGTCGCCGGGAGGATATATCCTTGCGGACAATACGCTGTGGGACGGTCATGTGCTGGAGACTCCTCCGATAAAAGACGCTCAGACGCGCGGAATAATGGCTTTCAATGATTATGTCGCAAAGGACGACAGGGTGGAGAAGGTTATTCTGCCGTTGAGAGATGGGCTGACGATTATAAGAAAAAAAGAAAAAGCCGAATAGTTCATATACTTGTACCTGCATGTCGCTTTGGTGCGGAATATGTAAAGGCAGTAATTATAGATAATATGGAAACAACAAGACAAAGTAAGATTGCACGTCTTATTCAGAAAGACTTAAGTAATATATTTCAGGCGCAGACTCGCCAGATGAGAGGAGTGCTTGTTTCTGTCAGTGTGGTGAGGGTAAGTCCTGATTTAAGTGTGGCAAAAGTGTATCTTAGTATTTTCCCTTCGTCTCGTGCTGAAGAAATCATTAAGAACGTGAATGATAACATGAAGCAGATACGTTACGAGCTTGGTACATTGGAACGTCATCAGTTGCGGATTATTCCGGAACTCAAGTTCTTTATTGATGACTCACTTGATTATATTGAGAACATAGACCGTCTTCTTAATACCGCAAAGGCAAGTGACGACGCTGAGGTCTCTAATGATTGATGCCGATAATGAACTTTCCGTTTTACATCGCAAGAAGGTATCTTCTTTCCAAGAAGTCGCATCATGCCATAAATGTAATCTCTGCCATATCTGTATGCGGAGTGACTGTTGCGACTGCTGCACTTGTCTGTATATTGTCTGTTTTTAACGGATTTCAGGACATGATTGCGGAGCTTTTCACAGCATTCGATCCGCAGTTGAAGGTGCTGCCTGCTGAAGGAAAGTTTATGGCATCCGACGAGCCGGAGCTTGAGAATCTGAAAAAATGTGACTTTATATCAGTATATACGGAAACACTGGAAGACAATGCGCTGTTGGTGATGAACAATCGTCAGGTCATGGCAACGATAAAAGGTGTAAGTGACAATTTTGACGAACAGGCGGACATTGGTAAGATTCTGTACGGAGGAGGAGTTTTTCAGCTGCATGTGGATGTGATAGACTATGGTGTGTTGGGCATAAATCTTCTGATGCAACTTGGTGTGGGTACTGACTTTACATCGCCTATTCAGGTATATGCACCCAGAAAAGGGAAGAACATCAATCTGAACGATCCGCGCGAAAGCTTTAACGAAGAGGAACTTTATTCTCCCAAAGTAGGCTTTATGGTGAAGCAGAGTAAATACGACTCTAATTATGCCATCACATCTTTGGCTTTTGCGCGTCGTCTGTTTGAAAGGCAGGGATATGTTTCGGCTGTGGAATTGAAGCTTGCAGAGGGCATAGATACTGAAGAAGCAAAGAAGAATATCCGGAATCTGTTAGGAAAGAAATATAAGGTTCTGGACAGATATGAACAGCAGGAGGATACTTTCAAGATTATGAAAATAGAGAAGCTTATTTCATACATCTTTCTCACGTTCATATTGCTGGTGGCATGTTTCAATATCATCGGTTCTTTGTCCATGCTTGTTGTTGACAAGAAGAAGGATGTGCAGACGTTGCGCAATCTCGGGGCTGATGACGGACAGATAGCAAACATCTTCTTGATTGAAGGGCGGATGATTGCAGTCATTGGAGCCGTTGCAGGTATTGTGATAGGGCTTGCGCTGTGTCTGGTACAGCAGAACTTCGGAATCATCAAGTTTGGGTCTTCTGCCGGCAATTATATTATAGATGCTTATCCTGTGAGTGTACATATCGCAGATATTATCGTGGTATTTATCACAGTACTTGTTGTCGGTTTCCTTTCTGTGTGGTATCCGATAAGGTATCTGAGCAGAAAATTTACGGCAGAGTAAATGTGGTTTTCCTGCTGCTGTTATGGAATCGTTGTTGAATTGGAATTGAAATACTTATTATAACACAAATTTAAATCATAAAAAATGGACAAGAAAATTTATCTTTTGCTTCCCGCTGCATCTGCATTGTTGCTGGTAAGCTGTGGTAAGATGGGAAAGTTCTCATCTGATGATTTTACTGTTACTCCGACTCCGTTGGAGTACGTTGCCGGTGAGGTGCCTGCAACTATTAGTGCGAGTGTACCTGCAAAATTCATGAATAAGAAGGCTGTGGTTACTTGTACTCCTGTGTTGAAATGGGATGGTGGACAGAAGGTTGGTGCAAGTGCTACTTTCCAAGGCGAGAAGGTGGAGGCCAACAATCAGGTTATTTCCTACAAGAATGGCGGACATGCTACAATGAGAACAAGCTTCCCATACGAGGAAGGAATGGAGAAGAGTGAATTGTGGATGACTTTTGATGCAAAGAAGGGCAAGAAGACAGTCAAGCTTCCGGATGTTAAGATTGGATATGGAGTGAACAGTACTTCTGCTCTTGTGGCAAAGGCTATTAAGACTGGTAATAATGGTGTGGCGAGCGATAATTTCAGCCGCGTAATTAATCAGAAGCAGGCTGCTACAATTAAGTTCCTTATTTCGCAGGCAAACTTGCGCGGAAGTGAGCTCAACAGCCAGAATGTGAAAGACTTCATTGAAACACTCAAGAATATAAAGTCTGACGAGGAAAGCCTTGTGCTGAATAATATCGAGATTAGTGCATACGCTTCTCCAGACGGAAGATATGGTTTCAATGAGAAATTAGCAGAGAGACGTGGACAGACTTCAGAAGGTTTTGTAAACCAGCAGTTGAAGAAAACAAAGCTGACTACGGATGTGGATACAAAATATACAGCTGAGGACTGGGAAGGATTCCAAGAGCTTGTGTCACAGTCTAACCTTAAAGACAAGGATCTCATTCTCCGTGTTCTTTCTATGTACAGTGATCCGGAACAGCGTGAACAGGAAATAAAGAATATTGCTACTGTATATAAAGAGCTTGCTGACGCAGTAATGCCGGAGTTGCGCCGTGCACGTATGATTATCAATTATGATGTTATAGGTCGTTCTGATGAAGAAATCCTTAAGACATTCAGTGAGGCTCCGGGCAAACTGAGCGTTGAGGAGTTGGTTTATGCAGGAAATGTACTTGCTACATCTGATGCACAGAAAGAGGAAATATTCAAGAAGACAGCAGAGATTTATCCTAAAGACTTCCGTGCATACAACAATCTTGCTGACATTGCTATGCGTCGTGGTGATAACGACACAGCACAGAGCTATCTTCGTAAGGCTTTGTCGCTTGATGCCAACGCTGCAGAAGCAAATACAAACCTCGGAATCATTGCTTTGCAGAACGGTGCTATAAAGGATGCTGAAGTATATCTTGCAAAAGGTGCTAATTCAAAGAATACGGATGAGGCTCTTGGAAACCTTTACATTGCACAGGGCAAGTACAATCTCGCTGCAAATAAGCTTCAGAGTGTAAATACCAACAGTGCTGCGCTTTCTCAGATTCTTTCTCAGGACTATGCTGCTGCAAAGTCTTCTCTTGAGAAAATCAAGAATGCAGATGCTACAACCTATTATCTTAAGGCTGTTCTTGCTGCTCGTATGAACAATAAGGCTGATGTTGCATCAAACCTTGGCAAAGCCATAAGCCTTGACCGCTCGTATGCTAAGAGAGCTGCTAACGATGTGGAATTTGCTAACTATGCAGCTGTTATTAAGGATATTGTAAAATAAAAGATATTTTGTCTGAGAGTCACTTACAAGATATTTCAATAAAGTGAAGAACTTGATAAACATATCACTGATGATGTCGCTGGTCGCACTCCTGCTTGCAGGGTGCGATTCCGGCGGCTCTTCTTTTAAAATAAAAGGCTCTTTCCGCGATATGAAAGCGGGAAACTTGTATATATATAATAAGGAAAGCGGGACGGAACGATTTGACACCATCACAATTAAAGATGGAGAGTTTGTCTATGGCGGTACGGCGCAAGAGCCTACTCCTTATATATTGGTGTTTCCTAATGGAGTGGAGCAGGTGATTTTTGTCAATGGCGGTGAGGAACTTCGATATGAAGCGGCTGCTAACGATCTTAAGAACTATGTGGTGAACGGCAGCGAGATTAATAAGCTCATGAATAAGTTTCGTAGAGAGACTTTCAATCTGAATAACGAGGAAACCCAAAAGGTGGCAGGTAAATATATCATGCAGAATCCGGCATCTCCTGTTGCGATTTATCTTTTTGAGCGATATTTCGTACAGAAGTATCCATCTGTTGACAAATCTTTCACCGTGATGCTTGATACACTTAAGGCAAGCCAGCCGAAGAATCGGTTTCTGATGAAACTGGAAGGTGATATAAAATACTTGAAACGAGGGGAGAAAGGAAAAAAGATTCCTGAATTGAAACTGGAAAACAAGGACAAGAAGGAAATCGATTTGCGCCAGACCGGAACAGAGTGGACGCTTTTGGTTTTCTGGACAACATGGATGGATGATGGCTATAGCTTTAATGATTATATCCAGCGAGAGTATGATAAATATAAAGCAGACAAACAATTGAGTATTATTTCCATATCACTTGATACAGAAATCTATAAATGGGAAAATATGGTGAAGAGTGATACCGTAGGCATTGAACATTGTTGTGACGGACGTGCATGGGACTCACCTGTTGTCAAAAAGCTTGGTGTTGCTGTTCTTCCGTATTATATACTTGTTGACAAGAAGCATAATATAGTGGCAAAGGGAACTTCGGTTTCTCATTTGGCAGACGATTTGAAGAAATATATTAAATAAGCAGAATAAACAATCTAATACTTACATTTCATGTTGGCAAAGGTGTATAGTGCAACATTGCAGGGACTGAATGCACTGCCTGTAATGATTGAGGTCAGTGCTACAAACAATGCCCCTATCCGTTTCAGCATCGTTGGATTGCCAGACAATGCGGTCAGAGAAAGTCAAGACCGTGTGTTGTCGGCACTTCATGTAAACGGTTACAGGATTCCCCAGAAGCAGATTGTGGTAAATCTTGCTCCGGCCGATGTCAGGAAGGAAGGCTCCGGATTTGATCTCCCTATTGCCATTGGCATTCTGCTTTCGCTTGAACTTATTCATGCTGAGGACATATCCAAATACATGTTCGTCGGGGAGTTGGGGCTTGATGGTACGATACAGCCTATAAAGGGTGGGCTTTCCATTGCTATTAAGGCACGCGAACTGGGTTATGAAGGATTGTTTGTTCCTATGGCGAATGTACGTGAAGCCGCTGTGGTCAACCGTCTGAAAGTATATGGAGTTAATCATATAAATGAAGTTTTGGGCTTTCTTGGTGGCACAACCATGTTGTATTCTACGGAAGTCGATACCCGGAGAGAATTTTTTGACAGCCAACATAATTTTGACTTTGATTTTGAAGATGTAAAAGGGCAGGAGAATGTGAAACGTGCATTCGAAGTTGCTGCTGCCGGCGGACATAATCTGATACTTATCGGCAGTCCCGGATGCGGCAAGTCGATGATGGCAAAGCGTCTGCCTTCCATCCTTCCTCCTCTGTCTCTTGCCGAAAGTCTGGAGACGACTCAAATTCACAGCATTGCAGGCAAACTTAGCAATAACACTTCTCTTATTAGTGTACGTCCGTTCCGCGCTCCTCATCACACGATAAGTGATGTGGCGCTTGTCGGTGGCGGCAGTGTGTTCATGCCTGGCGAAATCTGTTTGTCTCACAATGGAGTCCTTTTTCTTGACGAACTGCCGGAGTTTTCACGTTCAGTGCTCGAAACTCTTCGTCAGCCTCTGGAAGATCGCGTAATCACTATCTCAAGGTCGCGCTACAGTCTTACCATACCATGTTCCTTTATGCTTGTGGCTTCAATGAATCCGTGTCCATGTGGTTATCATAACCATCCTACCCGGAAATGTGTCTGTACTCCGACTCAGATTCAGCGTTATATGAATAAAATATCCGGTCCGCTCATGGATCGTATCGATATACAGGTGGAGGTGGAAAGTGTTCCCTTTGAAGACATGGCGAAAGCTCCGAAAGGGGAACCGAGCGCAATGATAATGGAAAGAGTGGTCAGATCCAGAAGGATACAGGAAGACAGATATTCGCAGATAAAGGGTGTACATTGCAATGCCCAAATGTCCTCTTCGTTGCTTCAGAAATATGCGGCACTTGATGCCGACTGCATGAATATGCTGAGGAATGCTATGACAAAACTTAACCTTTCGGCGCGTGCATACGACCGCATATTGCGTGTGGCACGCACTATTGCAGACTTGGAAGGCTCACAGCAGATACAGTCCTATCATCTTGCCGAGGCTATAGGCTATCGCAGTCTTGACAGAGGGGATTGGACAGAATGAAACATATAAATATCTAAAAGAGAATCAGATTCCGGATTGTGTAGAGTTCTTGATGAACCATATTATTCACATTCCTTGCTAAAACAGAATTTGAATACATTGGCTTAAAGCTGCAAAAAAGCACGCTAAAACAACAATTTCCAATTTGACAAAATGATATTTTCGTCCAAAATGTAAATTTAACACTTGGAGCGATTCTTTTGCCGACGGTGAAAAGACGAAAATTTTGACAGAAAGATAATGTGTTGATAATCAATATAATATAGAAATTTTCAAAATGCTCAAAAATTTGTGCCGGACGCAAATTTTTGAGCATTTTGAGTGTTCTGATAATCTGCTGATTATTAGTTTGTTGCATTGAAATACACCAATTTTATCTCTAAATACCACCTTAGAACCACTCACTTTTAGGTTCTTGTTTGGGCACTCTTCCAAAGGAGTAAATTGTACACTTCTTAACATTTCACTTGAACCTCAGTGTCTTTTATTTTGAAGTAGGATGTTTACTCGTTGGTTGAATTAAAATTTTAATTATTTACAAATGAGAAAGTTGCGCAATTTACAGATTATTAGTAAATTAGTGGTGACCAAACTACTAAGAACTATTGCTCCGCTTATGCGCAACTTTATAACAAATTTCGTCAG
>JAGASY010000064.1 GCA_017621515.1 Bacteroidaceae bacterium
ATTTCTCCAATCTACTAAGCGCGCAAATTTGTAGCGCACTGTCGTCGTCGGAACAGTGCGCTGAAAAAGTGACGACAGTGCGCTGGAAATATCAAAATTTAGTAGATTGGAGAAAAGAACTCTTCGCCAAGGATAAAAAAATGTAAAAGAACCGTTCCAAAACGAAACACTATTTCACAATTCGCAGAGCCTTTAGAAAATGCGCGTAGAATCCCCGTTCTCCGAGAAAAGTTCGGCGCGGTCGATTTTGACGCGTGCCAGAGGGCTTGGAATTTTAACATTTAACAAAATCAAAAAGAAAGCAAATATATAAAATAGCAACCATATTGGTTGTCAAACCCGAAATAACCAACCAACATGTCAGAAAATAATTTTGTTAAAAAATATATATAAAAAATTTTGTTATGGAGACTTTTAGAAGCAATTTAGTGAGTGTGTTCAACAGACTCCTCCACATAAAAAAAAGACTGCTTAAATGCAGAAATAGATTTAAGCAGTCTTCCAAATGTCCAATACTCCACGTACCGGTATATTATACTTCAAGCACCTCGTCAGTATTTATTTTCTTTCAAGATTGACAAACGCATACCGACAAGCATGTTTTTCGTCAATGTCATGCTCTTCCCGGAAAGTCTCCTTCCAATGAGAAGAATCAAATTCAGGAAAGAACGTATCTGCTTCTGACGGTATATCATCCACACAAGTCAAACACAAGCGGTCGGCAACCGGAAGAGCCTGTTCATAGACCGACGCTCCACCGATGATGAACACCTCATCTTGATTCCGACAAGCTTCAAGAGCCTCATCCAAGGTAGCATAACATTCCGCTCCGGGAAAAGCATCCTTGGCGGATGTACGCGACAAAACGATATTTCTTCTGTTAGGCAAAGCCCCCTTCGGCAACGACTCAAAAGTTTTCCTTCCCATGATTATCGCATTCCCGGTGGTGAGAGTACGAAAACGCTTCATGTCGTTAGGAAGCCAGTAGATAAGTTTGTTGTCAAGTCCGATAGCATAGTTCTTTGCTATGGCAACGATGATAGATAAACGCATATTTTTTCAGGATTTATTGAATATCAAAAAAACGTAAGAAGGAGCGGGAAAAGCGTCCCGGCACAGCGGAAATCATCCCACTTCCGCCACACAGCCACATCATTCCCAACATTCTATGTCGTCGGCAATATCCGGCATCATGTCTTTTCTGAAAACAGGTTCTTTGCCAGCCTTCTTCTGTTCAATGTAATTTCGGAGCAGACGGAAAGCCTTGTTGGAAAGCAGCAGTATAGCAGTCAGGTTGAAAAGCGTCATCAGTCCCATGACAATATCCACAAGGCTCCATGCAGTCTGTAAAGCCACTAAGGAACCGAGCATCACCATTGCTCCCGTAATGAGCCGGAACACATCGACTGCCCAACGCTTGCGAGTGATGAAACGAATATTGGTTTCACCATAAAAATAATTGGCAATGATGGTGCTATAAGCAAACAGGAAAATGGCTGCTGTGATGAAATACCGTCCGACCGGACCGATTTCTTTTTCTACCGCCATCGTGGTCAGAATGATGCCATCGGCACCACTGCAGTAGAGTCCGGAGATGATGACAATGAAAGCCGTGCAAGTACAGATGACGAGAGTATCGGTGAACACACCCAAAGCCTGTAGCAGTCCTTGTTTGGCAGGATGAGAAGTTTCGGCTATGGCCGCCGCATTAGGGGCAGACCCCTCTCCGGCCTCATTGCTGAACAGACCGCGTTTCACTCCCTGCATAATAGCTGCACCGACCATTCCTCCAGCAATCGGCTCCATTCCGAACGCATGGCTGAATATAAGTCTGAAGACCTCCGGTATGGCTGTGATATTTGTCAAAACCACATAAATGGCAAGGAGTATGTACCCGACCGCCATAAAAGGGACGACAATGCTTGAAAAATGAGATATTCTCTTGATTCCTCCAAAGATAATGACGAGAGTGCAGACGGTCATGACAATGCCCACCAATGCCTTGTCAATCCCGAAAGAGTCAGACAAAGCGTCACACAATGTAGTGCTTTGAACAGTCTGATTTGCCATGCCGAATGTGACCGTGATAAGGATGGAGAACACAATCCCCATCCATCGTTTGTGAAGTCCGGTCTGCATGTAATAGGCCGGTCCGCCATAGTAGGAATCTTCCCCCTTCTTCTTGTACAGCTGGGCAAGAGTAGATTCGACAAAGGCGGTAGATGCGCCAAACAATGCCATCACCCACATCCAGAACACAGCACCGGGACCTCCCACGAATATGGCAGAAGCCACACCTGCAAGATTACCTGTGCCGACACGACTCGACAGTGACACGGCAAATGCCTGAAACGAACCTATATCCGCCCGACTGCGGGAAGCAGCATTGTCTGACATGGGCACGGATTTTTTGTCCTTGCCGCACATAATCCTTATCATGTCGCCAAGCATACGGAACTGCATTCCCTTTGTACGAATCGTAAAATAGATGGCACAAAACACAAGAACAGTTATAACAATGTATGTCCAAAGGAAATCATTTGCAATATTGAGGACGTCTAATGCTTTGTTTGCAGAGTTTGTCAAAATGTCTGAAAGTAATAGCATAATCATTAAATGTTACAGGAATAATGTGCAAAGTAATAGAAAATCTTTATATCTTTGTCTTGTCAACAAAGAAAATCTTCATATATGATTGGAAAATATATATTACCGTTTGTGCTGTTTGTTTGGGGTTCAAGTGTGTATGCACAGAAAATTTCATTTGCCAATACCACAGTAACCACCAGCTCTACGCTATGGCACAAACCGGTTACAGCGATATTCAAATTCACGAACAAGGAACGCACTCCCCTCATCATCAACGATGTGGATGCGGGATGCGGATGTCTGGAACCGGAATGGACAAAAGGAGAGATAAACAAAGGGGAAGAAGGAGAAATTGCCGTGACGTATGATGCCATGCTGCTCGGAAGATTCGACCGAATAATTGAAGTACACACCAATGCCTCGGACAAACCGATAAGGCTCCGCATGAAAGGACTTGTCACAACCGGTGACCGTGTGACAGTGGCAGACATTTACCCCTTCCGCATAGGCGATGTGTGTTTGAACACCAACAATGTGGAGTTTCCCGATGCCAATGCCGGAGATTCCGTGTCTTTCAATATCGACATATTGAACGACGGGCAAGAAGTTTATACTCCGCAACTTATGCACCTTCCACCTTACATCACGGCGGAAATAAAACCAGCCATGCTTGCCAGAGGCAGACGCGGAACCATCAAACTTACGCTGCACAGCAACAAACTCGTGAACATGGGATTGAACCAGACTTCCATATATCTGTCCCGGTTCTCTGGAGACAAAGTGGGAACTGACAATGAAATAGCAGTCTCGGCTGTTCTCTTGCCTGAGTTTTCACCGTCGGACAACACATTGCTAAAGCCGGAGTTCTCTATCTCGGCAACAGAACTTGACATGGGCAAATTGGGAAACAAATCAAAACTAACAGGCAAAGTGAAAATAACGAACAACGGTAAAGGCATACTGAAACTCAATGCCATACAGGTTTTCAATCAGGCTTTGTCTGTAAGTCTTCCGCGTAAGGAACTTGTAAGCGGAGAAAGCATCACCATGAAGATTGTTCTTCATGCCAAATATCTCAATATATCCAAAAACCAGCCTCGCGTGCTTATCATCACCAATGATCCGGAACATCCCAAAGAGACGATAAGCGTGAAATATGAATAGAAGAATATCTGTAAGTTCCTCAAATTAAATGACAAAGAAAATGAGAATACACCATGTAGCCATGTTTGTTTCCGACTTGGAACGGACTAAAGAGTTCTTCATTAAATATTTTAATGCCACATGCGGTGACATGTATCACAATAAGATGACCGGACTAAGAACCTATATGCTAATGTTTTCGGACGGAGCAAAACTGGAGATTATGAACCGCCCGGATGCACACAGTGTAGATAAAGCAGGGTTCGGACTAGGCTATTCACACATATCGTTCAGTGTTGGCAGCAAAGAGAAGGTGGATGAACTTACCGGACTTATGCAGAGCGATGGTTACAAAGTCATGAGCGGACCTCGTGTAACTGGCGACGGATTTTATGAGAGTTGCGTTCTTGACCATGAATGCAACCATATTGAGATAACAGTTTGACAGTATGTTTTTGCATAAGATACCGTACGTTTTAAAATACTTTTTTCTATAAATAGAAAGGAATACGTATCTTCGCAAAAGAAAGTACAAAATATAAATCAAAGAAAAAAAATGGAACATCCGGAAAACAGTGAAGAATATAAAGGGCTTACGGTGAACAGTGGAGTTGTTCAGCCTGCGATTGTAAACCCCTACCTCAGCAGGTTCAGAAAGAAAAGAGCACAGCTTCTTTCTGCCGGTGAATATGCAGAAAGAATTATCAAGGGCGATGTTTCAATTTTGAGCCAAGCTGTTACACTTGTTGAGAGTGTGCTGCCGGAACATCAGGCATTGGCACAGGAAGTGATAGAAAAATGCCTGCCCTATTCCGGCAATTCCGTGAGAATTGGCATTAGCGGTGTACCGGGTGCAGGCAAAAGTACTTCCATCGACGCATTTGGTGTTCATCTGCTTGAAAACTACGGCGGAAAACTGGCAGTTCTCGCCATAGACCCGAGTTCAGAAAAGACAAAGGGAAGTATTCTTGGTGACAAAACAAGAATGGAAAAATTGTCTGTACATCCTAAATCATTTATTCGCCCAAGTCCGACTGCCGGTTCACTCGGAGGAGTTGCACGAAAGACAAGGGAGACCATCATTCTTTGTGAAGCTGCCGGATATGACAATATATTTGTAGAGACAGTAGGAGTCGGACAAAGCGAAACAGCATGTCATTCGATGGTTGATTTCTTTCTGCTCATTCAGTTGGCTGGTACCGGTGACGAACTTCAAGGTATCAAACGCGGCATAATGGAAATTGCCGACGGAATTGTCATCAATAAAGCAGATGGCAGCAACATAGACAAAGCCCAACTTGCCGCCACTCATTTCCGCAATGCGCTGCATCTGTTCCCGAAACCGGATAGCGGTGTGTTGCCAAAAGTGCTTTGCTACTCCGGATTTTATGAGATTGGCATTGACGAAGTGCTGAAAATGATTTTCGACTACATTGACGAGGTAAAGAAAAACGGATATTTTCAATACCGCAGGAATGAGCAGTCGAAATATTGGATGTACGAAAGCATAAACGAACATCTTCGCAATGACTTCTACTATAATCCAACAGTAAAGAACATGCTGGGAAGCTTGTCGGAACAAGTGCTGGACGGGCATGTAACGTCTTTTGTGGCAGCAAAACGTCTCTTGGATGCTTATTATGAACAGATAAGAAGAAATTAAAATCAGAGTTCATAAAACCATCCCCATAGACGAATGACTGCAAATCATTGATTCTTATAAATTATATATATGAAGAAAACTGTAGCAATATTTTGTGTACTGATGTTTTCGCTTGCAAGTATTGCACAGGAGGGCAATTCTGCATACGAATTTCTGAAGATTCCAACTTCAGCTCATTCGGCTGCTCTCGGCGGAAACAACGTGTCTATAATAGAGGATGATATAACATTGATGTTTTCAAATCCGGCATTGCTGACCAATGTTGCGGACAAAACATTGAACTTCAATTATATGTCTTATATTTCGAGCACAAGCAAACTAAGTGCCGGATTTGCCAAGCAAGTGGGTGAGCGCGGTACTTGGGCTATCGGTGCACAAGTGTTGAATTACGGCGATTTCACTGAAACATCACCCGAAGGCGAAGAAAGCGGTACGTTCTCTGCAAGCGATATAGGTTTACAGGGAACATACGCTTATTTATTCAACGACAGATGGTCTGGTGCCGTAACAGGCAAAATACTTCTCTCCAATTACGGAGACTTTTCTTCTATCGGTTTAGGAGTTGACCTCGGAATAAACTACTTCGATGAGGACAGAGGACTCTCATTAGGACTTGTTGCGCAAAACCTCGGCGGACAGGTAGATGCCTTACAAGAAGAATCAGAAAGTCTGCCGTTTAATCTGGCATTTGGGATAAGCAAGGATTTCGCCAATGCACCCATACGAGTATCTTTGACATTTTCAGACCTGACACATTGGAGCAAAGATTATTTCTATAATTCATCGGGCGAAGAACAAAGCTTCGGAAAACGCTTTGTCAATCATATTTCGTTAGGAGCAGACATATTTCCTTCTTCATCCACTTGGATTGCAGTCGGCTACAACTTTCGTCGGGCATACGAAATGAAAGTGAACGACAGTAGCCACTGGGCCGGTTTCTCGCTTGGCGGAGGTCTGGCTATAAAGAAATTCAAAATAGGTGTTGCGTATGGGAAATACCATATTGCAGCATCTTCTGTGATAGTCAATGCCTCCTTTTCATTATAGATATTCTGAGCGTTATTATTTAATGTATTCAAAAAAATAATATAATATAATTGAACGAACAATGAAACGAATTGTGATAGCGATTGACGGACTCTCATCCTGCGGAAAGAGTACAATGGCAAAAGATCTGGCAAAAACAATTGGCTATATCTATATAGACAGTGGAGCAATGTATAGAGCCGTAACTTTCTATGCACTTGAAAACGGACTTATTTCCGACAGCGGAGTCATTAACGAGGAGCGTTTGATGTCGGACATAAAAGAAAACAAGGTAAAAATATCTTTCATTCTTGATGAACATACACAACGTCCACTGACTTGTTTGAACGGTGTAGTCGTAGAAAAAGATATAAGACTGATGCGTGTCTCTGAACATGTAAGTCCGATTGCTGCGCTTCCGTTTGTACGTGAAGCCTTAACACGTCAGCAACAGGCAATGGGCGAAGAAAAAGGTATCGTAATGGACGGACGCGATATTGGAACCACAGTTTTCCCGAATGCAGAACTGAAGATATATGTCAAAGCATCGGCAGAAATACGCGCCAAGCGTCGTTATGACGAGTTGCTTGCAAAAGGAGAAAAAGACATTTGTATGGACAGCATCATAAAGAATGTCAAGGAACGCGACGAGATTGACCAGAATCGTGCTGTAAGTCCATTGCGAAAGGCAGAAGACGCGCTTGTGCTTGACAATAGCAATATGACCATTGAAGAACAGAAGCAATGGCTTATGGACAGGTTCAATGAGCGAGTTTGCCAGAACTGAACCATACACAGCACTCTCGGAATCTGAATATTTAATATTTGACGACATAAAAAGTTTTGTATGCTTGATATAGAGATAGACAACGGTTCCGGTTTTTGCTTCGGGGTGACAACGGCTATCCGAAAAGCAGAAGAGGAACTTTCATCCGGCGAGAAACTATATTGCTTAGGAGATATTGTACATAACGGTCGTGAATGTGAACGACTTAAGAATCTTGGACTTGTCACTGTGGAGCATGAAGACCTGAACCGCATCAGCAATTCCAAGGTTTTATTACGCGCTCACGGCGAACCTCCAAAGACCTACCAATTAGCAGCAAAACAAAATATAAGTATTATCGATGCCACCTGTCCGGTTGTACTAAACCTACAAAAACGGATTAAAGCAGACTATGATGCAGACATAGAAAACAAAACTCAGATTGTCATCTATGGCAAGTTGGGGCACGCAGAGGTTGTAGGGTTAGTAGGTCAGACCGAAGGACACGCCATTGTGATTGAAAACCTTGAAGATGCCCGGAAACTGGATTTCACCCGCGACATACGATTATATTCACAGACCACAAAATCACTTGAAGGGTTCAGAGATATAGTTCGTTATATCAGTGACAACATGCAACCCGGAGCCACATTCAAATATTTTGATACGATTTGCAGGCAAGTGGCAAACCGTATGCCCAATATCCGTAATTTCGCAGAGAGACATGATTTGATATTATTTGTATGCGGGAAGAAAAGTTCCAACGGCAAGGTGTTATATAGTGAATGCTGTAAAGTGAATGCCAACACCCAAATGATTGACAATCCTTCGGAAATTGACTTCTCATGGTTCAATGGTGTCTCTTCTGTTGGAATCTGCGGGGCAACCTCCACTCCAAAATGGCTTATGGAAGATTGCAAAATAGCCATACAACGGCATTTCAACATTGAATAACCACACTTCGACACTGAACAAAGAGAGAAAAATCAGTGTCTCTCATGATTTTATCCACGGTACAATTCTGTTCCGTGGATTTAATTTTTTAACTTTGCAACATTCATTTATAAAAGAATATCATATATGGCAGAAATCAAATGTATAGGTATAGTAACATCTGGTAACGATGCTCCGGGAATGAATAGCGCGATTCGTGCTGTGACACGTTCAGCCATATACAATGGTCTCCGTGTGAAAGCAATCTTTCGCGGCTACAAAGGACTTATAGAAGGTGAGATTCAGGAGTTCAAGACTCAGAATGTCAGCAATATAATTCAACAAGGAGGTACAATCTTGAAGTCTTCACCAAGCAAAGACTTTCTCACTGCCGACGGGCGCAAACATGCTTTTGAGAATATGCAAAAGGAAGAGATTGACGCTCTTGTTATTATTGGCGGCGACGGTTCTCTGACCGGTGCGCGTATCTTTGCCCAAGAGTACGATGTGCCATGCATCGGTATCCCTGCCACGATTGACAACAACCTTTGCGGAACAGATACGACGATTGGCTATGACACGGCTCTCAACACCATCATGCAGACAGTCGATAAGATTCGTGATACAGCCACTTCGCATGAGCGTCTGTTCTTCGTGGAAGTAATGGGTGACGATGCCGGCTTTCTTGCACTCAACGGTGCCATTGCTTCCGGATGTGAAGAAGCCATTGTGCCAAGTGTAGAGATAGAAGAAGACCAGCTGAATCATTTCATACAGAACGGTTTCCGCAAGAACAAAGGAAGCAGCATCGTACTTGTTGCCGCAAATGAAAAACTGGGCGGTGCCATGCACTACGCAGAACTTGTAAAGAACCAGTTCCCGGAACTTGATGTACGTATTTCGATACTGGGACACCTGCAACGCGGAGGTCATCCTACGGCTCACGACCGTATCATCGCCAGCCGTATGGGTGCGGCAAGTATTCAGGCTCTGATGAAAGGGTTGCGCAATGTGATGATTGGAATAGACAATGAAGAAATTGTATATGTGCCGTTCTCACGTGCCATACGCGACAACAAGCAGATAGACCACAATCTGATAGAAATATTGCACAATATATCCATTTGATACATCATCGAGTGTATAATAAAAACAGCAACGTGCCTGTATTAAAGATAAAACTTTATTACAGGCACGTTGTGCTTATAGAAACCTTTCGGAAAAACTTATTTCTTTCCGTACATATTATCATAATACTTCTGATAGTCGCCACTTGTCACATCTTCAATCCATTCCTGATTTTCAAGATTCCATCGGATTGTTTTCACAATGCCTTCTGCAAAACAAGTTTCCGGATACCAGCCTAATTCATCCTTTATCTTTGTCGGGTCAATTGCATAACGCTGGTCATGCCCAAGACGATCCTTTACAAAAGTGATAAGATCATCGTTAATCCAATCTATTGACAGTTGACCGTCATCACCCTTCACTTGCTTTTTCAGCACCTTACGGTATTCCGGATTCGACTCCATCAGGTCATGGATTGTCTTTATAGTCAATTTTACAATCTCAAGGTTTGTCTTTTCGTTATGACCACCGACATTATACACCTCACCTTCACGACCTTTACGCACAACAAGGTCAATAGCCTTACAATGGTCTTCCACATACAACCAGTCTCTCACATTGGAACCGTCGCCATAAACCGGAAGACGTTTCCCTTCAAGTATATTATTGATTATAAGCGGAATCAGCTTCTCCGGGAAATGGTAAGGGCCGTAATTGTTACTGCATCGTGTGATACTTACAGGCATCTTATATGTATCACGATATGCCATCACAATCATATCGGCACTTGTCTTTGAAGCACTGTATGGGCTATGAGGACAAAGCGGAGTAGTTTCAGTGAAGAAACCGTCCTTTCCAAGCGAACCATACACTTCATCAGTTGACACCTGATGATAACGCACATCATTTCTCCATGTCGGATAACCCTGTGCATCTTTGCCTGTCACCCAAGCTTTACGTGCAGCATCAAGCAAATTCTGTGTACCGAGAATATTTGTCTGCAAGAACAACTGCGGATTTTCAATACTGCGATCCACGTGGCTTTCTGCTGCAAAGTTCACCACAAAATCAAACTTATAATCTTTGAAGAGCTGGTTGACTAACCCCTCGTCACAGATATTTCCACGAACAAATATACATCTCTCCCCATCAATATCCTTAGAGATGGTCTTAAGATTACCGGCATAAGTTAAAGCATCAAGTATAACCACCTTAATGTCATCATGCTTTGCAAGAATGTACTTGATATAATTAGCCCCGATAAAACCGGCTGCCCCTGTTACAAGATAAGTTTTCATATATAAATATTAAATGATGGTGCAAAGATAATGATTTTTATGTATTTAATCAAAAACAAGATTGAAAGAAAAGCATTTTGTAAATCCATTGTTTGCATTATGCAGAAATAAGACATTATTTTGAAATAACAGTTATGTTGCAATCGTCGCAAATCTAATCCCATCCTCCCCTATAGCCTTCAATTTATCTCCTCGTAAGCACAGGTGCAGAAAGTCTTGTTCTCCATAGAATTGAAGCCCCATAAAAAAATTTTTGACATCGTTTTTTAAAGGCATATTCAATTTTGACAAAATGATAGTATATTTCAATAAAACAAAATCACATTTTACAAAGTCACGCATAAACACTATCTTTTTGATTTTGTCAAATGTTAAAATTCCAAGCCCTCTGGCACGCGTCAAAATGAAGCGCGAAGAACTTTTCTCGGAGAACGGGGCTTCTACGCGCATTTTCTGAGGCTTCCGGGAATTG
>JAGASY010000065.1 GCA_017621515.1 Bacteroidaceae bacterium
ATGGTCATCTACGCCCCACATCATGGTGAGGTGTGGATGACAGTTTGGGAGATTGCCGAACTGTTGAATGTAACAGGGACAGCAGTGAAGAATACCATCAAGCGCATTTGGAAACAAAGTGTGCTGAAAGATTTCCAGCTTTCTCAATACATCAAACTTGAAAATGGATATTCTGCGCATGTCTATGATATGGAAGTGATTATCGCCATAGCACTTCAAATGGATACATACCAAGCCTTGTTGTTCAGACAATGGTTTATCAGTAAGGTTGTAAACCGCAAGGATTGCCATGCAGAGCAAGTAAAACACGAGTATCCGATGATTATTGTGATGAACGGAACGATGCCAAGAGGTGCAAGTTAGAATCTCTCATCTTTTAATAAGATTCCTACACCTTTATAAATAATAGCGTACAGAGGAAACGATTTTTGTCGTTGTACCCTGTACGCTATTTTTGTTTCACTATTATGAAGCAGTACCCTCCTCTTATGAAACAGTGCCGTCGATTATCGGCTTGCGGTAATTACCAGTGAGAAGTGCTTGTATCTCGGATTCCGGATAGAGGGTTTTGCCACATAATATAATGTAGGGCAAAATGCCTTGCTTGCGATATTCCTGCAAGGTGCGGCGACTAAGCTTCAAATGCTCGGAGAGTTCCTTGTCGGTGAGGTATCGCTCCCCGTCCAAAGGTGGGCTGTAGGACTCGATGAATGAGGATAGCCAGTTGTTGGCTTTCTTCAAGGATTGCATGGCGGTGTCTATCGACTTGCTCTCATGCGTAAGAAGTTGGTTCATGTTCATTGTTTACAATTTGGATTAAGTGGTGAATATAAAATGTGTTGGCTCGCCCAGGGTGAAGTTTTCGGCTTTGCCTTGGGCGAGTTTGGCTTTATGCTATACCGATTTGATTCTGGCGATAAGCGGAACGATGGCTTTGACCTCTTCGGGGCAGTAATAGAATTGGCGACCTATCTGGGTATGCCCCAAGAAACGGCGGTCACGAAGTTTTTGTAAGGTGCGCTGGCTGATGCGAAGTTGCTGGCAGACCTCTTGACCTGTAAGCCATTTGTTCAGACGCTTGCCGTTAGCCTTATGCTTCAGCAACTCAACTTTCTTTACCAAGGCATCGTATCTTGCCATCATCAAGTCGAATGCCTTCTTTTCCATTGTTACTACTTCCATATTCTCTGTTTTATTGGTTCAACAAATTCGGATGCAAAGTTAATGTGTGTATGTAGAAAAACAATGAAAATGAATAACTGTGGCAGTGCTTTTCTGGGGTTTGCCGACCGCTTGGCAAGAAAAATCAAGAAAATTATACGTGGGTCATTAATGAGTTGTTAAACGGGTATTTCGCAAATGGTTAATTTTGCCGCCGAGAAATAAAAACAACGAATTATATAACATTTCAAACGGAATTAGAATGGAAGTAATAACAATGGAAAGTGCAGCCTTCAAAAAGCTGACAGAACAGTTGACAGAAATAGTCCAGTACGTGCGATTGGCAAAAATGGCATTTCAAGAGAACCTGACGGGTAAGGGATTGAAGCCGATGTTGACCAATGACGATGCAGCCAAGATGCTTGGTGTGAGCAAGCGCACCTTGCAGCGAATGCGCTCAGAGAACCGCATTGATTTTATTAAAATTGGTAATCAATGCCGATACCAAGTTGAAGCCATTGAAAGAATGGTTGAGGAACGAACAATAGCAAAGGAAACATGAGCATGGAAGATGGAACATTGAGAAAACTGGAGTTATATCTCCATGACCTACACAAAAAGATAGACGGCATCTACGACATGCTGATGTTGAGACACGAACGAGAGACGGAGCAAAAAGGAAGTTCTGCCATCAATGAAAAATTGCTTGACAACCAAGACCTCTGCCTCTTATTTCAAATCTCCCCTCGTTCCCTTCAACGCTATCGCAGTCTGGGAGTGCTTCCCTACAAGCGTTTGGGGCAGAAAACCTACTACACGGAAGAGGATGTGATGCAGTTTGTAGAGAATAATGTCAAAGAATTCAAGAAAGAGAATGTGGAGCATTACTTGACTCGCATTCATCAGAAATTCAAATAACAACAGTATTCACCATTAAAAATTTACAATTATGGTACAAAAGAAAAAGAGTGATGAACAGGACGTGCTGGTAGTCCGTGACGAAAAGACGGGCGAGATCAGCGTCGTCGCCGGACTCAGCAGGGACGGCACACCGAAGCGAGCACCCGCCAAGGCGGAGAACACGTCCGACTTCCTGCGTTTTGACCGCAACAGCGACCTGATGGACAGTTTCTTTAGAAACTTCTTCCGCCAGTGCAAGAAGCCAAGCCGATTCGGATTCTACCGCATAGCGGCAGACCAGGTGGAAAACCTGCTTGGCGTGATGAAGGAGTTGCTGAAAGATCCGGAGGCTAACAAGGAGATTCTTTCCGCCCACAAGGTTGACACCTCCAATTATGAGAAAGAGGCAAAGCAATCGGAAGGTCAGGCGAAAGAAACCGCATCATCGGACGATGCGTCCAAGACGCAAGCTAACACAGAAAAAGAGAATGTATCATCTGAACAAACCAACGAAAAAGAGAACGACATGGAACAGAAACCAGAACAGACCGCAGCCGAACAGCAGGCACAGACCGCTCCGGGTGTAAAGCAGAACCTCATCAGTGGTAACGATGTGAACCTGCAGGAATTGGGTGCCAAATATGGCATAGACTTCAACAGTATGAATGAGAAGGATATGAAAGCCCTGCTCAACTACGGCAAGACGGGGCTTGTGATTGTGAAGCCGACCTTCGGCGGTGAACAGATAGAGATACAGGCCCGTCTGTCATTCCGCAAGGACGATAACGACCAGTTGCAACTCGTGCCGCATTTCGTGCGCAACGAGCCTAAACTCGATGTCGCTTACAAAGGCTATACCTTCACTCCAGAGGACAAGAAGAACCTGTTGCAGAACGGCAACCTCGGAAAGGTTGTGGATTTCCCCGACAAGAATACAGGTGAGCTGCGTCCTCATTTCATCAGTATCGACCGTCTCACCAATGAGATTGTTGACATCCCGACCAACAAGGTGCGCATACCCGATACCATCGGCAAGACACCTATTACCAAGGACGACAAGAGAGTGCTCTACTCAGGTATTCCGCTTCGCAAGGAGATTGAGCTTGCCAACGGGCGCAAGTTTACACCGCTGCTGCAGGTGAATGTGGAACAGCGTGGCGTGGAGTTCGTGCCTGGCAGCACAAGACAGGCGCAAGGTCAGAAACAGAATGGCGACAAGAAGCAAACCGCTGACAAGCAGGAGCAGAAGGCAGAAGGTGATACGGGCGGTCAGAAGAAACAGCAAGATCCCAACCACTGGCTCAATGAGGACGGAACCATCCGCCGACTCAACACCTATTTCAAGAAGGAGTTGACCGAGCAGCAGAAGGACGACTATGTGGCAGGCAAGACCATAGAAATCAAGGAAGTGCCGAACAAGAACGGCAGCGGTACCTATACCGCCTATGTGAAGTTCGACTTCGACAAGATGCAAC
>JAGASY010000066.1 GCA_017621515.1 Bacteroidaceae bacterium
AGCATACACATCAAGCCTTGCAACATCGCATCAAGCGAGGCTCATAACCGGAGAACAGCCGAGTACATGCGTAACATCGGTGACTCCAAAATCTACATCATTCCCGAACTCTCTGCCGATAACGAGCGGTGGGTAAACCTAGACTTCGGCACTCCCGACTTGCAGACACACTACGACAACATCAAACGGATGGTCAAGGAAAAGACCGGGCGTGCCATGCAGGAGAAAGAGCGTGAACGGAAAGGCAGGAACGGGAAAATCATCAAGGTGGCAGGATGCTCGCCCATCCGTGAGGGTGTGCTGCTCATCAGACCGGACACCACACTGGCAGACGTGCGCAAGTTTGGCGAGGAATGCCGACAACGCTGGGGCATCACTCCGCTCCAAATCTTCCTGCATAAAGACGAGGGGCATTGGTTAAGCGGACAGCCTGAAGCGGAAGACAAGGAAAGTTTCCAAGTGGGTGGAAGATGGTTCAAACCGAACTACCATGCACACATCGTATTCGATTGGATGAACCACGACACAGGCAAGAGCCAAAAGCTCAATGACGAGGATATGGCAGCGATGCAGACATTGGCAGCCGACTTGCTCTCTATGGAACGAGGACAGTCCAAAGCAGAGACGGGCAAGGAACACTTGGAACGTAACGACTTCATTATTGAGAAGCAGAAAGAGGAAATGAACCGCCTTAATGCCACACGACTATACCGGGAACATCAGTTGGAAATGGCAAACCAAAAGATGCAGGAGGCAGAAAGCGTTACCAATGCTCTCATAGAACAAGCACAGCAAAAAGAACAACAGAGCTCAGACCTTGACAAGGCTATCAGCGAGAAACGCTCCAAGCTCAACAAGGAGAAAGGGAGCGAGCTTCTGAGTGCCGCTGTCGGCTGGGCTACGGGCAAGTCAAAAGCCCTGAAAGGAAAAATAGAGGATTTGCGAGATGAGCTTTCCACCCAAGAGGAAACTATCGGACGGTTACAGGATAAAATCCAGACAATGCAGAGCGACCATCAGCGTGAACTGATGAAGTTGGAAGCCAGGCACCAGTCCGAACTGAACCGCAAGGAAGCGGAGCACACGGAAATAACCTCAAAACTTAAAAACCACATTGCATGGCAACGCAATCTTATCGGGTGCCTAAGTTTCCTGCTGCTCAAAACAAACGACATCTTCCGCAAGGCGGTAAACGGTATCATCCGTTTGGCAAAGGATTATTACAAGCCCCGTTTCGATACGGAGCAGGTATCGGACATCAAGGATGCGCTCAACCTGTTCGGTGACGACAGGCAGTCACGCCATACAGCCGGAGATTTCCTGTACCTCACAGCCAAGCAAAAGGGCGACTTGGATAGTCGGGAACAAATCAAAGCCAAACGTGAGGTCGAAAATGTGGTGGAAGGTCGTTATGACTACCAGCAAAAGAGGGGCTTCTCGATAAGAAGATGACAGATAATGCTATGTCAGTGAGAATAATCGTAAGATTTTGACGTACAACCGAATAAAAAGAGTAACTTTGTAAACGAAATAAAGAAAAGGTATGGCTAATATAACAAACATACAAGAATCCGAATATGAGGCAATTCTGCGACAGGCTGTCGCAGTTATTGACAGGACAAGAACAATGGTAGCTACAACAATATGCTCTGCTATTGGTTCTGCCCATTGGGAAATCGGCAAATTGCTTCATGACAGGAAACTTGAAAGCAAGCATGGAAGTGGTGTTGTCAACCGCTTGTCCTATGACTTGAAGCAACGCTATCCACAGATGGGGCTTTCTCCAAGAAATCTGTGGGATATGAAGAAATTTTATGAGCGTTTCTGCGATAGCGAGCCAAAACTGCGACAGACTGTCGCAGTTTTGCCGTGGGGACATACATTGACCCTGATGCGCAAGTTCGGTGCGGATGATAGCTCCATATCGTATTATGCGCAAGAAACCCTTTCAAAAGGTTGGAACCGTGAACTGCTATCAAGTGCCATCACCCTTAAAATGCACTTGAAGAAGAGTGAATCTTTGGATAACAATTTCGAGCAGACATTGCCAGCCACCCAAGCGATGTTTGCCAATGAAGTGTTCAAGAGCGGTTATAATCTTGGCTTTCTTGGCGTAAAAGACCCTATCTTGGAAACGGAGTTGGAAACCAGACTGGTGGAAAAGGTCAAGCATTTCCTTCTGGAGCTTGGCAAAGGCTTCACCTATCTTGGAAATCAGTATGTGCTTGAATACAACGGAAAGCGTAGTAAGGTCGATATGCTTTTCTTTCATCGCGGTCTGCATTGTCTTGTAGCCATTGATTTGAAAATTGGCGAGTTTAAGCCGGAATATGCAGGTAAGATGAATTACTACCTGTCATTGCTTGACCGTTTGGAACGCAGAGAGGACGAAAACCGTTCTATCGGTATCATCTTATGTGCAGAGAAAGACCGTGTAGAAGTGGAGCTTGCCTTAGAAGACATGGGCAAGCCTATCGGTGTGGCAGACTATCAGCTTATTGTTCCGCAGGAGGAACTAAAGAAGGTGGTCGCTGACGAAATGGAAGCGTTTGGCAAAGAACTTCCGCTTCGGACTGAAGCAGAAGAGGAATAAAATACAACTCGACAAAAATGATATTGATAGGCATCATAATACAACTCCTAATTTTCACCCTGTTAGCAGCAATCATTGCCTTGCCACTTACAGGTTTCGTATTCTGGCGCAGCAAAAAGCACAAGAAAAGAAATGCCATTCTGACCTTTCTTTCTCCATTTCTGTTCATATACACATTCTACATTGGTTGTTTGATAGGCGGCTTCACCTGCGCCACAATCTACGATACCGGTTGCGGAATGGACGGCTATTATCACACCGAACTTCCAAACGGCTACGAAATAGAAACCATTGCAGATGACTTCGACCGTGAGTATTTCACCGGGAACATCAGCAAGGACGATAAATTTGCTGTATGGTGGGTAAGAAAAATCAGAATTGATGGAGATACAATTTATGGCGAGCGATACGATGTCAATGAAGCTCCGGGTAGTGAATACTATTTTTCCCTAAACACAGCAACAAACAAACTGACACAATACACCTCATACGAAGAAGCACAAGAAAACAATCCGATAGTGGTAACAGACCTGACGCCCCTCGAATCATTCTACTACAAAAGCTGGAAATGGGTTCATCCTTTGGGCATCCTCGTCCTTCTTCTATCCTCAGGCTTAGTATTCTTAATGTGGTTTATTGTCAAGAAAATATCCAAACAATGAAAAAATGGCAGAAAATAATAACTAAGTTGGCACTGATGGCATTTTTAATGTTATCCGCATTTTCTGTGGCTACAGCCCAAAACAAGAAATACAATCCATTCTATTATCCGGAACTGAGCAAATATGCCGACCCGAAGCAAATGGACTTCAGTACCGAATACAAACAATGGCTCACACCAGATGCCAGTCAGACATACAAAGATATAACCAACGATATATTGCGAAAAGGCTATGACTTCGAGCGCACATTGTTCAACTCGGAACAGTTCATCTATGAAGACATGGATGGCAGAGTTTGCTATTATAAACAATCTTCATTCAACGGCATACTCGGAGACAACTATGCCCGTATAGAAATCTACATCAACCCTCAGGTAGAACGCACAGACACCCTTACATTCAAAGTTACAGGTAAATCCAAAGTCAAAAAGAACATCTGCGACTTTACCGGAGAAATCCGTGTAGAACACATCTACAACATTTGGGAGCGTGCTGACGATCCGGACTGTCCGGACTATTACCTGATGGTATGCAATTACATCTTCAAGGAAGACGAGACACAATACGGGACAGGATTCTTCAATGGCACATACGGAGTATATTGCCATATAGATGAAGACAACAAAAAAGTATGCCTCGACATTGATTTAGGTGGAGGAGATGGCTACAACCAGCGCAACTATGTAGGCACTTGGCAAAGCTACAAAACCAATGCTACAAAAAGATGTATCTGGGGAGAATACCGTCTTCCGTACACCTTTGATTTTGACATCGGAGACGGAGAAATGCGTATCAATCCCAAATACAATAGTCCTGAATGGGAACAATGGCAATCCGAATTCTTTAATCCAGAAGAAAAAATTAGCTGGTGGGAAGATTCGTTAAAAGGAGGC
>JAGASY010000067.1 GCA_017621515.1 Bacteroidaceae bacterium
CACTAATCACAATCACAGTAGCACCGGATTCAAGCAATCCTTGCGACACATTACTGCCAAGCACTCCACTGCCTCCTGTCACAACGGCTATTTTTCCTTTCAAACTTATCATAATAATCTATTTAGAAGTTAAACTGTTAAAAATATTCCACAACTTTAAAAGCTCTTTGTTTGTGTCTATACAAAGGACTTTGGAAAAGAATTCTTTTTTAGAGGTCCGACATCATCTCTTATATCCTTAAATAAGGTACACCAGTTACATGCCAGTTACATAGATTAAATACTGGTATTCAGATACTTCCGTATGCAGACACTTATTTTTTGACGTTCCCAGTTACATACCAGTTACATGGTTTATGCCCAAAAAGGCACATAGTTATGCCTTGAACCTCCATCCGGGTTTTCCTCTTTTATCAATTTCGCCTCCAGCGCATCTTTAATAACACGTGAGGCCATAGGATAGTTCTTGTCTTCAATACCCAAACGAGTACGCAATGATAGATTATTCATTTTGTCGTTAGACACATATCTCAAACAAGCATGTTGGTAACAAGCCCTAACCCTTTCGTTCTTATCTAAATCTGCAAACTTGCGGTATGAGAACATCGTCGCTGTTGTCCTGCTCTCCTGCACTTGAAAACGGAGTGGTGGCAATTGATATAATTCGATACTGAAGATAGTTTTATCCATACCACTACCTTTCTCCTCACAGATGCCCATCCTTCTCATAATGTCTGCAAGCGAATCGTTGCGTGACTGATATTCGTCAATGAAACGCTCAACACTAATAAGAGGTTGTCCGGGATTAGATATTTCGATGCGGTCAGAATAAATCTCTACCATTGGAAATCCCTGTTCTGCAAAATCTTGGTGTATAAGCATGTTGGCAACTAACTCTCTTATTGCTATCTCCGGATACATTCTTGCATCCTTTCGAAAAGCTTGACCAATTTCTTCATTGGCGGGAAGTTGGCTATTTATCCATGAAACCATACCTTCAAAGCCTATCGCATAACCTTTATCAAAGGCTTGTTCTCGTATCGTTTCCAATTTGCTTTTTCCCTTATATACAATAACCCTGACAACCTTACGCTTAAGTCCATCGAAATCTCCAAGTGATTTAGCAAACAACAATGCACCAAGCTCAGTAATGCTATAGCCCACCTCATCCTGTTGTATAAGGTTTTCTGAAACAAAACGCTCCATGATGCCTTTTGTATCTTGTGGTAAAGGTAAGTGCATCATATCAAAATAAGCCTCTGCACTCAAATAAGCAAGGATGTCTTGTGGAGACAGCCCTTTTTTAAGTATTATCTTCTCCAAAGCTTTTTGTCCCCCTTTCCATATCTTGGCTTCCTTGGCAGGAAAATCCTTAAGTTTTCTGGTAGTTGTGCCAATTCTGACATACGCTTCATGCAGAAAACTCACAGGTCGATTTACTGTAGCTGGAATTTTGAAAATACAAACATGGCCGCTGCCTTCATAGTCAAATTCGTCAATTATTTCAAAGTCAATACGGGGATTTAGTCTTGTTGAGAGCCAAGACTCCAATTCTTCATTGCCCACCATCTTTTGCTTACCATACAGGTTGGTTCCTATTATCTTGTGAGTATTGTCATCAACCCCATAAACGATATACCCAAAGGGCATATTACACAAATAGGCACTATTGGCTAACGCAGAAATACGTTCACCAATTTCTTCTTTAGAATGGTAGTTATGCTTGAACTCAATCCATTCCGTTTCCTTGGGATGAGCAACAAGCGCATCAATCAATTTTTTGAAGTCAAGATACTCCATGAGCTTATAATTATTTCACTATTTCCAATTCTTTCTAATATATCGCTATTACCTCATCCTATTCAGAGCATTCGGCTTCGAGCTCTCTGACAACTCTTTCAACATGCTCTTATGAAAGGAGTTCTATTTTATATCCTAAATCTTCTGATAATGACACAATATCCTTAAAGTCAGTAGGGCAATTATCTCCAACCTGGGTGGTCACATAAAACGTAACACCATCACTGCTTACCAATGGACTGTCTTTGTGCCATCTTTTTGTCTTACTTCTGTCGTATGATTCCCCTTCTTTATATTCCACTTCTTCTTTTGATGACACATAATTAGGTACATGTCCATTGAAAACCGAAACAATAGTATGATATGAGGATGGATGGTCTCTCAAATATGACCTAACTAATTCTAAAGCACTTCTGTTTTTACAGTAAGCACCTTTACCATTAACAGAATACATCTGTCTTTTTTTAGATGGCTTATATTCGTATCTACTGACTACAGGTGTGGAACTTACGACACCAACTGACAGAGGAGTTTGTACAGTTTGACTCTTTCGCCTAAGTACAATCTCTATATCATTCATGAGAATCTCAACATCAGCCTCAGAATAGCCCTTTGAAGCAAAATGTGATTTCAGCAGAGTCTCACACAACTTCACTCCATCGTCTGATAGTAATTGTTGGGTGTCAAGTTCAATTTGTCGCTCCTTTTGGATTTCTTGTATTCTGTTGGAACAAAAGTCAACCAATTGATTTCTGTCAAAGTCAATAAAATTGAAAAAGTTGACAAAGGAAGAACCATATCGGCTGTCCATACGATAGTCCAATGTAAATATCAGTAATGGCATCTCTACATCTGTTGGTACATCATAGTACAATTGTATCATTTCTCCTATGTATAGACCAAAATCAACTTTCTTTTGTCGCATATAGGAAAACAACTGTTCTTTATTTCTTTCTGTCTGAATATGGTTAGGTTCTTTGGATTCTATTACCACCTGAGGAAGATTGTCCTTGTATAAAACAAAATCTGGACGGATAGTATTAGCTGCACCGATAGGAATGCTTTCCTCCGCAACAACGCAGTTTTGCCATCGTAGATAATAACGAAACACTGAATATATATTATTCTGAAACTCTCGTTCAGAACATTTCTTTTCCTTGCAGTTTAGAAAGTCTTGATAAATATCATTCCAACTAAAATCCATGTTATCTTCTTTGTGTTTTTAACACCTCATCTACTATGAGAAATCATTTTAGAACAAATTCTTAAAAGTCAAAGAATCTCGCCACAATCAGCAGACTTTTGTTTTTACAAGCTCTTTCACGGCTGCCATCACTCCGTCCATCTGTGCAAGTCCCATCATACGACCATGAAACGAATAACCGGCATTATATCCTTTGTCTTCATCGCCCAACATGGTGCGTCCATGATCCACACGCATAGGCACATTCGGATTCTCTTCCTCAAAAATGCGACACACTTCTATAAGATTGGCGCGCCCGTGCAGATGATCCGCCTCGATGAAATCGCCGTTTGGCATCACATCCGTGCTACGCAGATGCACAAAATGCGTCCGTTTGGCATATTTGCGGGCAAGTGCCGGAACATCATTATGAGCACCGGCTGAAAGAGAACCGCAACAGAATGTCAGTCCGTTGTGGGAATCGGGTACCGCATTAAGGAACCATTCTATATCCTCATCGCAACAGACGATGCGCGGAAGACCTAACAACTGCATAGGAGGGTCGTCGGGATGCACACACATATTCATATTCCATTCATTGCATACTGGCATGATAGCTTCCAAAAAATAACGCATGTTCTCACGCAAAACGTCCCGGGTAACACCTTTATATAAGAACAACAAACGTCTGAACAGCTCTACCGGGTTGTTGTCATGCTCCGTTATATTGCCATTGACAAAACCCTGTGTCTTCACAATGATAGTATCTACAAGAGCCGCCTTGCCCTCATCCGTCATCGTCTTGTCCATTTCCGCAGCCGCAGCAAGTTCGTCAGCCGTATAGTCAAGCTCCGCCCCTTCGCGCTTTAAGATGTAGCAGTCGAAATATACAAACTTCACCTTGTTAAAATAAAGCGAAGTGGAACCGTCCGCCCACTTATGATCAAGCTCTGTCCGTGCCCAGTCGAGCACCGGCATAAAGTTATAGCATACGGTATGTATCCCGCACTGTCCAAGATTGGCAAGGCTTTCCTTGTAGTTGGCAATAAGACGCTCCCTGTCCTCCCCACCATATTTTATGGCTTCACAAACAGGCAGACTCTCCACCACCGACCAGCGCAGCCCATAACTTTCTATATAATTTTTCAAGTCCGTAATGGCTTCCACAGTCCATACTTCCCCGTTAGGCACATCATGCAAGGCTGTAACAATGCCTTCCACCCCTATCTGACGCAACATCGTGAGTGTTATTTTATCACTTTTGCCGAACCATCTCCAAGTCTTTTCCATATTCTTTAGTAATTATAATAGTGGCAAAGGTAATAAAAACAAGGTCAAAAGCAGACTGTTTGCGGCAAACATTTATTGTTTTTCCATAAATCATGCAGAAAAATATCACTAATGAGTCAAATTGTGTCAATTTTGTTTCACCAATATGTAAATGGTACAAAATTTCCAGTTTTGTAAACATTTGAGACAGACTGTTTGTCAGACTTACATTAAATTTGCATCGTCAAAAAAGGAGATAAGGTTAGAAGTTTAGTTATAAGAGTTAGGTTAAACCAATGTATTAGTTTTAGAGGAAAAGCCCATTGAGAAATGCGCCACTCCTCTGTTTGTTACAAATTTTTAAAAGAAGAGTCTTTTCAAAAAGGAGAATATCTGTAAAAAAGATATTCTCCTTTTTTGTCGTATCATGGTGCGTCAAAAAAATAGGTATGCACTTCCATTTTATATAAAAACGCAGCTTTTTCACGGATTTAAGCAGATATTAGAACCTGCAAAGCGTGGATTATTCCAGTCTCGCAAGTATTGATTCTCTGAGACAGAAGAGTAGCCGGTTTTATTTTACAAGACAAACTGCAGCTTTTGTCATTGTGGTCTGAAGCGAGACATTTGCCTGTATCGACGAAAGCATACCATACTCTATATGCACAGACAATGCCTTGAAAACATATTATCTGTGCATAGAAGAATAGAAAATAGTGCGCTGAAAACTCAAATCCACACTGCGGATTATAAAAACCGCACTGCTGATTTTGTAAACCACACTGCTGATTATAAAAACCACAGTGTTGATTTGAGTTTTTAGCGCACTATTTTCTATTCCCCTATGTACCGATTTTTTCATTTTGCAGGCAAGTGCAAAACAAGAAACTTGATATTGGTTATTAATCACCAAAACCAATAATCAATATATCAGAAAATATTTTTGCTAAAGAATTTATATGATTTTTTGTTATGGAAATAATTAAAACAGTTTCAGGAGAATCGCGAACATTTTTCATTAAAACAATGTTATAAGTCTAACAAATCCTCAAACGCAAGAACGAGAGGCTTGTAGCATACAGTCACATTGAGAAGAAGTAGTTAAGTTGGTAAAAAGATAAGTTAAAAGATTAGTTAGAAATCAGACTAAGACAATCATTAGCTTGTGACAATATCCGTCGGGAGACGTGTATTGTCCTCCTCTTTGTTTTTTGAATAAAACAAAGTTCTATTCATTGAAAAGGAGAATGTTTGCAGTGTCGGATGTTTTCCTTTTCTTTGTTGAATATACAAAACGAATCTGCCGAATCAAGGCAACCGAAAAAATACAAATAATAGACTTTCTCTTTTATCTTATTACTATCTTTGCAGTCTTAAAAGAAAAAAATCATGGCAGGAAGAAATATTGTTCATAAACTGACATCTTGGGCAGCAAGAGCCATCCACAGGAAAGGATTTGGAGTGCAATCCCCTTGGGCATACGAACTCGTCAGGGATGTTTTCTTTGAGCAGCTGCCCTACTATGCTTTTGAAGAGCTGAAAGAGCAAGCCCGTTCAATGAAAACAAAAGATAAAAAGCGTTATCACCACGAACAACTTTTCAGAATTGCCCATTATCTGCATCCGTCATCCATCGTAGAAATAAATGACGGTTGTCCGACAAGCGTCCTATATCTCGCTGCGCCGCATTCCGACATGCCATGTACTCTCATCACACGCTCTGAGCTTCCGACACTGTTCACGACTGCTTTCAGAGGCAAAGTTATCACCGGCAACCATCTGACCACACTACAATCGTTGTTCTCCCAAGACAAGCCTGTGGGCATATTGCATATATGCGACACCAATGAAGCGGAAAGCATCTATGACTGGGCTGTGAAGAATACGGACAACAATTCCGTCATCATTCTGGAGAATCTGGCAAGCAATGCCACTCTATGGGAAAAGATTGTGTCAGATGAGCGCGCCATAATCACTTTCGACTTCAGCAAGTGGGGAATGATTGTGTTTGACAAGAAACGAGTAAAACAAAATTATCTTTTATAAACAATCATCACCCAAACCAATTGCTGTCAGACAAAGATTTTATATATTTGCATCAATAGAAAAACAATCGAAACCATGACAAAGAAATCTAATGTTTATACAAAAACCGGAGACAAAGGCATGACCAGTCTCGTCGGTGGGAAAAGAGTGGAAAAAACACATGCAAGACTCGAAGCATACGGTACTGTTGACGAACTGAATTCTCAAATAGGTTTGCTCATTACTTATATTGAAGACGAAAAAGACAAAGCATTTCTCACAGATATACAAAGCAAATTATTTGTCGTAGGCTCTTATCTGGCAACAGACACCGAACAGACACAGTTGCGTCAACAAAGCATTGTTACAACAGAGATGGTAGAAGAAATAGAACATGCCATCGACGAAACAGACGCACAACTTCCCCCTTTACGTCTGTTCGTACTTCCCGGAGGTACGCGCGGTGCTTCAGTTTGCCATGTCTGCCGCACAGTTTGCAGACGCACGGAGCGTTGCATACTTGCTCTCGGAAAGACTGTCGAAATTGACGAGAACGTAACGGCATTCATCAATCGGCTGTCCGATTATCTGTTCGTTCTATCAAGAAAGTTGAATATTGTTGCAGGTCAAGAAGAAATAATATGGAAAAGAACTTGCAAATAAGAATAATTGTAGTATTTTTGCGCCCCTGAAAGATTGTGTGACATCGCCTGTGTATTGAAGATGAAAAACAAAAGGTGAAGTTCGGTGTTATACATAAAGTCCCTGCTTACAACAACCTTATACAACCGGTAGAAAAGTGTCGGGAAGTCAAAAGCAGAAAGAGTTTCTCATACAACAACATTCAACGAATAAAAGTCAAATAAAAAATAGGAGATAAAAACATGTATTGGACATTGGAATTGGCTTCCAAACTGGAAGATGCTCCTTGGCCTGCAACCAAGGAAGAACTCATTGATTATGCAACCCGCTCTGGCGCACCTCTCGAAGTAATCGAAAATCTTCAGGAGATTGAAGACGAAGGAGATGTGTATGAATCTATAGAAGAAATCTGGCCTGATTATCCTTCAAAAGAAGACTTTCTCTTCAACGAGGATGAGTATTAAAACGGACTAAAAAGGTATAAACATTAAACTTACAAAGAGGCTGTGTCGTAAATAGGCACAGCCTCTTTTATATAATCAGAAATCCCTATTATCAAAGTTTAGAACAATCAAGAACTTCCAGAAGGCGGATTAGAGATTTGAAAGACTGGATACCCTGATGATTGATATTCATTTCTTCAGCTTCTTTCAAATATTTCTCACTGTGTCTGACATCATTCAATCCGGCAAGGCCTAATGCAAGCATGTAAAGACAATGAATCCGATTCATTTCGTCAAGGCTTCCGTCCCATACTTGAAGGTCCGGCAGGCTGACAGCAAAATAGTCCATCTGCATTTTATCATATAAATGCTGCTTACCGAATGCTACAAGCTTATTGAAATAAGCACGTGCCTTTTTCTCATCGCCCAATGCACGGAAGGCCAATCCTGCATAGAAAATTTTGTCCGGTTTCGCATCGTTATAATACATTGCTGCAGCCGGTTCTGTAGGTCCGATTGTAGCTTGCTTAAAACATACCTCTGCCTTCTCTTCATTCTTCATTGCCTTGTAGCAGATGCCAAGAAGATAATAGAAATCATTTTCTTGTGCCCCATACAATTTTCCTTCGCCCAAGTTATGAGGATACTCAAGACATTCTTCAAGAAGTCGGACGGCCTCAGGGAAATGAGTCTCCTGAATAGCTTGTTTGGCAAGTTCTACACGAGCAAACTGATACTGCGCCGGCACTTTTCCTTCACCTCCTTCCCACGGATGGAAAATATGGGCATCGAGTTTCTTTTTCGCCTCATCGAATCCACCTGTTTGATTAAGGAGTGTGATTTCTTCCAAAACAAGGTCATCGCGTTTAGAAATAAGTTCACCATGCTGTCGAAGAAAAGCAAGTCGCTCAGAATGCGGTCTTTGAAGCTTCTTATACAGTTGATCAAGCTCCATAAGGATTCTTGAGTCGGACTCGTCAAGAGAGAAAGCTTTCTCCATACATTTCAATGCTAAAGCAGCATCAGCCCGCTTGTTATAATATGCCAAGGCGAGATTTCTCCAAGTAGTAGGAAGAGAAGGATTCAATTCGGCAGCACGTTCCCAGTATTCAATCGCAATGTCATATTGACGCTTATCGTAAAAAAGATTTCCAAGGAAGTGGCAGGCATTAGCATCTGGACCGATGATGTCCAAAGCTGAACGGAGTGCGAGAATTGCTTCAAGACGATTAGGGAAGACAAAATCCGGACTCGCAGATTTTCCGCTTTCAAACTCGCATTCGGCAGCTTTCAGATCGCCCTGCTGAAGCAAAGCCCATCCGAGATAATAATGAGTCATAGCCGTCATCGCGCCTTCTGCTTTTGCCAGATTCCATACCGCAACAGCCTCATCCCATAGTCCTGCTTCACAAAATTCAAGAGCAAGTTCATCGAAATTATGCGGATTTCCATGCATGAGTTCAATCATGCTTCCGCTATTTCCCATCAGGAACATGCATCCATAATTAAAGTTGTCAATCTTCAATGATTCCTTGCAGAGGCTTACGGCTTCCTCCGTGCGTCCCATCTTAAGAAGCACAGCAGCTTTGAGCGCCCTTGCCTTCGGATTGTGCCAATTACAACGAAGGGCACGTTCCACTTCATAAAGAGCGTCTTCAAAACTATTCCAGCGGCAACTAATCAGCGCACAAGCGTAAAAACCTGCGGCTTGCCATGCACCGTTCCATGTGGATTTATAGAATTGTTCGTATGCCTCGTCCCATCTTCCCTGATATTTGAGAGCAAGTCCAAGATTGTAGATTGGTTCTCCGTCATACGGATTGGGATTTCTCTTCTTCAGTATTCCAACCGCTTTACTGAGATATTTTTCAGCTTTATCGAAACGTCCCTTTCGGATATACCAGAGTCCCATTGCATTATTGCAACGTACATCGTCCGAATCGCGTCTCAGCCCTTCCTCATAATAATCGATAGGAGAATATGTGGCATGTCGGTACTGTTCAAGGTGCAAACCTGTGAGATAAAGTTGCTCCACAGTCTTCACCTCATGAGGGAGCAAAGCAGCTTCCGCCGCATCAGGGATAGGACGTATCTCATCACTCTCCTGTTCCCACGTCATAACAACGCGTCCATTCCGGATGAACTCTAATTTCAACCATTCAAAATCCACATCACCTTTATCGACAGTTTCCTCAAATATCTTTTCAGGAGATATTTCTACTTCCTTTTTAAGCAGTTCGCGACCGTCCTTGTCTGTCAACCGGAGAGTAACGACTTGTCTTGATGTTGCAAATACTTTGATTCTTACTGTTTCTTCACCATCTTCTTCTATATTCAGCAGCAAATCCTTCGTGGCATTCTTCACAACTCCAAGTTCACGATAAGGGAGGAAGTACTGAGTAAACTCTTTTTCTTCGTATGGCATCAACCATGAGAAGTCCGGCTGGTTCTCGGTGAACACTCCTGCCATCAGTTCAATGTAAGGTCCGTCATCATCCGTAAGACATCTGTCCCAAGCACGTCCGAAGTCGCCGTTTCCCCATGTCCACTGTTTCTTTCCCGGAGAAACATGATGACTTGCCACATGAAGCATTCCTGCTTGGGTGTCAAACTCATATCCTCCTTCGAAATCATATTTGGAATTCACTCCCATATAAGAAGTCGGCACGAAGATGTTTTTATAGTTTGCAATATCTACTCCCGATGAATAATCCATCTTATAGTAGGTGCCTGTCGCTATAGGGAAGGAACTGACAGCACGCTTTCCGTGATCGAAGACAGCATTGATGTCGGGTGGAAACACAGAGCGGTAATGTTCATTGACCGCCACTGCCGGATTTGCCCACCAGAGGAATGTCTGCGGAACATCCGTAGGGTTGAAGAGCACTCCCTTAATCTCCAAATAAGCACATCCCGGGCGAAGGGTAAACCCAGCCCTACCCTTCTGATGGAACATTCTTTCTGTCTCATTCACCCAAACCGTCACTGAACCGTCCGCATGTTCCTCTATATTACAATCCACAGGCATATAAGTGGAAGGGCGGTGATGCTGCGGCCAATTGAACTCAATGCCTCCCGAAATCCACGGGCCTGCAAGTCCGACAAGAGCCGGCTTGATGACATGATTGTAATAGACAAAATGCCGCTGTTTGATTTTGTCGTATGCCATTTGGATGCGTCCTCCCAACTCCGGAAGCACCATCACCTTTATATATTCATTCTCAATGAAAACGGCATTCCACTCCTTATCATATTTCTCATCGGCTATGGATTCAATCACCGGATAGGGATAGACCACACCGCTTGAACCTTGGTAAACACGTTTCTCCAAGAAAATAGGATTCTTTTCCGGAGCTCCCACTTCGTATGTCGGGATTACCACTTTTTCTTTCCATGCTTTTACCATAGTGTCACTGATAAATTGATGTTGCATTTGTTTTATGAACTGTATTTTTATTATTTGTAATTGCTTCAAGAGTTTCCAGCGATATTTCATTTGCAGGATTGAAGCCAGACGATTCCATATAATCTATAATACCTTTGAACAAAGACTTAATCTCAGGACTGTCAATCTTAAGATTAATGGAGGAAACAATTAAAGAACCGTTTCCACATCTGGTTTCAAACAAATAGCCCAATCGCCGGTTTTTATAGAAATTATCAATAACCCCTATAATCGGTTCTATATTTCTTCCGGTATTCTTGTCGAAAACGGAATCCATCAGCATGACAGACGCATTTTTTACCGGATTCCACCACTGCCAGTCGCTATGCCCGTCATTTGGAAAGCCTTTCAGAGAAGGATGGTCGGCAACTGCAAGAACTCCCATTCCACCGGCCTGATTGGGAAAATGGACAGGACTCCAAAAGACAGGCAAGAATTTACTTTCAATACCTACCACCTTGGAAGCATTGGGCAAGTACAGCACTCTTTCACCTCTTTGGAGAGCAACTTTCGCCGTAGCAAAGTCGGACGTGACAGTCACTCTTTTCGTAACAAGATTGTCCATCCGAGGATATGCCCATACGTTCCAGCAATTCTCATAGTCAGTGTTTTCAATCTTCAGAATCAACTTCAATTTGGATGGAACCGTGAACTCCGACAACAAAACATCTATTTCTCCAATCTCCGCCACTTCTCCCTGCGGAATCAATGATGCCACGATACTTCCGGATTCTGTTTTCCCTTTTTCATCGGATAGAGTCCAGAGAATCTTCGTATTTTCAAGTCTGTCGCTGCCATAATTAGCTACATCAATCCTTGCATGAAACTCTTCATTCGAAGAATAGACCGCTTTTGAAAAATTGGCAAGAGGCACCACCGGAGAATTGAATTGTCTGAAATCTTCTGCATCTACCATACCTTTAGCATCCCAGAACGCATCAATAAGCCCCACAAGTGCTGTGCCCTGACCGGGAAAATCTTGAATTCCCAAAAGCTGCACACCGGAAAATCCGGGTGTTTTCATAGCTCTTTCTATTTCTTCTTTGTAGAGTACATGAGCAAATCTACCGGTTGCATCTAAGAAATCCTTCGCTTTCCCCATAAGTCCTTTGGCTTCAAGATCATTCTTAACCGCCTTGAAATTAAGAGGGTCAAGCGTACCGACATACTTTCCAATCTCTTCCATATTAGGATAAACAGCATATTGTCCTATTTCATGAGACACTAACGGAACAGTAACACACCCCATTGATTTTGAATAGTTCTTATCAAAAGAAGGCGGTTGTTCATCAAAGATGCCCTGTCCTCTCACCCAACCATCATTCGTCCACTGCGTTATCAGAAAATCGTCAAAAGGTTCAGCCTGACCTCCATGCCCTTTTTCAAAAGTGAACGAGGTTGCGGCATAAAGACGACGCCCATCCGCTGTTTTCATTTCTTTTACAAGATTATTCAGCACATTGAAATCATGCTGAAGTTCGTTGCCGCAAGTAGTCATAATCCAAGACGGATGATTACCATAGGATTCCGACATGTGCCTAAATTCATCGTGAAGAAATTGCGTCACCATAGAGTCGTCCCCTATTTTAAGTGACCACACAGGAAGCTCGGTCTGAAGGTACAGTCCCAAACTATCCGCCACTTCAAAAGCTGCTTCTGGAGGACACCACGAATGGAAACGGATATGGTTGAAGCCCCAGTCTTTGAGCGTCTGCATCTCTTTTTCCCAACCGTTCTTATCTGTCGGAGGAACTCCGGTCAAAGGAAAGACACAACAATCAAGAGTGCCTCGAAGAAAAACTTTCTTACCATTGACAAGAAGATTTTTCCCACTTGTCTCCACTTCTCTCATGCCAAAAGAACAGGAGACAGAAGAGCCTTCCGTCTTAGCCTCGACTGTATATAAAGAAGGTGAAAACTCATCCCACAGTTTCGGATTATCCAGTTTAATCACAGATTTCATTAAAGACCGTCCTTCCGAAGCCACATGCTTTGCAGACAGATAGCCTACAATTGCACCAGTACGGTTTTCCTTCACTGTGATTGAGATTTTTCTTTTCTTTTTTGCCGAAGAAAGATTATCCACATTCAGAACCAAAGCAATCTCCCCCTTCTTTATATCGGGATAGACATTTAATGATCGGAGCTCCACTGTCGGGGCAACACTAAGCTTAAAATTCCCCAATACTCCGTTCCACATGGTCTGCGTATCGTTGGTATAGGAATGGCAAAGATTGCTAAAAGAAATGTCGCGCTGTTCACTATTGTCAATAGTAATATCAAAAAGGTGCTTACCGGCACTCAACGGCGGAATATCAAAGCAATGAGGAGAGTTCAGGCTTATGTTTTCTTGCCCCAACTCTTTTCCATCGATTTTGAGAGAACTTTTCCACATCACACGCTCCATTTCCAGTCTGAGAGGACGGTTTGCCATATCCTCAGGAATCTCAATCGTGCGAGAATAGCCACATTCTCCTACATAGCTCACTTTCCGGGTGAGCCGCAGAAGCTGCGGCTTCTCCATTGCCGGATTGAGAGCATTGGGAATGCCGACACCAGCCATGTCGAGAGTGCCGGGCAATGTCACCTCAGCAGTTTGTCCGCTCGACAGGACTGCTTTCCACATTCCATCCAGTTTGATTGATTGCGCCGACGCACTGGAAAAGACTCCGGTCAGCAAACATATTGCCACACAAGTATTCTTAGTTTTCATATTCATAGTAAAAAAATCCATATTTATACCTTCTCCGGTTCGTTTCCAACCAGCTTTTTCTCAAGTTCCTCCAGACTTACTCCCTTGGTTTCAGGACAACGGAACTTCAAGAAGAGAAATCCGGCGGCACACACTGCCGTATAAATCCAGAATGTACCATAGCTTCCCAATGCGTTATTAAGCAACGGGAATGTATAGGTCAGAGAAAAAGAACCCACCCAAAGGGCGAATGTACACGCTGCCACTGCAACAGCACGGACACGATTAGGAAATATCTCTGCAATCAGAACCCAAGTGACAGGCCCGAGAGTCATGGCATAGCAGGCTATTGCCGCCACCACGAGGACCACCATAAACACTCCCGTCATATTAGTATAGTAGCCCCAGCCCAACAGTGCATATATCACAGCAAGTCCACCTGCCCCAATGAGCATCAGTTTCTTCCTTCCGAGCTTATCCACTGTGTAGATTGCCACAAAAGTGAAGACCACATTGGTAATACCGGTCAGCACGATATTGAAAAGCATTTCGCCCAAATCATATCCGGCATCTGAGAAAACCTCTTGGGCATAGTTAAATATGACGTTGGTTCCACACCATTGCTGAAAAACAGCTACCACAACACCGAGAAGAAGAACCGGACGGAAAGGACGACTAAAAAGCAGTTTCAGTCCACCCTGCTGTTCAGACTTCAACTTTCCGGATTCCGCAGCAGCAATTTCCCTATGAGCATAGTCGCTTCCTCCGACATTCTTCAATATATTATAGGCTTCTTCCTTACGATTCTTCATGGTGAGCCAGCGCGGACTTTCCGGAATGAAGAAGGCAAGAAGCAAAAACAAACCGGCAGGGAAGGCTGCACTCCAGAACATCCATCTCCACCCCATCAGCACATTCCAAGAATCGGGCTCCGGCAATGTGACACCAGCAGGAATTGGTTCTGCTATCAGATAGTTCACCACCTGTGCACTAAGAATACCTAACACAATGGTCAACTGATTGAGTGATACCAGTTTTCCACGAATGTCAGAAGGTGCGACTTCCGCGATATACATCGGCGACAATCCCGAGGCAATTCCGATGGCGACTCCTCCAAGACATCTGACAATCAGAAAAGCAGAGAAAGAATTGAAAGCTCCGGTTCCGTAAGCCGAAACCAGAAAAATGAAAGCCGAGACAAGCAACAACGGCTTGCGTCCCCACAAGTCTGCCAATGCTCCTGCCACCATCGCGCCGACAAGACAACCCGCCAGTGCGATACTCATGGCCAGTCCCTGAAGTTCAGGAGAATCGGAGATACTAAAGAAGACTTCGTAGAATGGTTTTGCTCCGCCAATCACCACCCAGTCATAACCGAAAAGCAATCCGCCCATTGCCGACACAAGGCAAATGAAATAGACGAATCTTTTGTTGAATTTTTCCATTGTATTGAATTGTTTGAGGTTGATTCATTTGTGAAGCTTAAATAACTTCGGGGCAAAATTACTATCAAATCAGCTCAAAAGAAATGTCTCTTAAAGGGAAAAAGAATGGACAATATTACTTTCCTCGGATTTCGTTTGAATCTTAAAAAGCCTATCACTATTTTTGCGAAAAATAAAAGCCAAGATGAGAATAAAGTCAGGATTCGACGGCGAGCGTTCACTGGTTCTGCCGAAAATTATAGTGGAAGCTATGGAAAAAGACCCCATAGCGCGCCTTCTCCATATCACAGACATCGGGTACTACCCCAAAGCTTCCCACCACTACCGACACAGAGACCCGCCCATCGACCAGAACATATTCATTTATTGCATTGACGGAAAAGGAAGCTTTGAAATCAACTCCACCCGATATGAAGTGTCTGAAAACCAGTATTTCATCTTACCTGCCGGTATTCCTCATTCCTACAGCGCTTTAGAAGAAGACCCGTGGACTATCTACTGGGCGCACTTCCGAGGCACTCACGCACGGTATTTTCTCCCCGAATCGCCAGCACCTCAAACCATTGCGCCCGGCATGGACTCCCGAATTGCCGACCGCATCGTCATGTTCGAGGAGATACTGACCACACTCAACGATTCTTTTGCCATAGAAAACATCCGCTATGCCAACTCCATATTCCATCATTTTCTGGAGTCAATCAGATATTTCAGAGTATTCAGAATATCGGGAGGCAAGAAATATGACATGGACATAGTGGAATCGACCATCCATTATCTCGAAGAAAACATTGAGAAACGTCTTTCTCTGACCGACATAGCCGATTATTCCGGGTTTTCTCCATCCTATCTTTCAGCCATGTTTAAGAAGCGCACAGGATACAGCCTCCTCACCTACTTTAATATTCTGAAAATCCGGATGGCATGCAAGCTACTCGACACCACTTCCATGAAGCTGAATCAAATCAGCTACAAGCTTGGTTTTGACGACAAGTTCTATTTCTCCCGCCTTTTCACAAAAAGAATGGGAATGTCGCCGAAAGCCTACAGAATGCAACCGAAAGCATGAACAAAGGAATAAGGGACGATATGTCCACATTCTGCCCACAGGCAAAACAAAACAACAATCCCCGACCGTTCACCATCGAACTGTCGGGGATTTGTTGTTTTAGACGAAATCCGTCTTTACAAGAAACTATTCATTGACTTCTTCAAGCGTATAGGCACTGCTTCCGTCAAAGCAGTGGGTACAAACCTGACATTTAGGCAAACCAATGGACTCAATAAGCGTTTCGAGTTTGCTGAACTTCAAGGACGAGAGATTCAGACGTTCCGCAATTGTATTCACCATACGCTGATACTCAGGTGAGTCCGTAGTGGCATACTTGTCAAGATTCTTGTTGGCATCTCCTTCAAACTCTTGTATCAGTCTCCTTGTAATCAACTCCATATCACTCTTCGAAGAAGTGAAGTTAATGAAAGGGCAGCCATAGATGAGCGGCGGACATGCAATACGCATGTGTACTTCTTTCGCTCCGTCCTCAAAGAGCACTTTCGTATTGTCACGCAACTGAGTGCCTCTGACAATGGAATCGTCACAGAAAAGTACACGCTTGCCCTTCAGCACATCCTTGTTCGATATGAGTTTCATCTTAGCCACCAGACTACGCATCTCCTGATTGCTTGGCATGAACGAGCGAGGCCATGTCGGTGTGTATTTTGAAATGGCACGCTGATAAGGCACACCATGTCCGGCAGCATATCCGAGAGCCATTCCTATTCCGGAGTCAGGAATACCACAAGCACAATCTACATCCGTGTCATCCGATTCTCCCATTTTCTTTCCACAGGCAAAGCGAACATCCTCCACATTTTTTCCTTCATAGCAGGATGTCGGGAAACCGTAATACACCCACAGGAACGAACATATCTGCATACGCTTGTTAGGCTTGCGGAGCTGCTCCATGCGGTCAGGATAAATACGTACAATCTCACCCGGACCGAGGAAATAGGTGGTTTTGAAGTCCAGATTGGCAAAAGCTGTTGACTCACTTGTCACGGCGTATGCATCTTCCTTCTTGCCGACAACGATAGGAGTACGTCCCCAAGAGTCGCGAGCGGCAATGATACCGTCCTCCGTCAGCAAAAGCATCGTGCAAGAACCTTTCACTTCACGAAAAACATTTTCTATACCTTCTACAAATGTTTTTCCTTTGATGATAAGCAAGCCGACCAGCTCTGTCGGGTTTATCTTGCCAGAACTAAATTCTGAAAGATGCATATTCTCACTAAGCAGTTTTGCAGCCAAAGACTCCATGTTGTTAATCTTTGCCACTGTAACCAATGCAAAACGACCTAAATGAGAATTCATCAACAAAGGCTGTGCATCTGTATCACTTATCACGCCGATACCGGCATTTCCCTTGAACTTGTCAAGCTCGTCCTCAAAACGAGTACGGAAATAGGTACTTTCAAGATTGTGAATGGAGCGAAAAAAACCATGCTCTTCACTGTACGTCGCCATACCGCCACGACGTGTGCCAAGATGTGAGTTGTAATCTGTTCCATAGAACAAATCAGCCACGCACTTCTTCTTTGAAACTGTTCCGAAAAAACCTCCCATAAAAAAATTAATCCATTGATGGCGCAAAGGTACAACAATTTGTAAAAACACATATAAAAAAGTAAATATTATATTGAATAAAATATGTTATGCGAGTGAGAGTACAGAGGTAAGTACATGTATTTTATTGATTTAAATAAATTGTGTCATAAATTCAAGTGGATGTACTCACTAACAATTCTTTTGTTTTTAGTGAATGTTCTCGATAGACTACTACTTTATTTGTATGAGTGCATTCGACAGACTCCTCATGTGTTAAGCAATGTATTTGCAGGAGTCTGTCGAAGACAGCCACAAAACAGCAAAAATCATGCAAAAATGCCACTTTTCAAAATATCAAAATGATATTTTCGCCCAAAATGAAAATTTAACACTTGGATCGATTTTTTTGCCGACAGTGAAGAGACAAAAATTTTGCTGCTAAGATAAGTATTTGACAATCAATTAAATACAAAATTTTCAAAAACGCTCAAAAAAACGCGCCGGACGCAATTTTTTGAAATTTCTGAATGTTTTGGTAATCTACTGAGTATTAATATGTTATGATATACTTTGCCATTTTCACCCTCAAATCATCCCAAAAACTCATTCACTTTTCAGCTTCTGTTCAGACATTCTTTCAAAACAGAAATTATACACTTCTTAACAATTCAGCCGAAGCAAACTGTCTTTTTTCCCGTTTACCGGTGCTTTTTCAAAAAATCTACGCTGAAAATTTCTCCAAACTACTAAGTTTTTAAAATTGTAGCGCACTGTCGCTGAAAAAACAGTGCGCTGAAAAAGTGACGACAGTGCGCTGGAAATATCAAAACTTAGTAGATTTTCCAAAACGACTTTTCGCCG
>JAGASY010000068.1 GCA_017621515.1 Bacteroidaceae bacterium
CGGGCAGCAAGTCCAGCGTGTGTGGCTGCACAGGGAATCCGACAGCGACATACCTCACCTCCATGCCGTCGTGTGCAGGATTGACGAGAACGGGAACATCAACAACGACCATGCCATCCACATCCGCGCACATCGGGCGGCGGAACAGGTTGCCCGGCAAAGGGGATGGACGACAGCCCGGCACATACATGAAAGCCGTATTCCGCAAGTCAGCGAGGACTGCATGGAGGCTTTGCGCGAACTGCCCGAATGGTCTTGGGATGGTTATGCGGAAAAACTTGCCGCCAAAGGCTACGAACTGCATCTGCGTAAGGATAAGAAAGGCGTGATACGCGGCTATGTGATTCAAAAGGGCAGTTCAAGGTTCAAGGGTTCGGAACTTGGAAAGGGACGTAGCCTGACCGCATCCCATATTGAACGGGCGTGGGAGAAGTTGCATCCCGAACAGGCAAAACAGGAAAGCCCGATACCGAAGCGACCTGTTGTAACGGCACAGAAACCGTTCGTTCACACCGAAGCCGGAGAAAAGCCGCTGGTCAATGTTAAGCGGAACATCCCGGTTTATGAGGGCTACACGGAGTGGCAGCCCGACCGCTTGCATACGGAATTTGAGCATGACGGAAAGAACTACGACCGCTACCTTCCCGAAAAGGTGTTGGATTACTTAAACGATGAATTCGATTTCCGGGAAGTGGCCAACTGGCAGGCTTTTCAGAACATGGCGATGGCCTTTTTTACGCTTGTCGCTTCTCCTTACGGGGAGGTTTCCGGCGGTGGCGGAGGCGGTCCGCAGTCCGACCTCAAATGGGGGCGCGACCCGGAAGAGGACGAGATTGAGTTCATGCGTCGTTGTGCGCGTGAGGCTTCGCACAGGATAGGCAGACAAATGAAATCAGGAATGAAACGCAAATGATAAATCTAAAAGACATAAGTAACAATGAGACAACCCGATACGTCCGCTCTACGTGAGCGGCTTGCCAATTATACACCAGAACAGGAACTTGAGCAGGACAAGCAGGAGCTTGAAGGGCTGTTGCTGGAAGTGAACTGTCAGATTGCCGAATTGCGCAATCTGCATCGGAAATAGACCGCCCGACCATACTTGCAAATCGTTTTTATAACTGCTCATAAGCCACCATTTTGATGGCTTTTTTCGTTTTAACGCTTTCCATTTGCAATTTGTTGCTACCTGTTTTAGAGGTAACTTTGGCTCAAATTTCGTTCCTGCATTTCAATCGTGCGAACAAATGGAATGGCAAAATGCTATGTAGGGCACACGTGAGAGTTCCTGAAAATATCTGATAAAGCCAGAGACAAAATCAAGGACCTCTTCTATCAAAAACCATTAGAATAGTCAAAGCAAAATGGAGATAATTAAAGAATGTGGAGTATGCGGAAAAAGTTCGTTGCTACCAAAATGTCGTTCAAAAATACTGCAGCCGAAGGTGTGAACGTATCGCATCTCTGCGAAGAGAAGCTGGAAAGAAAAAGAAAAACAATGCCGAATCCTTTCGAAATGCAGAGAAGAATAATTCTCTGCGAGATAAGGCATTCTTATCACCCGAGGACGACTGTACCAAGATATACGAAGGACGCAATACGTTCTTTAATAAGAAAGCCATTGATGCACATTTTGCTGACCTCCTTGAAGAAATCGACATAGACAACTACTATACTGCTGAACAAATAATGGAAATGTATAATATGACAAAGGCTTCTGTTATAAGTTTTGTGATGCGTCACAAAGTTTCAAGAGTAAATCGTAATGGGAAAGCATACTACTCCAAGGTTCATATTGATTGTATCAAATGCAAGGATGACAGTATAGATACTAATTGAGTACCTATGAAGAAGCAATGGAAAAGTATGGCATTTCAAAAGACCAAATAAGTTACACCTTAAAGAATTTTGATGTCAAGATGGAAAAGCGTGGAAAGTTTACGATGATATTCCGTACTGACTTTGACAAAGTCATACGTGAGCAGATGAGTATAAAGCATGTTGGTGTGATAACCAGAGAACATAATATGCCCAAAATTGCGCTTAAAGGCTTCAAATTCTATGAAAAGAAAGCTATTAATATACTGTATAATCTGAAAAAACAAATATTCGGAAATCACAGACTGGATAATACCAGAAGAGACGCGTTCAACATATAAGATGACAGCAGATGGTGTACGTTCTTTTATTCACCGTCATCAAATCCCTTCAAAGGTAGAATATGGTACAATGTATTATTCTAAACAGCACATCGAGTTACTAAAAAATGCCAAAGCTAAATGAAGAGCCGTGGGAAAAACGTCTATCTAAAGATGATTTACTATCAATTACTCTTGATTAGTATGATTTACTTTCTCTTTACTGAGGTCAACATTGTATCATTTAGGAATTTTGCACCAAAAACAAACAATATAAATTCAACAATATGCAAGTATGTAAATCAGTCAAACTCCGAATGAGAGATAGGCGAAACCAAATCTCTGTTCCTGGACTTTTGGCCTGGGTACAGAGCCCCTGAGACGATGGAGTTAATACGTCGTCGCTCACTTGGCATGTATCTATGCTAATCCTGTCAATGCCCAACAAAAGCAGTACAATGAAATCATCCTCTCAAAGGCAGAAACCATCTGTTATAGAGTGTTCATTGATGTAATTAACGAGAAGTACGACTTCTTTAATCAAGACAGGCTTAAAGAAGAGGCAGATGTACTTTTGAGATGCTTGATGCGGTGTACTGCAATAAAAGGAATATCTTCTTGATACCAAAGTGTCGTCAAGAGGTAAAAACATTGTCAATAAGCCATTATCGAGAAATACAGCTTCTGCTTATTGGAATATCTTCAAGTTCTCCTGACCTCGTCAATGCGTTACCCAATTGAGATTTGCTCTCATACAGTTCGAAAAGTGGTCTGATAGTAAGATGCTTCTCGGTTAGGAATAGCGTTTTTGTGAAAAAAGTGCCATTCTCCGGCATCTTTATCCTGATAGTGGTGATTGTTTTTGCCGCATCAAGCACATTGTCAACACTCATACTAATCTTATTGAGAGAGATGAGCCGTTCCAATTCCTTGTACATTTTGTAGGCAATGAATCAGATACAGATATGTGCCTCTATCCTTCTTTCTGTAAAATGAAACATTGGGCGCATCTCCAATGTGCCTTTGGATATTCTGAATGCCCATTCCACAACCCACAAGTCCGTGACACTCTGCAATGACCCGCCCTGTGTCAAGGTCTGTGTTGGTATATAGCCTTTGAAGCCGTCCCACCTGTAGTCCTCCTCAATTTTCCGCTCGCTGATGGTAACTTCGATGTCCCTACTGATTTCAAGAAACTTGTTATATCCCCACCTATTGACCTGCTGCTTGGTGATGCGCCCGCTTTTATAGGCCTTTTCTTAAGCGTTCAACACCACAATTGCAGTTATAGTCGTCTTTCCTTGCACGTTTCTCCGAGTAGCAGACGATAAGGTGCCCCCATGCCTACATTCGTAACAATACCCATCTTTCTTTTCCAATGAGAGAATCCATTGCCTTATGCCGGCAGTCTCATTCTTAATACGCGCCCCGAGTACCTGTATCCGGCCTGTTGTAGCAGCTCCACATTATTCTTGTTCATCAGTCCGGAGTCTGCCACGTCAACAAAATCGTCGCCAAACGAGAAACGCTGCCTGAAATCGTCTATCATCGGTATCATGGTGTATCCTTCGTACTGGCTGCCATTGAATTTACAAAGATTATGATTTATTACTCTAAACTCCGGATGAACCAAAATTAATATGGGATATTCAGTCACTGCTTACTGAATATCCCATATTAAAATTTTTCTACTCAATAAATGAGTTTCCATCCTCCTCTATCAAATAAATCCTGCTATTTGGGGTCAAAGTGCGTGTAGCAATATCCACATTTTTTAAATGGTATGCCTTGAGATAACGAGATTGGGGAGGTTCAGCCTTCTCTATCCGAGAGAAAAAGTCACCCACAGATTGTACTCCTTCCAAATCTATGTCGTCTGCATGAGTAAGTACAATTATCCCTCCAAGCCACTCTGTCATAGCAAGTTCTGACTTCAAAGCATAATGATTGACCACTCTGCTTCCATAAATCTCCACAATATGATTTGTGTATGCTTCCTCACGGTTCACGAAGACCATGCTTGCTGCTACTCTCCTCATAGAATCAATCTACTTATTAGGTCTCTTCCGACGTGTAGGTCCGACAGAGTTTGGTCGTATCACATCGGGACGAGACTTGATGTTTATCCGTCTGTCTCCTTTTGTTTGCTCACGCAATTCTTCCGGATTCAAACGCTCATGGAGTGTATCCGTCACCATTACAGGTTTAATGTTTGCTATGCTATCCACAGCCACTGTATCTGTTGAGAGTGAATCTATGACAGTTTCTTTTTTCTGGGTATGAATACGATACAAAGCAATATTGTCAATCATGGACATATTGCGCATATCCGGCTTTCCGTTATAATAAAAGAAAATATTTACACTCTCAATATCTTCATTCTTTATGGCTTCAATTGTCAATTGCTGGTTGCCAGGATAATACAGACGACGCACCGTGCCTACCGATTTCCCGTCTTTATATCTCAGCGAAAGACTGATGGTCAGACTACAATCACGGTCGTCCTTGTTTTCCTTTATGAAACCAACATTGGTCAAAAGAACGAACCTGTCCTTTTTTCTGAAACTCGTATCGGCCTTAAATGTAAAGTTTTCCCTGTTAAAAAGTTCCCCATGCCTGAGAATAATCAGTTTATCACCATTCCATATATTCGTAGTATCTCCACTTTCTGTAAAGAAATAGCCCATTTCGCTGCTTCCTGTCTTCAACTTCATTTCCTCATCAGCAGACTTGTAGCGTTGATACAAATTGTCATAAATATCCTTCATATCCTTCGTATGTCTGCTATACCACACCATAGAAGAATCGAATTGAGCCTCCGTTATTCCGTTTTTCTCATATACAGCTTTTATGTATGAGTCTGCCATTTCGCGACGTTTGTCTGTCGGAAGATTCGTTATCATACCTTGTGCAAGATGGTAATCATAAAGCACCTGTTCCATCGCAGACTTGGACAGCACGTCTTTCGGACGGTTGTCACATGACATAAAAACTATCAGACATACAAATAAAAGGATGATTTTTCTCATTTTCTGTCAGACATTTAATAACATTTTGAACTTTCGGATTTCCAAATCTGCTGAAATAGTGCTACAACAGAACCGGAAATCCGGAAGTTCAAAAAAGATTAGAACCCTATTTTACTTACCTGTTTATGGTAGAAAATCATGAGTGCAATGATTCCACAACTTATGGAAGCATCTGCAAAGTTAAATATAGGACTGAAAAAAACACAATGCTCTCCACCGTATGGAAGCCAGTTCCAATCAGGCATATTCCATTCAACCAAGGGGAAATAGAACATGTCAACTACCCGTCCATATAAAAACTCACCATAACCAGTACCCCACGGAACAAACTGTGCCACTTCCGGATAAGGCGGATTATTGAAAATCATTCCATAGAACAAACAATCCACAATATTGCCCGCAGCACCAGCCAAAACAAGCGAAAGACAAACAATATATCCCAATGGAGTGCTACTGTCTTTCACCAGCTTGAAGATGTACCAACCAATCACAGCCACAGCCACCATGCGGAAAAGAGTAAGAAAAAGTTTACCCCCTTCTATCTCCCATCCAAATGCCATTCCGGGGTTTTCTACAAACACAAGCTGAAACCAGTCCGTGACATGAATCCGTTCTCCAAGATACATCCCTGTCTTGACACCGACCTTGATAAGCTGGTCGATGACAAGAACAGAGAGTATGACTATCAAAGAAACAAAGGCTTTCTTTTTATTCATCAGTCTTTGCTTACTTTTATAACAGCCTTGAAATCCTCAAAATCTACTTCCACTCCTTCAGAAGGACTACCAAGAGACAACGAATTAGCAAGAACCTGTCCGCAGATATAGTCGCCGAAACCTTTCACAGCAGCAGCTATAGCAGGAACATCCGTAATCTCTACTTTTATGCGGTCAACAATTTCGAAACCGCTTTCCTTACGTATCCCTTGTATGCGTTTCACAATTTCACGCGCAATGCCTTCGTTTTTCAGTTCGTCAGTAATCTCTATGTCAAGAGCCACAGTCAAATTACCGTCATTGGCAACAGTCCATCCCGGAATATCCTCACTGATGATTTCCACATCAACTGCCTCTACCGTAATATCCTGTCCTTCAACAGAAAGAACAACTTGTTGCTTCAACTCCAATTCTGCTATTTGTTCCTGCGTCATTCCTACAATAGCTTCATTTACGGCTTTCATCATCTTGCCATACTTCTTACCCATTGTACGGAAATTGCATTTCACTTTCTTCACAAGCATTCCTTCGCTTCCATCCACAAAACGAAGTTCTTTTACATTCACTTCATCAAGAATCAGTTGCTGCATCTGTTCGAGACGTTCTTTCATCAGAGAGTCTGTAACAGGTATGGATATACACTGGAGCGGCTGACGTACAATGATTCTCTCTTTCTTTCTAAGCGAAAGAACCATTGAGGTAGTCTGCTGGGCCAGCTGCATACGTATCTCAAGTTCCTTGTTTATCAAGTTTTCATTAACTTCAGGGAACTTGGCAAGGTGTACAGACTTTACAGTATCTCTTCCCGTTGTACGAACCAAGTCCATGTACAGACGGTCAGCATAGAACGGTGCAATCGGTGCAATAAGTTTCGCTATAGTCTCCAAACAGATATAGAGTGTCTGGTATGCAGAAAGCTTGTCCGTATCCATCTCTCCACCCCAGAAACGCTTGCGGTTCAGACGCACATACCAGTTACTGAGATTATCTGTCACAAACGACTGTATGAGTCGTCCGGCACGTGTAGGCTCATACTCCTCATAACTCTTTTCTACATTCTTCACGAGTGTATTCAGTTCCGACAATACCCAGCGGTCAATCTCCGGACGTTGCTCTGCCGGAACATCTGCCTCAGAATAATCGAATCCATCTACATTCGCATACATGGTGAAGAACGAATAAGTTTGGAACAGCTTGCCAAAGAATGTACGGCTCACTTCTGCCACACCATCTTTGTCGAAACGCAAATTATCCCACGGCTGAGAATTGGTAATCATATACCAACGCACAGCATCAGTTCCGAACTTCTCGATACATTCAAACGGATCAATGCCGTTGCCAAGACGCTTCGACATCTTCAATCCGTTCTTGTCAAGTACAAGACCGTTGGATATTACTGCTTTGTATGCCACACTGTCAAAAATCATTGTAGCGATTGCGTGCAAAGTAAAGAACCATCCACGTGTCTGATCGACACCTTCCGCTATAAAGTCCGCCGGATAAACAGTGCGTGCATCAAACTCTTCCTTATTTTCAAACGGATAGTGTATCTGCGCGTATGGCATTGAACCGGAATCAAACCACACGTCTATCAAATCAGTCTCTCTTACCAATACATTACCAGTAGGCGAAACAAGTTTGATATCATCCACGTATGGACGGTGAAGGTCTATCTTGTCATAATTCTCCTGTGCCATATCTCCCGGAACAAACCCTCTTTCTTTCAATGGGTTCGATTCCATCACACCGGCAGCGACAGCCTTCTCTATTTCATTGTAGAGTTCCTCCACGCTTCCGATACATATCTCTTCTCTGCTATCAGCATTGCGCCATATAGGAAGAGGAGTACCCCAATAGCGTGAACGGCTCAAATTCCAGTCGTTGAGATTCTCAAGCCATTTGCCGAAACGTCCCGTACCGGTCGATTCCGGTTTCCAATTAATTGTCTTGTTGAGTTCCACCATGCGCTCCTTGCAGGCAGTAGAACGTATAAACCATGAATCAAGAGGATAGTAAAGCACCGGCTTGTCCGTTCTCCAGCAGTGAGGATAATTGTGTACATGCTTCTCTATTTTGAATGCAGTACCCTGCTGTTTCATTTCCATGCACAGCACGATATTCAGATCTTCTGCTTTCGAAGCAGCCTTCTCGTCATATTTGCCGTTCTCATTGAACTTAGGATCGTATGCATTCTTGACATAATCTCCAGCATGAAGTGCATATTTATCTGTATCTACACACTTTGCCACAAATGATTCATCCAGTTCGTCAAGCACATAATACTTTCCGGAAAGGTCAACCATTGGTCGTGTTTCGCCCTTCTTGTTAATCATGAACAGCGACGGTATTCCTGCTGCCTTTGCCACTTTCGCGTCATCGGCACCAAATGTAGGCGCAATATGCACAATACCAGTACCATCCTCTGTAGTCACATAGTCACCCGGAATCACTCTGAAAGCCTGTTCCGACAATTCAACGAAAGTGTCGTTTCCTGCAGTGAAACACTTGTCAGCATTTGCAGCAGCATAATCCTTGACAAAATCAGCGGCATTGTCATCTACTTTCTCAAGCGGCTTGACCCACGGCATAAGCTGTTCATAGCCCATACCTACAAGATCCGTACCCTTATAATGTCCAACAATTCTATAAGGCACAATCTTATTACCCGGCTTATACTCTTCGAGCGGCATGTCTGCTCCTTCCGGTTTCAAATAAGCACTCATGCGCGACTCAGCCATCACCACACTCACCTTCTCGCCGTTATAAGGATTATATGTCTGTACACATACATAATCAATCTTAGGTCCGACACACAATGCCGTATTTGAAGGTAGAGTCCACGGTGTTGTCGTCCATGCTGCAAAGCACGGCACACCCCACCCTGTCATTTCTTCTTTCGGGTCTGTCATGCGGAACAAAGCTGTAGCAGTTGTATCCTTCACATCCCGGTAACATCCCGGCTGATTTAGCTCATGACTTGAAAGTCCTGTTCCTGCAGCAGGGGAATACGGCTGTATCGTATATCCCTTGTAAAGCAGATTCTTCTTGTATAGTTCTTTCAGAAGATACCACAATGTCTCTATATACTTATTGTCGTATGTGATATACGGGTGTTCCAAATCCACCCAATATCCCATCTTATGGCTCAAGTCTGTCCATTCGGAAGTGTACATCATGACGTTCTTGCGACACCTCATGTTGTAGTCTTCTATTGATATTGTCTTTCCTATATCCTCTTTTGTGATGCCAAGTTCCTTTTCCACACCAAGTTCCACAGGAAGACCATGAGTGTCCCACCCTGCCTTACGCTTCACCTGATAACCTTTCATTGTCTTGAAACGGCAGAATGTATCCTTTATCGAACGCGCCATTACGTGATGAATACCCGGATGTCCGTTTGCAGAAGGAGGTCCCTCGAAGAAAATGAAAGAAGGACAACCCTCTCGCTCTGTCATGCTTTTATGAAAAACGTCTTCTGAATCCCAATCCGCCAATACCTCTTTATTCACCAGAGAAAGGTCGAGTTTTGTACGTTCTGCAAATCTTTTTGCCATATACTTATTAATTATTATATGATGCGGAGTCCCTGTCCCGCACAAGGAACCTGTATAGTCCTGCACTTCTCCGCTCTTCTTGTTTTTTTATGTATTAATTGTTAAACTGAAATCACACAAGTTTGATGTTGTCAATACATTGTTCCTTGCCGCAATATCTGCATTTCATGATGCCTCTTTCCTTATCAACAACATAAAACACTGTTTTCATAGGTTCGTTATTGGTGATGCAAACAGGGTTTGCACAACGGACTACATTCGTAAGTTGATCCGGCAGACATACTTCTTTCTTCTCCACCACCTCGTAGTCGCGTATGATACACAGACGAATGTTCGGACAGACAACGGCAAGTCTGCTGATTTCATCATCGCTGAAAAATCTGTCCGCCACTTTTATCAGTCCCTTATGTCCCAGTTTCTTGCTTGAATAATTGTTTCCGATAGTTACAGAATCCTTGCATTTGTCCAGCTGAAGCAGCTGCACCACTGTAAACAGTTTCTGAGTCGGTATATGATCTATGACTGTTCCGTTCTCAAGAGCAGCCACCATGCGTCCTTTTTTATCTTCCATTTTTGTCAGAATTACGGTTTGACTTTTTTCCCTATTTCTTTTCCGAACTTTTCTGCTGCAAATCCATTACCAAAGACAAGCAAGAGAAGCTCTTCATTTTTCCGCCTGTCGGTATTGAGCCCTTACAGCACCGTTCCTCAGACCATGTAGATTTGCCTATGCTTCGATAATAGTCAAATCGGTCTTTATCTGTTCCGGTGTGATTCCAAGCACATCGCATATCAAAGCCTGACGAGCATAGAGTCCGTTGCGTGCCTGCTCAAAATAATATGCGTGTTCAGATTCATCTACATCGTATTCAATTTCATTCACTCTCGGCAGCGGATGAAGAATTTTCATGTTCTTCCTGCATTTGCCCAGCATATCGGCTTTGAGAATATATGCATCCTTCACTCGTTCATACTCCATCAAGTCCGTAAAACGCTCTCTCTGTACACGGGTCATATAAAGAATATCGGCATCTGCAATCGTATCTTCAGTGAAATCGGTCTGCTCCACATAGTTAATCTTGTTCAGCTTGCAATACATCTTATATTCCTCCGGCATTTCCAGCTCTTTAGGAGCAATGAAATGAAACGTCGGATTATACTTGCGCATAGACATCAGCAGAGAATGTACAGTGCGTCCATATTTCAAGTCACCGACCATATAGATGTTCAGGTTCTCCAGCGTACCCTGAGTCTTATATATGGAATACAAATCGAGCATTGTCTGCGAAGGATGAAGATTAGAACCGTCTCCGGCATTTATAATCGGCACATTCGTGACCTCACTCGCATAGAGAGCCGCACCTTCCAACTTATGCCGCATGACAATCACATCGGCATAGTTCGACACCATCTTAATGGTATCTTTCAGTGTCTCTCCCTTGGAAGAAGAAGTTACTTTAGGGTCTGTGAAACCTATCACTCTCGCACCAAGACGATTCGCCGCTGTTTCAAAACTCAAACGTGTACGAGTCGAAGGTTCAAAGAAAAGTGTAGCAACCACCTTTCCTTGCAGAATACGCCTGTTAGGTGCTTTCTCAAATTCCGCAGCCATATCCAACAATTGCTGAATCTTCTCACGGCTGTAGTCTGCAATTGAAACAATACTCCTGTTTCCCATATAATAGTATGTAAATTATAAATTTATTATATCCTCATTACTGTAAAACCGTATTCCCGTCCGTACTATATGAATCACCCGAAAAACATCATCAGGCTCATAAAACCATGAAGCGGCAACGTCTTCTCCGTCAGACTTCAACGATGCTGAGAAAAAGACTTTTCACAACGCCGATACATCATCTTCCCAACGGGAATCCGATTACTAATATAAATCATGCAAAGATAGCGCAAACGTGCAACAAAATAAAATTTTTGAATAAAAAGTTTCAAACGCAGTTTGTCCTTGTATGTGTATGTTTATAGTTAGTAGAAGAACTTGTTATTTAAGTGGGGGAACTCGACAGACTCCTCATACTGCTTTTGTGGGTGTATTCGACAGACTTCTTCCCTTGTATTTGCAAATGTCTTCTACAGACTCCTCCGTCGCTATCGCGCCACCTCCCCTAACTTAGGGGAGGAGCCTATATACCTCTCCCTGAAAAGACTATGATACGGATGTATAGCGCTGACACCCAACATGGTAACTTGGCTCCTCCCCTAAGTTAGGGGAGGTGGCGCGGTAGCGACGGAGGAGTCTGTAAAAAAACAATTGCAAACACAAGGGGAGAAGTCTGTCGAGCGCATCCACTTAAATAAACCGCATAAGCCTACAGCTCAACCTTTCCTCGCCATCCTTTTGTCTTTTCCGCTCCGCTTTATCTCGGAAGGCTCATACCCATACACGTATTCCGCCACAGCAAGATATATGCTTTCAGCTATCAGACGCACTCCATTCTTAGACGAGATAAAATCTTCTTCCGCCCGATTTGAAATAAATCCTACCTCAACAAGCGCACAAGGCATTGTGGATTCACGGAGCACTTGGAAATTGGCTTTCTTCACACCCTTGTCGTTTCGTCTTGCATGTGTGCGAAGTTTGTTCGCAATGATACGTGCAAGACGTTCACTGTTTGCCGAACTCTGGCGGTGTACATACACCTCTGTACCGTAAGCATTCGGATTCTGCTCTGAAGCATTAGAATGAATGGATATGAAAAGATTGGCATTAACAAAGTTGGCAAATCCGGCACGGTCTGCAAGAGAAATGTATTCATCTTTCCGTCTTATCATCACCACCTTTATGTCTTTGGAGTTTTTACGCACCACCTTGTCGAATTTCTTGGATATTGCCAGATTCACGTCTTTCTCCTTCGAATGTCTGCCCTTTGCTCCCGGATCCTGTCCTCCGTGACCAGCATCTACGACTACAATAACTTTCTCCCTTCTCGCTTCTGCATTTACAGCAAAGCACAGTAAACACATAATCAGCAAGAATCCCGACACACTAAATTTCATTTCTAATCTTTTTATCAGTTTTGTACTATGATATATCACAGAAAAATCAAGTTTGAATAATCTGTTTCAGGCTGCCTACTATTAAGTTATGCGGACAGCCATATCTCACGCAAAGTTATGAATTTTTACAATCAAGACAAGATGTTGCAGAAGATTACTTCATGGCTTTAAGACTATTTTGATTTACACATTTCCAGTTCTATTTTTACTCCCATAAAAAAATTTTTGACATCGTTTTTTTAAGGGATATTCCGTTTTGACAAAATGACAGCAAATCAGACGGTTCTGTTTCCCATTTGCTAATTTTGCATCAGAATATTATCTTTTTGATTTTGTCAAATGTTAAAATTCCAAGCCCTCTGGAACGCTTCAAAATGAAGCGTGATGAACTTTTGTCGAAGAATGGGATTCTACGCGCATTTTCAGAAGTCGCCGAAAAATGTGAAATAGTGTTTCGTTTTTAAGCGGTTCTTTTACATTTATTTATTCCCGGCGAAGAGTCTTTTGAAAAAATGTACTAAGTTTTCAAATTTTCAGCGCACAGTTTTTTTCTTCGCAGCGCACTGCAATTTTATTTGCAGCGCAGTGGAAATTCTTTCACTGTGCGCTGAAAATTTTAAAACAGCGCGCTGAAAAGAAAGAAGCATTGGGAAGCAGAGAAAAAAATCAGTTTGCTTCGGCTTGAATGTTAAGAAGTGTGTAATTTGCTGTTTGGGAAGTGTGCCTAAACAAAAACTGAAAAGTGAGTGGGTTTTGAGTGGCATTTGGGAGCAGAAACAGCAAATTCGCTCATAATATATTAATAATCAACAATTTATCAGAGCACTCAAAATTATCGAAAAATTGCGTCCGGCACGTTTTTTTGAGCGTTTTGAGAATTTTTATATTTTATTGATTATCAAATAGTTATTTCTGAACTAAAATTTTCATTCCTTCATCATCGGCAAAAAATCGCTCCAAATGTTAAATTTACATTTTGAACGAAAATATCATTTTGTCATTTTGAGAAAGTGGCATTTCTGTATGTTTTAGTTGGTTGTATGCAGATGTATTAGTGGATGTTCTTAACAGACTCCTCCGTCGCTACCGCGCCACCTCCCCTAATTTAGGCTACTCTTTGTACACATCTTTTATGATTTAATCGATTGATTGTCAGTCAAATGATTGTATATCTCAAGAAAAATTAGTATCTTTGTATATGTGAGCAGAATATTTTTGACGGTATA
>JAGASY010000069.1 GCA_017621515.1 Bacteroidaceae bacterium
GGGGATAAATCTGTGTAAACACCTTGCCGATTTGTGCCGTGCATTTCAAAACCTGACGGTCTTGTAACCTTTTTTCTGGCTTTAATTGGCTGTTTATCATTTTATTCTTATTTTTGCAGAACAATAGAGAAATAACAAACTAAAACTATAACAATGAAAAGAGACGAAGAAATATTCTCATTGATAGAGAAAGAGTACCAACGTCAGGTAAAAGGTATTGAACTTATTGCTTCAGAAAACTATGTCAGTGAACAGGTGATGGAAGCACAAGGCTCATGCCTTACAAACAAATATGCTGAAGGATATCCGGGAAAGAGGTACTATGGTGGGTGTGAAGTCGTAGATCAGACAGAGACAATTGCTATAGAACGTGTTAAGAAACTATTCGGAGCAGAATATGCCAATGTGCAGCCTCATTCCGGAGCACAAGCAAATGCTGCGGTGTTGCTTTCGGTGCTTAAGCCGGGAGATACTTTCATGGGGCTTAACCTTGACCACGGAGGCCACCTTTCTCACGGAAGCCATGTGAATACAAGTGGTATCCTCTATAATCCTGTGGGATACAATCTGAACAGAGAGACTTGCCGTGTAGATTATGATGAGATGGAGCGTCTCGCTTTGGAGAAGAAGCCTAAACTGATTATCGGTGGAGGTTCTGCATATAGCAGGGAGTGGGATTATGCCCGCATGAGAAAGATTGCTGATGAGGTGGGAGCGTTGTTGATGATCGACATGGCGCATCCGGCAGGACTTATTGCAGCCGGACTTCTTGATAATCCTTTGAAATATGCACATATTGTGACTTCCACTACCCATAAGACGCTCAGAGGACCGCGTGGAGGTATCATCCTGCTCGGAAAAGACTTTGAGAATCCGTGGGGGCTCACTACACCGAAAGGTCAGGTGAAGATGATGTCGCAGATATTGAACTCTGCCGTATTCCCGGGACAGCAGGGCGGACCGCTTGAACATGTCATTGCAGCCAAGGCTGTGGCATTTGGAGAAGCTCTTACTCCGGAGTTCAAGGATTATCAGATGCAGGTGAAGAAAAATGCGGCTGTTCTTGCTCAGGCACTTATCGACAAAGGATTTTTTATTTGTTCTGGCGGAACAGACAATCACTCTATGCTTGTTGACTTGCGTACAAAATATCCTGACCTTACAGGTAAGGTGGCAGAAAAGGCTCTTGTGGCTGCTGACATAACAGCAAACAAGAATATGGTTCCGTTTGATACACGTTCTGCTTTCCAGACAAGTGGTATCCGTCTCGGAACTCCTGCCATCACGACAAGAGGTGCCAAGGAAGAACTCATGTTGGAGATTGCCGACATGATTGAGACTGTGCTGAATGATCCGGAAAATGACAGCACAATAGCAAAAGTAAGAGCGCATGTAAACGAACTCATGAAAGATTATCCACTCTTTGCATGGTAAAGGAAATGACACCGCTCTTAGGACTGACACTCAATGAACTTGAAGACGTTGTGGCGCAGCTTGGTATGCCCAAATTTACGTCGAAACAGTTGGCGCAGTGGATTTATGTCAAGAGGGTGAAAAGCATTGACGAAATGACAAATATATCGAAACGCTTCCGCGAACAGCTCGCGGAGCGTTTCGTTGTAGGACGCTCTGAACCAATTGAAACTATGCGGTCGGTCGATGGGACTGTGAAATACCTGTTCCGAACGACTGAGGGTAAGTTTGTGGAGACGGTATATATTCCGGACGGAGAACGTGCCACGTTGTGTGTATCCACTCAGGTCGGATGTAAAATGAACTGTCTGTTTTGTCAGACAGGCAAACAGGGTTTCTCCGGAAATCTTACGGCTACAGACATTCTGAATCAGATTTTTTCTGTGGAAGATTCTGAGAGTCTGACAAATATTGTCTTTATGGGGCAGGGAGAACCATTAGATAACTATGACAATCTGATGAAGTCTTTGCAGATAATTACTTCCGGATATGGTATGGCTTGGAGTCCCCGACGCATCACTGTTTCTACGGTAGGTCTCAAGAAGAATTTCAAGCGTTTCATTGACGAAAGCGAATGCCATGTGGCTGTGAGTCTGCATGCTCCTTTCCATGAGCAGAGATTGAAACTGATGCCGGCAGAGAAGCAGTTTGCTATTTCCGATATTGTGGATACTTTGCGCCAGTATGATTTCAGTCACCAACGCAGACTTTCGTTTGAATACACCATGTTCAGCGGAGTCAATGATGACATGGCATCTGCAAAAGAACTGATTAAATTGTTGAGAGGTGTGGAATGCCGCATCAACCTTATACGTTTCCATAAGATTCCTGATGTAGAACTTGATGGTGTGGAGTCGGAACGCATGATTGCTTTTCGGGACTATCTGACTCGTCATGGCATATTTACGACTATCCGGGCATCGCGCGGTCAGGACATTTTTGCCGCATGTGGATTGTTGTCAACGGCAAAGATGATGGAAGACACCGGCTCGGATGATTAACCGATGCTTTGTGGAAATATTCTAACAGCATAAAATATAGCGTATTATGAAGAATAAATTATTTGGTGTTCTGATGATGCTTGTTTCTGTAGCCCTTGTTCTTGCTGCTTGTTCTGACGGTGCTGAGGGCGGTAAGAAGAAACGTACCCGTAGTCCGCTCATTCCGGCTGCAAGTGGAAATCCATACGAGGTGATGGTTGTGGCAGACGACAGTGTGTGGGACGGATATGTGGGGCTTGCTCTTAAAGATGTGCTCAACAAACCGATGCCGGGACTTCCGCAGGAAGAGAGTACTTTTCATATCAGCCGTGTGGAGCAGAAGCATTTTGACAGGATAACGAATATATTCCGGAACATTATTGTCATAAAAATAAATGACCATTATACTCAGCCGAAGATAAATCTTGTTCGTGATGAACATGCTTCTCCGCAACTTATCATGACGATACAGGGACCGAGTCAGGCTTCTATCTCTGCATATATTACGGAGCAGACAAAGTTTATCATTAACTTCTTTTCGGCAGAGGAAATCAACCGTGAAGCTACAAGGTTGGAGACGGAGCACAATGTGAAGTTTGCAAAGAAAGTAAAGGAAATGTTTGATTGTGAACTTTATATTCCTGTGGATATCAACAAGATGAAAGTCGGAGACGATTTTATATGGGCTTCGAATGACGGACTGTCAAGCATTCAGAATATTGTGATATACAGCTATCCGTATGTGAGTGAGAAAGTCTTTCGAAAAAGAGCGTATATTGCATTGCGCGACAGTTTCATGAAGAAGAATATTCCCGGAGGAAAACCGAATCAGTACATGGCTACCGAAAAGGAATTTGTGAAGGTGAAGGATATGCAGGTTCAAGGTGTCTATACGCAAGAGGCGCGTGGATTGTGGCAGATGGAGAATGATGCGATGGGAGGACCTTTTGTCGCTCACTCTCAGGTTGATACGGTCAATAACCGTGTGATAGTTGTGGAAGGATTTGTTTATGCTCCTGACAAGATGAAGCGTACAATGGTGCGCCGTCTTGAAGCTGCGTTATATACATTGAAGTTGCCGGGAAGTAAGGACTGAGAAAATCTGCCGGGCTGATATTCTGTGAGTCTGGAAGCGTAGATTTCTATGTTCTTCCCAGTTGGGATGGGTCTGGCAGATAGGGCTTCTCGTTTGGAAAAGTGGCATACAAAATAAATTGTAAAATAATTTTTCTATGAATAAGATAAGAGTGGGTATAACCCACGGAGATATTAACGGAGTTGGATATGAGGTAATCTTGAAGACATTTCAGAATGAGGAAATGCTCAGTCTGTGTACTCCTGTGATTTATGGCTCTCCCAAAGTGGCTACCTATCATAAGAAGGCAATAGATTGCCAAGTAAATTTTGTGGTAAAGGAATCGGCTGATGAGATAGAGGACGGTGTACTGAATATTGTAAACTGTTTTGGCGATACGGAACTGAAAGTAGAGTTCTCACATCCTACGGAAGAAGCTGGCAGAGCGGCATTTGTCGCCCTTGAAAGAGCTTTGGATGAGTTTGGCAAAGGATTTATAGATGTTCTTGTTACAGCTCCTATCAATAAGCATACAATTCAGTGTGAAGGTTTTCATTTTCCCGGACATACGGAATACATTGAGCAAAAGGTCGGAGAAGGTGATAAGGCATTGATGATATTGATGAAAGATGATTTGCGTGTGGCACTTGTTACTACCCATCTTCCTGTAAGCAGAATTGCGGAGAGCATCACCAAGGAACTTATCGAGGAGAAGTTGCAGATTCTGAATCATTCGTTGAAACGTGATTTTGCGCTTGACAATCCGCGTATAGCAGTGCTTTCGCTTAATCCTCATTGCGGAGATGGTGGATTGATTGGTACTGAGGAACGTAACATTATATGTCCTGCGATTGATGGGATGATGGAAAAAGGCATCAAATGTTTTGGTCCTTATGCGGCAGACGGATTTTTCGGTTCTGGAAACTATAAAATGTTTGATGCTGTACTTGCCATGTATCATGATCAGGGGCTTGCACCGTTCAAGGCATTGGCTATGGATGAGGGTGTGAACTACACTGCGGGTCTGCCTATTGTGCGCACTTCTCCTGCACACGGGACTGCGTATGACATTGCCGGTGAGAATGTAGCTGATGAAAGTTCATTCCGCAGTGCTATCTATTCTGCAATAGATATTGTGCGCAATCGTATGCGTTATGACAGTTGTCATGCTCATCCGCTTCGTAAACAATATTATGAGAAGCGAGATGATAGTGATAAACTGAAGCTTGACCAGATTGCAGAAGAGGAGATATAAATATTTTTTGTGTAAGTTTTGCTGCTGACTGTAAGGAGGCAGTAGTGTAAGGTTATAAGGTTTTGAGGTTGAAGATTTGTTGTATATTATTGCGGCATCCGGACTCGAAACCTCATAACCTTAAAATTGTGAAATGGAACTTACCGGTAGAATCTCCGGATTGTATAATTATAGTGTAAACACGGATGTCATTTATAAATAATGAAAAATAGTACACGCAATATATTCTTTCTGTTCGGTCTTGTTGCAGTAGTTGTGATGTTATTTACGTTCAAGGTAAGTTTTGTACAACTGTGGCATGACGTATGCAAAGCCGGCTATTGGCTTATTGCTATTTTGGGGCTTTGGATAGTTCTCTACCTGATGAATGCGCAGACATGGAGAATCATCATCAAGGGAAGTGGAGAGTGTCCAGTCTCTTTCTTGCGGATATTGAAACTTACGATAACCGGATTTGCTTTGAATTATGCTACACCGGCAGGTTTGATGGGAGGGGAACCATATAAGATAATGGAGCTTACTCCAAGTATTGGTACGCATCGTGCCACTTCTTCTGTCTTGCTGTTTGCTATGATGCATATCTTTGCACATTTCTGGTTTTGGTTTACTTCAATCATCTTATATTTACTATTCATGCCTATAGACACGGCAATGGGAGTGATATTAGCATTGATGACATTATTTTGTCTGGGAGGAATATATCTGTTTGTAAAAGGATATAAAAACGGAATGGTAGTAAAACTTGTGAACTTTGTAGGACATATTCCGGGATGTAAGAAGTGGGCGCACAGGTTTGCAGAGAATCATGCCGAGGATTTAAAGAACATTGACTGTCAGATTGCAGAATTGCAAGGGCAGAACAAGCGCAGTTTCTATGGCTCTTTCTTTCTTGAATATATTGGCAGGATACTACAATCGTTGGAAATCTATTTCATGTTGCAACTTTTTGAGGTTGGAGGAGGAAGCTGGATGATGTTTATTCATTCCATACTTATACTTGCATTTACATCTTTATTTGCCAATCTGCTCTTTTTCATGCCGCTGCAGTTGGGTGGTCGTGAAGGAGGATTTGCCATATCTACAGCACGTATGGGAATGACAAATGATATAGGAATGTTCATATCTATTATATGCCGTGTGAGAGAGCTTTTCTGGACTGCAATCGGATTGTTCCTTATGAAAGTGGGAAACAAACCTTCGAACAACAGTGACAGAAAAACAGTCTCAGGCAATATTTCTGAAAATAAATAACAATAATATATTATGAAATTTGCGATACTTGCAGCCGGTGAAGGTTCTCGTCTTGCACAAGAAGGGATTGAGTTGCCTAAGCCGCTTGTGAAACTCAATGGAGAAGCCATGATAGATCGTCTTATCCGGATTTTTATGGATAACGATGCAGAAGAAATATTCGTGATTACTAATAATCTCACTACACTTGTGCAGGAGCATCTACATGAATTGGTGAAGTCCGGAGTTCCGGTCAGACTTGTGGTAAAGACCACTCCAAGTTCCATGCACAGTTTCTACGAACTGGAGAAATATATCGGAGAAGGAAAGTTCTGCCTTACTACTGTAGATACTATTTTTGATGAGCGTGAATTTTCTTCTTATATTTCTGAATTTAATCTTTCCGGTTATGACGGTATGATGGCGGTTACGGACTATATCGACGATGAAAAGCCTCTGTATATTTCTACGGACTGTCATGATATGATTACTGGTTTCCACGATTCTTTGGAACTTTATGCACAAAGTGAGGCAGGTCAGTCCGGTGCATCTGTGTGCAAATACATTTCCGGAGGAATATATTGTCTTGATTCCAAGGCTTTCTCGACTCTTGATAAGTGTATAAACAGTGGCATGTCGCGTATGCGTAATTTTCAGAGGCAGCTTGTTTCTGACGGACTGCGTCTGAAGGCTTGCCGTTTCTCTAAGATTCTGGATGTAGATCATGCAGAAGACATTAAAAAAGCTGAAGACTTCTTGAATACAGGAAAATGAAAATATTGGGTATTGCGAGAGCCTCTGAGTTCTCGCCGAATATGGTTGACAATGACGCGGCGATTCTTCATGCTGTTGCGGAATGTCTGTCTGATATGGGGCATAGTGTCAGTTGCATTTCTGAAACAGATTTCTGCAAAGAATGCGAGGCTGAATTTATATTCAGTATGGCGCGCCATCTTTCTACAATCGGGTTACTTAAAGAAATTAAGCATGAAAAAGGTATTCCCGTTGTCAATCCTGCTGAAGGAGTGGAAAATTGTACTCGCAGCAGATTCACGGATATTTTTATGCGTGAGTGCATTCCTTCTCCGCTAAGCTGGGTATTTGATTTGCACGAACTTCCTGAGTTGGAATATCCTTGTTGGATAAAGCGTGGTGACGGATGTGCACAGAAGAAGAGCGATGTCTCTTATGTGGAGAGTAAAAGAGAAGCATGTGCTGTGATTACCGATTTTGCAGAAAGAGGCATTTCCTGTGCTGTAGCCAACAAGCATCTTGAAGGCGATTTAATCAAGTTTTATGGTGTGGAAGGTACGGACTTCTTTGACTGGGGATATGCCGCTGACGGGCACAGCAAGTTCGGACTTGAAGAGCATAACGGTAAGGTGCATGGTTTTCATTTTTCTCTTGAAGAACTTAAAAACATCAGTGACAGAGCAGCCAGAGTACTTAATGTGCCGGTTTATGGAGGAGACTGTATAGTTTCGGAAACCGGTGAATTACGTATTATAGACTTCAATGATTGGCCAAGCTTTTCACGTTGCAGAGATAAGGCGGCAAAAGCGATAGCAGAAAGAATAGTAAGAGGATTATAAGTATATTCTAACAGACAAAAGAAATAAAAACATCAAATTATGTCAGACAATAAAAAATCGATGGAATTGACTTTTAAGTCACAAGACACGGAAGAATGGATTGACATAGTCTTTACGCGTCCGATAGGTTATCGTTGGGCATTATTCTTCAATCATTTTGATATTCATCCGAATGTAGTGACAGTCATATCGATGTTTCTTGGAGCAGCAGCCGGTGTCATGTTTGTTTTTGATGCGGGCACGACGCGTGGACTTATTTACAATATCATTGGTGTATTGCTCCTTGCATGGGCAAACTTCTATGACAGCTGTGACGGGCAGATGGCAAGAATGACAGGCAAGAAAACACGTCTCGGACGTATTCTTGACGGATTTGCAGGAGATGTGTGGTTCTTCTGTATCTATGTCGCTATTGTAATAAGGATATTCCACCAAAACATTCCTTTTACAGATATTCATTGGGAATGGTTCGGGCTTCTGCTTGCTTGTATATGCGGTTTTGTGTGTCATGCAAGACAATGCGGTCTTGCCGATTATTATCGCAATGTACATCTTTTCTTTCTGAAAGGAAAAGACGGAAGCGAACTCGACAATAGTGTCCAGCAACGTAAACTGTATGAGGAAACTCCATGGAAAGGAAACTTCTTGTGGAAAATTTTTCTGCGTTCATATTGTAACTACACCAGACAACAGGAGTTGCAGACACCTGCTTTTCAGGCTTTGCTTGCCAAGATTGGCAAAGTCTATGGCGACAAAATCCCTCAGACTTTCCGTGACAAGTTTCGCAAGAACAGCCTTCCTCTGATGAAGTATGCCAACATACTTACATTTAATGTCCGTGCGATAGTGTTGTATATTTCATGCCTTGCCAATGTTCCGTGGATGTATTTGCTTTTTGAACTGGTAGTAATGACAACACTGTATTTATATATGCGTTGGAGACACGAGAGTTTTTGTCGTAGAATGCTTGCAGAAATGGAAGCCTGAACAGATTCTCTCTGACCAATCTCTTTAATTATCACATAAAGTATATTTTCAAGATGAATATAAAAGGTATCATATTTGATTATGGTGGCACCATTGACACCAATAGTACACACTGGTCAGAAGTGCTGTGGGAAGGCTTCCTAAGCCAGAATGTCCCTGTAAGCAAGGAGCAGTTCAGGGAATGCTATGTACACGGAGAACGCACACTGGCAAAGTTCCCTCTGATAAAGCCGGAACATAACTTTCTGGATTTGTTGCAGATTAAGGTAGATATAGAAACGAAGTATCTTGCCGACAACGGATTCTGGACTATAGATGAAGAACAGCGTCAACGTATTTCATGTGATATTGCCCAATATTGTTACGACTATGTATTGCGGGTGTTACAAACGAGTCGTGAAGTTATACGCAGTCTCTCTGAGAAATATCCTCTTGTTTTGGTGAGCAATTTCTATGGCAATATACAGACGATTCTTCATGACTTCCGTCTGGAGTATTTTCAGAGCATAATAGAGTCTGCTGTGGTGGGAGTACGTAAGCCTGATCCGCGTATCTTCCAGCTCGGAGTCGATGCGCTTGGTTTGCCTGCCGAGGACATTGTGGTTGTTGGCGATTCCTTCAGCAAGGACATTGTTCCCGCATCTTCTATTGGATGTAAGACGGTGTGGATACGCGGAATAGGATGGGGAAATGAGGAAATAGACGAATCCGTACCTACAGCCATACTCTCTGATATAGCGGAACTTACGAAACTGTTTTAATTCTCAGTCGTAGGTTAGACTACAGTTCTACCTATTGGAGAAAATATCAAAGCGGAACATGCTGCATGTATGGCGGTATGTTCCGTTTTGCGTATTACCATATTGCCGGAGCGTTTATGAAAATAAAAATCCGGTGCAATTTCCTTAAAGAGAATATTCAGCCAACATGCAACCCGGTTGCATCTGCATACCTCTATCTTTGCAAACAAAATAACCGTGTTGTTGTTTGAAAGCATATAGACAGACAAAAAAAATGGAATAATGATGGACAGAACAACAGAGAAGATAAAGTTTTTCCGATTTGAACTTTTGAGTGCAGCAATGCTCTTGGTCGGAATTGTTGCCGGCGGATGGGATGTCGTTTGGTTTGACTCCCACATTCGGTTTTTATGGTATCTTGTCGCGTTTCTTCCCGTAGGGCTTCCGGTGTTGCGCGAAGCATTTGAGAACATGGTGCATGGCAAGCTATGCAATGAGTTTACGTTGATGACTCTTGCCTCAGCCGGTGCCTTCTACATAGGTGAATTTCCGGAAGGAGTTGCTGTGATGTTGTTCTATTCTGTCGGAGAGAAACTGCAAGACATGGCTTCCGATAATGCCAGAGACCATATTGCTTCACTTCTGGATTTGCGTCCCGATATGACACGGGTTGTACGCGATGGAAAAGAAGAAGAGATAAGGAGTGAGGATGTGAAGATTGGAGACAGAATAAAAATCAGGGTCGGGGAACGCTTGTCTGTTGACGGAACTTTGCTGTCAGAGGATGCAGACTTCAATGCTGCAGCCATTACGGGCGAAAGCAAACCGGTGCTGTTGCACAAAGGCGATGAAGTGATGGCGGGCTTTATCCCTTTGTCCGATACGGTGATGGTATCTGCCATACGCAATTTTGAACACAGTGCCCTCAGCCGCATATTGACGATGGTGGAAGAAGCCTCCGACAGAAAAGCTCCGGCAGAACTTTTCATCAGAAAATTTGCACGTATATATACTCCTGTCGTAGTGTGTCTTTCTCTTCTGCTTGTGTTGTCTCCTTGGATATATTCAATTCTCGTTCCCGATTTTCACTATGTTTTCAATGACTGGCTTTATCGTGCCCTTGTATTTTTGGTTGTGTCATGCCCTTGCGCCCTTGTCATAAGTATTCCGCTCGGATATTTTGGAGGCATTGGTGTGGCTTCCACGAAAGGAATCCTTTTCAAAGGAGGAAGCCAATTGGATGCTGTCACCATGATTAATGCTGTTGCTTTTGATAAGACCGGAACATTGACTACCGGACAATTTGAGGTGAAGGAGGTTATTCCGGTGGAAAATTCCGGATACAGCCGGCATGACATTCTGCGTTATGTGGTAGCAGCGGAAAAGTCTTCCAATCATCCGGTAGCGGTGGCATTGAAGAAATATGTGGAAAGTTGTAATTTGTCTTTGTTTAAGGAAGAAACGGAGTTCAAGACTATATCCGGAAGAGGACTGAAAGGAACAATAGATGGGAAAGAAGTGCTTGTGGGCAACAGGCAGCTGTTGGAGTCCAACGGTGTTGTGGTGTCACAGACTGTAGCAGATATCGATGAACTGACCATTCTTTGTAGTGTGAACGGCAGATACACGGGGTGTATTGTGCTTGGGGACAAAGTGAAAGATGGTGCCTTGCATGTGGCGGAAGAATTGAAGTCGATCGGAATCACGGAACTGCATCTGCTTTCCGGCGATAAGCGCAACATTGTTTCCTCCTTGGCAAACCGTATAGGAATACATTATGCGGAGGGAGAGCTGTTGCCGGAACAGAAGGCTGACTACATAGACAAACTGAGAATGCAGAAAGGGCATAAAGTAGCTTTTGTCGGAGATGGAATAAACGATGCTCCGGTACTTGCATGTAGTGATATAGGCATAGCGATGGGAGCTATGGGAAGCGATGTGGCAATTGAGACAGCAGATATTGTCATACAGGATGATAATCCGATGAAAGTTGCCGATGCCATACGGATTGGCAGAAAGACCCGGAAGATTGTGATGGAGAATATCATATTCTCGATAGGTGTGAAAGTGGTGGTGATGACCCTCGGGGCATTCGGACTGACCAACCTCTGGATGGCTGTCTTTGCCGATGTGGGAGTCTCTCTCCTTGCCATACTCAATGCTTTGCGTCTGCGCCTTATCATTGAACGCGAGGGGAATGCCGTGGCGAATTGTCATCATGCCTGTGCGAACAAATCGCATCACCATCATTCCGGATGTTGTGGACATTAAGGAGCAAAGGATTTAGATTTTAATTGTGGTAACACAATACCATAATATAAATGCTCGTCAGATAATAATTTATATATTAACTTTGTGAAATCTAATAGAATAATATGGATATAGAAAAGAAACTTGAAGAGAGGGGCATTCGTCCGACAGCGAACCGCATATTGGTTATGCGTGCCCTATATGGTTTTAGTCATTCGTTCTCTCTTCGAGACATGGAAGACAAAATAGACACACTCGATAAGTCGTCTGTGTTCAGAACTCTCAGACTGTTTGCCGACCATCATCTGATACATGAGATTGACGATGGAAGCGGCTCTTTGAAGTATGAACTGTGTACGGCTGAACATACTTCTGATGATGATGATTTACATACGCATTTCTTCTGCGAAAAGTGCGGCAGGACAATTTGTATGCATGATATTCCTGTGCCTCGGGTTCTTCTTCCCGAAGGTTTCGTTCCGACAAGTGTAAATTATGTGATAAAAGGTGTGTGCGATGAATGCAGCAGAAAATAGAAACTTGCTCTGAGTTTCGTTTGTTGCTTATTTTAGTGGGTGTATCCGGCAGACACCTCCATAGCTATTGCGTGATAGTGACGGAGGAGTCTGCCGGATACACCCACTAATTTTCCGAATAAACACTCCCATAATAAAATTTTTTATATATATTTTTTAACAAAATAAATTTCTGACAAAATGATGGATTTTTAATCGTTTCGGCTTTGATTTGCTGATTTTGTGTCACAAATACTATCTTTTTGATTCTGCCAAATGTTAAAATTATAAGTCCTCTGGAACGCTCCAAAATGAAGCACGAAGAACTTTTCTCGAAGAATGAGGATTCTATGCGCATTCTGTGAAGCTTTCGTAAATTGTAAAAAAGTGTTTTATTTTTAGGCGATTCTTTTACATTTGTTTACCACTGGCGAAGAGTCTTTGGAAAAAAACTACTAAGTTTTCAAATTTCCAGCGCAC